>NZ_AP023272.1:1547377-1864815 GCF_013426735.1 Agrobacterium vitis
TTCAAGGGTTTTTGGCGGGATTTTTCGCCGCCGCCCGACATGCCATCACGCATCGGATCGAAAACCGCTTCACAGGTTTCGCTCCGATGCGCTACTGTTTTAAAGTCCGCTTGAAGACGGGCTGGATATAACCGGATACCAGATTATCATGAGCTTTACCGTCGCCATCGTCGGACGTCCCAATGTCGGCAAGTCCACCTTGTTCAACCGCCTGGTTGGCAAAAAGCTGGCGCTTGTCGATGACACGCCGGGCGTGACCCGCGACCGGCGGCCCGGTGAGGCCAAGCTGGTGGACCTGCGCTTCCACATCGTCGATACCGCCGGTCTTGAAGAAGCAGGCGCAGACACGCTGGAAGGCCGGATGCGCGCCCAGACCGAAATCGCCATCGACGAGGCCGATCTGTCGCTGTTCGTGGTCGATGCGAAAATGGGCCTGACCCATGTGGACAAGGCGCTGGCCGATATGCTGCGCAAGCGCGGCAAGCCGGTGGTGCTGGTGGCCAACAAGTCCGAAGCCCGTGGTTCGGATGGCGGTTTTTACGACGCCTTCACGCTTGGGCTTGGCGAGCCGGTGCCGATTTCCGCCGAACACGGTCAGGGGATGATCGACCTGCGCGACGCCATTGTTGAGGCTATCGGCGTGGATCGCGCCTTTCCCGAAGACGATGACGATGTGGCCGAGACCGATATCGTCCTCAGGCCCACCGTCGAGGGTGAGGATGACGAAGAAGATCTGGCCTATGACGACACCAAGCCGCTGCGCGTTGCCATTGTCGGACGCCCGAATGCCGGAAAATCAACGCTGATCAATCGCTTCCTGGGCGAGGACCGGTTGCTGACCGGCCCGGAAGCCGGGATTACTCGCGATTCGATTTCGGTCGAATGGGACTGGCGTGGCCGCACCATCAAGATGTTCGACACGGCAGGCATGCGCCGCAAGGCGCGGGTGATCGAGAAGCTGGAAAAGCTGTCGGTGGCCGATACATTGCGCGCCATCCGCTTTGCCGAAACCGTGGTCATCGTGTTTGACGCCACCATTCCTTTTGAAAAGCAGGATATCCAGATTGTCGATCTGGTACTGCGCGAAGGGCGCGCCGCGGTGCTGGCCTTCAACAAATGGGATCTGGTGGAAGATCCCCAGGCGGTGCTGGCCGAGCTGCGGGAAAAGACCGAACGGCTCCTGCCGCAGGCGCGCGGCATTCGCGCCGTGCCGATGGCTGGCCAGACCGGTTATGGCCTTGAAAAGCTGATGCAATCGATCATCGACACCGACATGGTGTGGAACAAACGGATCTCGACCGCCAAGCTCAATCGTTGGCTGGACAGTGTCCAGACCCAGCATCCGCCACCGGCGGTTTCCGGTCGCCGGTTGAAGCTGAAATACATGACCCAGGTCAAGGCCCGCCCGCCAGCCTTCATGATTTCCTGCACCAGGCCCGATTCCGTGCCGGAAAGCTATATCCGCTACCTCACCAACGGCTTGCGCGCCGATTTCAACATGCCGGGCGTGCCGATCCGTATCCATCTGAAGGCGGCGGAAAACCCGTTCGAGAATAAGCGGAAAAGACGCTGATTCAACTTTCCAAGGCCTGGTTGATTGCTTTCTTCCGCCGCATCAACATCCGCCAGCGCCCCTGCGTTTTGGCCTCGATGACATTGTCGAGGAACTGACGGGTGGCGGAGGCCCAGGAATAGGTTTCCGCCAAGGCTCTGGCATGGCTGCGAGAGCAGTTCAGTGCTTCAAGGCAGGCGGTTTTCAAGTCGTCATTGAGCGCGCCAGCCTTTGGATCAGAGATGATGTCGATCGGTCCGGTGACGGGAAAGCCCGCCACGGGTACGCCGCAGGCCAGTGCTTCCAAGATCGTATTGCCGAATGTGTCGGTTTTCGAGGGAAACACGAAAACATCGGCCTGCGCATAGGCACTCGCCAGCTCGGCGCCGAATTTGACGCCGGTAAACAGCACATCAGGATAGCGTTCCGCCAATTCGGCGCGGGCAGGGCCATCGCCCACCACCACTTTCGAACCCGGCAGGTCGAGATCGAGAAAGGCCGGCAGGTTTTTCTCCACCGCGACCCGGCCAACCGTCATGAAGATCGGGCGGGGCAGGCCGAAGGGATCTGCCTCAAGCGGCTGCGGGTGGAATAGTTCGGTATCGATTCCCCGGCTCCAGAGCCGCAGATTGCCGATCTTGCGGCCTTCCAGCTCTCGTTTCAGGCTTTCGGTCGCTACCATGCACGCGCCACCGGCGCGGTGAAACCAGCGCACATAGGCATAGAGCAGCGAAAGCGGCAATGGCAGCCGGGCCGCGACATATTCGGGAAACCGGGTGTGATAGCTGGTGGAAAAGGCGAGGCCCTGGCTCAGGCACCAGCGCCGCGCCAACAGACCCAGCGGCCCTTCGGTGGCGATATGGATCAGGTCCGGGCGGCTTTGCTTGATCGCGGCGGCAATGCGCCACGGGCTGGCCAGCGACAGGCGGATTTCCGGGTAGGTCGGCATGGGCAGGCTGCGATAGTCCGCAGGCGTCACCATGGTGACGGTAACGCCCATCCTGGTCAGTTCGGCATTGGTGTTTTCAATGGAGCGCACCACGCCATTCACCTGCGGATGCCAGGCATCGGTCACGATTGTCAATCTCATCGCGCGTGCTCCTCGATCCGATGCGGTGCTCAACGCACAGGTAGCGTTATCCCGCTTGAAATGCTCCCCCGGCGAAACGGGAGCCTGCTATCGGGTGCCATTTCGCCGGGGAATCACGCAGAAGCCCCCGCCACTGTCCTTGGGCTTATGGGCCAGCATTGTAACAAAGGAATGAAGGTGGATTGATCGCTGGACTTGACCATTGCCACTGGTCATCACGGCATCGAACCCTATAGTCTTGAAGATGCCGAATTTTTTGAGCAGAGGATGGGCCAGATGCCGACCAAAACTGATCGAGCCAGCAAAACCGCAGTGAAAGCAGGGGGTGATTGGTGGCGCGGCGCGGTTATTTATCAGGTCTATCCACGCTCGTTTCAGGACACGACAGGCGATGGCATCGGCGACATCAAGGGCATAACCCAGCGCTTGCCCTATATCGCCTCGCTGGGTGTCGATGCCATCTGGCTGTCGCCGTTCTTCACCTCGCCCATGGCCGACATGGGCTATGACGTCTCGGACTATTGCGATGTCGATCCGATGTTCGGCACACTTGCCGATTTCGACGCGATGATGACCAAGGCGCATGATCTCGGCCTGAAAGTGATTATCGACCAGGTAATTTCTCATACATCCGACCAGCACCCCTGGTTCATTGAGAGCCGCGCCAGCCGCAACAATCCCAAAGCCGACTGGTATGTCTGGGCCAATGCCAAGCCGGATGGCACCGCGCCGAGCAATTGGCTATCGGTGTTCGGCGGCCCGGCCTGGGAATGGGATGGGGTGCGCAAGCAATATTACATGCATAATTTCCTTGGCTCGCAGCCGGATCTGAATTTCCACAATCCGCAGGTGCAGCAGGCGGTGCTGGACGCCACCCGTTTCTGGCTGGAGCGCGGCGTGGATGGTTTCCGGCTGGATACCGTGAATTATTATTTTCATGACAAGGAATTGCGCAACAACCCGCCACATGCGCCAGACAGCGGCGATGCCGGGCTCGATGCGCCGGATGTCAATCCCTACGGCATGCAGGAGCATCTGCACGACAAGACCCAGCCGGAAAATATTGGCTTCCTGCAAAAACTGCGGGCGCTGCTGGATGAATATCCAGACCGTACCACGGTCGGCGAGGTGGGCGATGGCGCGCGGTCTTTGAAAACCGTGGCCGCCTATACCAGCGGCGGCGACAAGCTGCATATGTGCTACACATTCGATCTGCTGGGGCCGCATTTCACGCCCACGCATATTCGCGATTGCGTCACCTCCTTCCAATCCATGGTTAGGGATGGCTGGGTGTGCTGGGCCTTTTCCAACCATGACGTGGTGCGCCATGTGTCGCGCTTTGCCCAGGGGCCGGAAGAGATGCCGCAGGTGGCCAAGCTCGCCATCAGCATTCTTGCCAGTTTGCGCGGCTCGATCTGCCTTTATCAGGGCGAGGAACTCGGCCTGCCGGAGGCGGATCTTGCCTTTGAAGACCTGCGTGATCCCTATGGCATCCGCTTCTGGCCGGCCTTCAAGGGCCGCGACGGATGCCGCACGCCGATGGTCTGGGAAAAAGCCAAGGCGCAGGCCGGTTTTACCAGCGGCAAACCATGGCTGCCGGTTCCGCCGGAGCAGCAGGCCTTGTCGGTGGACGGTCAGGACAAGGACAAGAACTCGGTGCTCAATCACTACCGGAGAATGCTGGCCTTCCGCAAAGACCACCCGGCTTTGCGCGATGGGACGATGTCCTTCCTTGAGATCAACGAGGATGTGCTGGCTTTTCTGCGCGAGCAGAACGGCGACAAACTGCTGTTCGTCTTCAACATGCGGCGCGGACCGCAGGAAGTTCGCCTGCCGGAGCACATGACGGTGAAGGATGTCATCGCTTTTCCAGATGCCCGCAGCACCTATGAAAAGGGCGTGATTACGCTTGATGCGCTGGACGGTTTTTGCGCGCGGGTGTGACAGTTTTTCAATAATGATAGCGGCATTGCGCTACGATCAGCACCTGATCGCTATCCTGACCTTTCACCGCATAAACCAGGCGGTGTTCCTGGCTGATGCGGCGTGACCAGAAGCCTTTAAACTGGCCTTTCAGTGGCTCTGGCTTGCCAATGCCGGAAAAGGGATGGCGTTTGGTGTCCTTTAGCAGGGCATTGATCCGCTGCGCCGTTTTGGGATCGGTTTCCTGCCAGAAGCAGTAATCTTCCCAGCCTTCATCTGTAAAGGCGACCAGCATGGATCAGGCGTCATCCAGATCAGGGAGGTGGCGCGGGGAAAAGCGGCCTGCTTCTATCGCCTGTTTCGCCTTCAGCAGACGGCTGGCATTGGCTGGCGAGGAGAGGAGATGCAGAGTTTCCACCATGCTCTCATATTCTTCCTTGCTCATCAGCACGGCAGAGGGCTTGTCCCGGCGCACGATCTCCACCGCCGAGGCATCCTCGTTCACCTTGTCGAGCAGCCCGGCCAGTTCGGCCCGGGCTTTGGAAAAAAACACCGTATCCATCAGGATCTCCCACTTGTACTGAATATAGTACAAGTCGAAGGTCGGTGCAATCACTCACCCAATCAGCATGAACTTATCGACATCCACCATGCCCTTGTCGGAAATTTTCAAATGCGGGATGACCGGCAGCGGCAGGAAGGCGACCTGCAAAAACGGTTCCTGCAAGGTGGTGCCAAGCGCGTAAGCCGCTTTTCGCAGTTCATGGAGAGTGTCGCGCACGCTCTCGAACGGCTCAAGGCTCATCAGGCCCGCGACGGGCAGGGGGATTTCGCCTGTCACCTTGCCGTCTTCCACCACCACGAAGCCGCCCTTGATGTCGGAGAGGCGGTTGGCGGCCATGGTCATGTCGTCTTCGGAGACGCCGACCACGCAGATATTGTGGCTGTCATGGCCGACGGTGGAGGCGATGGCACCCTTTTTCAGCCCGAAGCCCTGCACGAAGCCATTGGCATGGTTGCCATTCTTGCCATGACGCTCGATGACGGCGACCTTGATGATGTCGCGGTCGAGATCGACGCTGGTCTGGTTGCCGGAGGCGGGCAGGCGGTAGCGGCGGTATTCGGTGATGATCTTGCCCGGCAACACGCCCATGACAGGCACTTCTCCGTCACTGACCGGCACGGCAAAATCGGCTGACTTGACGATCCGGGCCTTGACGCTGTTGAGGCCCACCGGGGCAACCGGCTCGCGGGTGGCAAACAGCGCATCGGTGACACGGCGGCCAGCAGAGAAGACGGTCTCGGCCTTGCAGTTTTCCAGACTGTCCACCACCACCAGATCGGCCCGCCAGCCGGGGGCGACCAGGCCGCGATCCCGCAGGCCAAAGGCGCGGGCAGCAGAAATCGAGGCGGCGCGGTAGATTGCCAGCGGCTCGACACCATGGGCAATTGCCGTGCGGATCATGTAATCCAGATGGCCTTGTTCAGCGATATCCAGCGGGTTGCGGTCATCGGTACAGAGCGCCAGAAATGGCGAGAGCCGCTCGGTTATGATTGGCATCAGGGCGTGCAAATCCTTGGAAACCGAGCCTTCGCGCACCAGAATATGCATGCCCTTGCGGATCTTCTCCAGCGCTTCTTCCGCCGTGGTGCATTCGTGCTCGGTGCGAATACCCGCCGACAGATAGCCATTCAGGTCATTGCCACGCAGCAGCGGCGCATGACCATCGATATGGCCGCCCTGAAAGGCCTCCAGCTTGGCCATGCAGATCGGGTCTTTATGGATCACGCCGGGAAAATTCATGAATTCGGCAAGGCCGATCACCTTCGGGTGGTCGCGGAACGGCAAAAGCCGCTCGATGGGCAGGTCCGCGCCCGAGGTTTCCAGATGGGTGGCGGGCACGCAGGAGGACAGCTGCACACGGATATCCATGATGGTTGCCAGCGCCGATTCCAGGAAGAACTCGATGCCTTCGGTGCCCAGTACATTGGCGATTTCATGGGGATCGCAGATCACTGTGGTGACGCCGTAAGGCAGCACGCAGCGGTCGAATTCATGCGGCGTGACCAGAGAGCTTTCAATATGCAGATGCGTGTCGATAAAGCCCGGCACGACGATCTTGCCAGAAATGTCCATTTCCTCGCGGCCCTGGTAGGTTCCGCAGGTGCCGACAATGGTATCGCCACAGATGGCGATATCGCTTTCCACCAGATCACCGGTGACGAGATCAAAAAACCGGCCGCCTTTCAGCACGATATCTGCGGTTTCGCGGCCGACGCCCTGGTCGATACGGCGTTCCAATGGGCTCATGGATGTGGCTCCTTCGGTCTCAGGTCTGGATGAGCGACAAACGCCGCTCGAAAAAGCTGGGGCTTGGGCGATCTTTACCCAGCACCGTCAGAATCTCTCTAGCACAATCTTCCGGTGTCTTGTCTGTGGTATCGACGTCCAGATCATAGGGGCCATGCTCATGCACAGCCATTTGCCAGCGTTGCACGGGTTCCGGCACTGGATCGTTTGTTGAGCCCTGTAAATAGCTGACTGCGCTATTGGTTGGTGAGGCGGCCCGGCGGACCATGATTGTCGTGAGCGCGCAATGAACACCGATGAACAGCACCGGCAGGCCAGCCAGTCGCCGCGCACAATCATCCAGGATATGCAGAGGCCGCGAATAGGCCTGGTGATAGCCCGCATCGACCACCACATTGATCCCGAGCCGGCTATGGGCGGCAATCGTTTCATGCAGGGCAGCATATAGCTGCTGCACGACCGCTTCTTTTTCCGGGTGCTCGCCGCCGGGCCGCAAGCCGATGCCGGGCCTGTGCCTCTCGCTGATCGTGGCCATCTGTACGTCAACGCCGAGATTGACCCAAAGGCCCGGAAAGCTGTCCAGCACCACCTTTGCAATGCTGGACTTACCGGACCGCGGGGCGCCGTTCAGGATCAGGATCTGTCCCGCAGGCTCCACCTCTCCGTTTGTGTTCAGCCTCACGCCTCGACGGTCACGGTAAAGCCGTGGCGGGCGCTGTCGCCGGGAGCGAGTATGACGGTATAGGGCCGTTCAACCAGCTCTCCACTTTTGCCGTGGCGGGCGGCCATGCCGTGCCAGGGCTCGATGCAAATGAAGGGCGCGCCGGGCTTTTGCCAGAGTGCCAGATTGGGCAGGTTTTCAAAGTGGAAATGCAGGCTGGCCGCATCCTCGGCGCGATAGGTCAACTTCGTTCCAGCACCCTCGGGAAAGATCATCGCATCTTCCTCGAACTGGCTCTTGTCCAGCACCAGCCGTCCGGCGTGGAAAGGCGAGGGGCGGGCTTCCTCGGCCAGCAAGCCGCCGCCCAGCCGTAGCAGGGGTGGTTCTGCGCCATTGTCCAGCGTGATCGTATGCGGCTTGCCATCCGCCCCCGGCAAGGGCCAGAGAAAAGCCGGGTGGAAACCGAGGCCATAGGGCATGGGCGTGTCGCTACGATTGCTGACCGTCGCGGCAACCGTCAGCGCCGCACCGTGCAGCCGGTGTTCCAGCACCAGCGAAAAATTGAAAGGATAAGCGGCTTTCGTTTCATCATCGGCGGTCAGTTCGTGGCGACAGACATCGGCTCCGGCCTCCAGCAGCGTAAACTCGCGGCGTCGGGCAATACCATGCTGTGCCATGGCATAGGGCTTGCCATCGATCAGCAGCGTATCGTCCGCGGCCTTGCCAACAATCGGAAACAGAATGGGCGAACGCCCGCCCCAATAGGCCGCATCGCCATGCCAGAGCAGCGATTGGCCGTCTTTTGTGCGAAGGGACTGCATCTCCGCGCCAAGCGAGGAGATCTGCACGGTAAGCTGGTCATTGCCGATCTCGGTCAGTGTGGGCATGGGCATGTCTCTCGTGGGCTGGACGTGGGCTGGAATAGTCATGCGTGGTGATGTCGGGAAAATTTATGCAATGCAGAAACGTATACGAAGAGGTATGGCGAGAACTTTACCCGCTCTTCATGGCACATAAACGGCATTAGACGCGGATGATGACACCCGCGTCTAATGTTACAACTGAATTACTCAGCCGCGACGGTCTTGCCGCCTTCCCATTTGTACATGGAGAAGCTCTGCGAGGTGAGGTCGCCGGTTTCGCCATAGGTCAGCTTGCCGATGGCGGTCGGGATCGGTTCGCCGGATTTGATTGCATTTGCGACGGCTTCGGCATCTTCGGCGCTGCCGACCTTTTCGATACCAGCGGCAATAACCTGCACGGCGGCGTAGGCGTTGAGCGTGAAGGCCTCCGCCGGGATACCCTTGGCGGTCAGCGCATCAGCGGCAACCTTGGAATCCGGGTTTTTCAGCGCGTCGGCGGCATTGGTGAACAGCGTGCCATTGGCTGCGTCACCGCCAACGGTGGTATATTCGCTGTTGGACAGGCCATCGCCCGCTACCAGCACGGCTTTCAGCCCGGCATCCTGCATCTGGCGCACCAGCAGGCCTGCTTCCGGATGATAGCCGCCAAAATACAGCACTTCGACATTGGCCGATTTCAACCGGGTGACGAGCGCGCTGAAATCCTTTTCGCCTGCCGTCAGTGAATCGTTGAACACTTCCTTGACGCCATCGGCGTTCAGCGCGGCCTTGAAGGCATCCGCCAGACCCTTGCCATACTGGCCCTTGTCATTGAGAATGGCGATCTTCTTGTCCTTGAAATGGGCCAGCACATATTTGGCCGCCACATCGGCCTGCTGGTCGTCACGACCGCAGGTGCGCAGCACGGTTGGCAACCCGCGCTCGGTCAGGCTTGGGGCGGTGGCGGTCGGCGTGACCATCAGAGCGCCGTTTTCCGCCAGCACGTCGGAGGCCGGAACGGCGACGCCTGACGTCACCGGGCCGACGACGAAACGCACGCCTTCGCCAACCAACTGGTTGGCGGCGGACACGCCTTGCTTCGGCTCGCCCGCATCGTCAGCGGTCTTCAGCACCAGCTTTTCGCCCTTAATGCCACCCTTGGCATTGATATCGGCTATCGCGGTTTCGGTACCGTTCTTGATCTGCGCGCCAATGGCCGCCAACGGGCCGGTCAGCGGCGCCATCAGGCCGATGGTGATGTCGGCATGGGCTGCGGGGGCTGCGGCGAGAAGCGCGGCAAGAGCAGCGCTTGCTAAAAGATGAAGTTTCATTGTTGTCTCCTTGGGTCAGCGTTCCGATCTATGCCGGTTTGCACGCCTTTCGGGTTGTTCTGTTTCGTTCCCCGCATTGACTGTGGATGTAACGGAAAACCCTGAAGACCGGAAGGCCGTCTATCTAAGGCCATCGATCAATATGTCTCGTTGAACGGGGCCAGATACTGGAAAATTTCATTTATCCGAGGGGGTGAAGAGGCGCAATCAAATCAAGCTGAAATTCTTTACTTGAAGATCGTGCGCCCACGCTCGGTTTCAAAGCCAAACACCGTTCCCGTGGCGGCATCGACAAAATAAAGCGTCGGCTGAACGAGAAAATACATCCAGTCTTGGTCTTCGGGGGAACCTTCGAACATGCCACTGATCACCCAGGCGTCTCGGTTCTCGATCATTCCTCGCTCTGCCGTCGTCAGGCTTTCCCGCAAGGGCGTGTGACGCGTTTGCACAAGGAAATCGCGGAGCGCCTTTCGTGCCTCTTCCTCAGCGAGCATCTTCGATCAAGCCATAGTATGCGTTCATTGTCGCTCCTCCTACGGTTACCGGACCGAGCAGGATACCTTGCGCTTCACGTTTCATATCCAGAACGGTGATGCCGTATTTACCGTTCAGCGGGAATTGGATTCCCGCATAGTCACTGTTCCGAAGCCCTTGTGTTTTGGCCAAGCCGTAGGACTCAGCAGCTGCCTCTTCAATGTAGCGCAATATGTATGATCTCTTATAGGCACTCATCCTGCTATAAAGAGCGGGCCGGCCCAACAGGGACAAAGCTTGGGTGAGGCGCTGATGAACTCGCTCATGATAGACGGTTTTGCGCAGATCGGTAATGGCTCCCGCCAATGGCTTCGATTCGGGATAGAAATTGCGACCGATCGTAGCCCGGTTGTCTCCCAACCGCGTTCCGCCTTGGCCAGCGTAAAGTTTGCGGGTGAATATCAACCTCGCTTCATACATACGGGTTGGTCCGGCCTTTCGCATAACACGTGCATACTCGCCGTAGCTCGGCACTTTGCTTCCCTCTAGGAAAGTGGTCTTAAAAGTTCCTTTTGGCTTGCCCTTGAGCAGCAGGCCCAGCACGACATCAACGCCGAGAATGGTGACGGCATCCGCCAGATCTTTGGCTGCTTTGTCGAGGTCGGCATCGTTGCGCGCACTGTTGGTGCCGACCGCGAAGGCCAACAATTTTTTCCACCCTCAAGCCCAGCGCCACCGATCGTGATCCAGCCAGCCGTCAGCAGAATCACGTCAGCGATTTCCCAACGCCAAAGAAATGCGATCCTGCCCAGATCAGCACAACGCCTGCCATGATGGCAATCGATGTGGGGTTATAAGCGCCAGCAGGCGGTTGCCGATATCAGCTGGTAGCAGGGCGGCTGCCTTGCGTAGGACAATTTCAAGCTTTGCTTGCAGCGACAAGCTGGAGATGGATGCGGCATGTGTGGCGATATCCATGCGCGTTTCCCTCATCTTCGCATGCCTCTGCGTGGGGAATACTCAATCCCCGGCGGAGTGCAACAAAGTGTCAACAATGGCGCAATTAGATCATCTTCAGGAGGGGTGAGTAATTGGTTTTTATCTGTAAGCAATTGAAAAATAAGGGATGGTATACTGTATCGACGTGTGTGGATGTTCCGATGGCGACATACGGAAAAGCGCTTTCAACACGTTATTCCGGCGAGCATGAAAAAAGGCGGCAAAAAACTGCCGCCTTCAAACGATGCAAAGTGCAGATAACACTAAATATTGCTCATCAGCACCTTGCGCAGCTTGTCGAACAATTGGTCGATTTCGGCTTTGGAAATGATCAGCGGCGGCGACAGGGCGATGATGTCGCCGGTGGTGCGGATCAGCAAACCGTCTTCATAGGCTTTGAGGAAGGCGTTGAAGGCGCGTTTGGTGGGTTCGCCGTCGATGGGTTTCAGCTCGATGGCGCCGATCAGGCCGATATTTCTGATGTCGATGACATTGGGGCAATCGGCCAGGCTGTGCAGCTGTTCTTCCCAATAAGGGGCAAGCTCGCTGGCGCGGGTTAGCAGGCCTTCGTCCCGGTAGGTATCGAGCGTGCCGAGCGCTGCGGCTGATGCAATCGGGTTGCCGGAATAGGTATAGCCGTGGAAAAACTCGATCATATGTTCCGGGCCGGACATGAAGGCATCGTGGATTTCGGCGGTAACGAACACCGCGCCCATCGGGATGACGCCATTGGTCAGGCCCTTGGCGGTGACGATAATGTCAGGCGTCACATCGAAATACTGGGCGGCGAACGGTGCGCCAAGACGGCCATAGCCGGTGATGACTTCATCGAAAATCAGCAGAATGCCGTGCTTGGTGCAGATATCGCGCAGCTTTTGCAGATAGCCCTTCGGCGGGATCAGCACGCCGGTCGAGCCTGCGACCGGCTCGACGATGACGGCAGCGACCGTGGAGGCGTCATGCAGGGTGACGATGCGCTCCAGTTCAGCGGCGAGATCGCCGCCATGCTCGGGCTGTCCCTTGGTGAAAGCGTTCTTTTCTGGCAAATGGGTATGGGGCATGTGGTCTACGCCGGTCAAAAGCGTGCCGAACATCTTGCGGTTGGAGACGATGCCACCCACCGAAATGCCGCCGAAATTGACGCCGTGATAGCCGCGCTCGCGGCCGATCAGGCGGAAGCGCGAGCCATTGCCTTTGACCCGGTGATAGGCCAGCGCCACCTTCAGCGCGGTCTCGACCGATTCAGAGCCGGAATTGGTATAAAGCACATGCTCCATGCCGGCAGGAGCGATATCCACCAAGCGGTTGGCCAGCTCGAAGGCCTTGGGATGGCCGAGCTGGAAGGCGGGGGCATAATCCAGTTCGCCCGCCTGCTGACGGATCGCCTCGGTGATCAGCGGGCGGCAATGGCCAGCATTGACGCACCACAGACCCGCCGTGCCATCCAGAACCTGACGGCCATCATGGGTGGTGTAATACATGTCCTTGGCGCCAACGAACAGGCGCGGCTCCTGCTTGTACTGACGGTTGGCGGTAAACGGCATCCAGAAGGCGCGCAGGTCGTTGGGAATAGTGGTGCGATTGGACATGATACTCTCCATGGCCCTTTCCGCGGGCCCTGTCAGTGGTTTCGGGGCCATATCCGGTCGTTCAATCGGCTGCGGGCTCGCGTCTCACACATTGACGGTCATGCCGCAGTGACATGGACATATGGCGCTGTAACTGGCAAATCAGCCGTCCTTCTAGGCCAGCCGCTCCGCATAAATTTACCGCGCGGTCAAAGTAGCAGCCGGCCTTGTGCCGTCAAGCGGCCAGAGGGCGGCTATCCTGAATAATCAGCAAAACCAGTGTTTATCCTGATGCATAATGTCCTCCTCAAACCAGAATGGGAAAAAGAAGGAAATGGAGTTGAAGCGCGCGGACGGCGCAGCGTTTTTCTGCATTTGATAAAACGCAAAACACGGAAGCATCGCGGATTGCACGTTCAGCGGGCAAGGTCGGCGCAAGCTCGCCATGGGTATATGCCAGCATGATCAGATGCAGGATCGAAGGGCAGTTCGACAGCATCGATCGACCGGCGGCCACTGCTGCATGACTCTCTCAATCCCACGGGATTTGAAGTATGCAGGAGCAGGAACAGACGCTTTTTTGAAGAGAGCGGGCTCCGAACTGCATTGGTGGTTCGGGGTCTGTCATCTGCTGGCCGGACAGGCCTGTTTGCGTCATCAGACGAGCGCCAGAATATAGGTCGCCAACGGATTTTGAAAATCTGAAGTTTTATGAAGCAGATTGCCTGTTCAGCTTACTGTCAGGAATAGCCATTAATGCAGATGCGCGCTGGCTGATGTCCTGCTGATCTGTTTCCCGCGGTTCAGTCAGGAAAAGTCTAGGCGGCCGATGTATTTTTAACATCAAGCCGCCTTTTGTTTTAGATTAAGCTGTTATGTCAGCGTTATCATTCAAGCAGCGTTTCTGCTGCTTTCCTGATGGCAGAATATATCCTCGAGCGTGCCGAGCACTTTCATGACGGCATCCGACGTGCTGGAATAATAGATGGTCTGGGCATCGCGGCGGGTCTTGACCAGCTTCTGGGCGCGAAGCTTGGACAGGTGCTGGGACAGCGCTGACTGGCTCAAGCCAACCTGCGAGGCCAAGACGCCAACCGGCACCTCACCTTGAACCAGGCTGCATAGAATCATCAGTCGCTTAGGATTGGCCATAGCCGTGAGGAGGCCGGCAGCCGCATTCGAGTGATCAGACAAGTCATTGGCTTTCATCTCTCAATCTTCCTTTGAAGCGATTGGCCTGCACACATGGCAGGCCCTGGTTGTTGCATCCCACAAGAAACCCTACGCCTTGAGTCTAGCAATATGAGGAGGATTGTATATGCCTAAATTTAAGGTATCGTTTCATCTTAATTAGTTTGGAGTGAAGGGTGTGTGTCCAAAGACACAATTTCACGCTCAAATTCGCAGCGAAACAGCCTTTTACCCCAAAAAAAGTCGATTCCCGACGCATCCAGACCGCAGATTGTGACTTTTCCCTTCGGCTTTTGCCCCTTATGATAAGGGGGATTTTTTATGATTTGCAGAAGTCCATACCCTAAATCTTGTATGGTTTGAGCCTCGGTTTTACCGTCGGCGAACGTAAGCTCTGTTCGAATCAACAAATCCTCTCCATCTAGCAGGAAGGCTTTTCCGAACCCGCCGTTCAATGCGGCGCGCTGCGGTGCCAGCTGAAAAAACAAAAAATCCGGAAAATCGCTATAGAGCTTTGCCTTGGGATGACGGGCCAGAAAGCGGCGGCGCATCGCCTGATGCATGTCGTTATCGGGTTCCACCGGGCTTGCAAGGCATTGAACGGTGAGACGCGGATAGGCGAGGGGATCACCCTTGCCGGGTTCGCCGGCCAGCAGCGATACACGCGGATCGGCCAGCATCGCCCGGGTATGAGCTGAGAGGCGTGAGACCAGAACGGTCAGCGTTCCATCCGGCATGGTACCCATCAGCACGCGGCTGACGAAAGGCCCTCCGGTTTGCGGATCGAGAACGCCCAAGGGAACATGGGTGGCGCTGCGCAACAGGGTCCGCGCCTGGCGCCGCGCCTCGTCATCAGTTGGACGGATGGGAGAGGGGCTGTCGATCATCGGGCTGTCTCATGGTTTGCGGCTGGGTGAGGGCTGGTTGTGGAGAAGTGCTGAGCTTCAACCATATCCCAGCGTTCCTTCCCTAGAAAGCACCAAGGGCCGCGGCTCATGGCATCACGGGTTTTATAAACGCATGATGCCTTAAGCAGCGGCCCTTGGCTAAATGGCGTCGTTCTGCGCCTCTTTCTACGTCAGGTCTGGCGGTGCCGGGTCAGGGCCGAGACCACATCCTGGGCGCCGATCGCGCCGATCACCGTGCCGTTCTCCACCACGCCGACCAGGCCGGGCTGGCGGGCCATGGCGTCAAGAATATCGATCAGCGGCGTTTCCGGCGCGGCGGTGGCGGTGACGCCGAGACCCGGCGTGTGACTGGTACCGGCAGTCATGACATCTCTCGCCGTCAACATGCTGATCGGGTTCATGTTGCGCACGAAATCGGCGACATATTGATCCGCCGGGTTCTGGACGATCTGCTGCGGCGTGCCGCATTGGATGATCCTGCCGCTTTCCATGATGGCGATGCGGTTGCCAATCCGGAAGGCCTCATCCAGATCGTGGCTGACGAACAGGATGGTCTTTTTCAGCCGGTGCTGGAATTCCAGCAATTCATCCTGCAATCGTGTGCGGATCAGCGGATCGAGCGCCGAGAACGGTTCATCCATCAACAGGATCGGCGCGCCGGTGGCAAAGGCGCGGGCCAGACCCACCCGCTGCTGCATGCCGCCGGACAATTCGTCCACCTTGCGGTCGGCCCATTGCGTCAGGTTAACCAGTTCCAATTGCTCGGCAACGATTTTCCGCCGTTCCTTTTCGCCAACGCCCGCCAATTCCAGCCCGAAGCCGATATTATCGGCAACGCTGCGCCAGGGCAGCAGGCCAAATTGCTGGAACACCATCGAGACGCTGTGCATGCGCAAGTCACGCAACGCCTTGCGGCTGGCCTGGTAGGGATCGACAAAGCCATTGCGCGACTTGACTGACACCGAGCCGCGCACCACGGGCGCCAACCCGTTGACGGCCCGCAGCAGTGTCGATTTGCCGGAGCCGGAGAGACCCATCAACACCAGGATTT
Source organism: Agrobacterium vitis (assembly GCF_013426735.1). Taxonomy (NCBI): domain Bacteria; kingdom Pseudomonadati; phylum Pseudomonadota; class Alphaproteobacteria; order Hyphomicrobiales; family Rhizobiaceae; genus Gillisella; species Gillisella vitis. Next base: position 1,563,279 of record NZ_AP023272.1, read on the forward strand.
CGCCTTCCTTCAAGGTCAGCGAGGCATTGGCCACGCCAAGGATCAGGCCGGTTTCCGTGTTGATCTCGTCGCGTGTCCGGCCCTGATCCAACAGGGCAAGTGCCTTTTGTGGCCGATCGCCGAAGATGATGTCGACATTTCCGAAGATGACTGCATCGCTCATTGGTCATCTCCCGCCGATGGAATGCGGAACATCCGATCCAGAATGATCGCTAGAATGACGATACAAAGGCCTGCTTCGAAACCTCTGGCGATATTGACGGTATTCAGCGCCCGCACCACCGGAACGCCAAGACCGGCAGCGCCGACCAGGGCGGCAATCACCACCATGGACAGCGACAGCATGATGGTTTGGGTCAGCCCTGCCATGATCTGTGGCAGCGCATAGGGCAACTCCACCTTGCGCAAGACCTGGGTGGGCGTGGCGCCGAAGGCAACGGCAGCTTCCACCAGGGAGGAAGGGGTGGAGACGATGCCGAGCCGGGTCAGGCGAATGGGCGAGGGGACGGCAAAGATCACCGTGGCGATCAGGCCCGGCACCATGCCGAGACCGAACAGGATCAGGGCTGGAATGAGATAGACGAAGGTCGGGATGGTCTGCATCAGGTCCAGGACTGGGCGCATCAGCGCGTAGATCCATGCGCGGCGAGCGGCCAGGATGCCGAGCGGCACGCCGATCACCATGCAGACGGCGGTGGAGGCCAGAACCAGCGCCAGCGTCTCGGTGGTTTCCTTGAAATAGCCCTGGTTGATGATCAGCGCCAGGCCGAGAAAGGTGAAGATCGCCACCAGAAGGGAGCGGCGCAACAGCCAGGCGATAATGCTGATGGCCAGTGCTGTCACCAGCGGGTGGGGATATTGCAGCACGAACAGCACGCCATCGATACTGCTTGAAATGAGGTGGGAGAGCCAGTCGAAAAACCAGGCTCCGTTGGCCGTCAGCCAGTCAACAACGACTTTGGCGGTGGGGCCGATGGGAATTTTGAAATCAGTCAGCCAATCCACTGAAACGCATCCTTTCGAGCATTTGCAGGAAATGCGTAAAAAAGAGAATAAGGAATAGCGGTGCCAGGGCGCAATGTTTCGCCCCGGCGCTATCGTTCACAGTCTGTTCAAGAATTGCTGCTGGCCTGGCGAAAATGGTGATTTCGAGAACCGGAACGGAGCGTACTTAACGTACGTGAGTACAAGCATTCCAGGAAAAGTGCGAAGCGGTTTTCCGTTTGGAAATGCGATTGCATCATTCAAGCGCAGAAATTGCCATTTGCAGACGGCCAGCGGCGATTATTGGATAGACTGCCAGTGGTGCTTACAAGCCAAGCTTGGCCTTAACAGCCGCCAGTCCGTCCTTGCCATCCTTGGTGGTGACGCCAGCCAGCCAGGGCTCGATCACAGCCGGGTTGGCCTTCAGCCAGGTCTTGGCAGCCTTGTCGGCATCCTCGCCGTCATCAAGGATCTTGCCCATGATGGCATTTTCCATGTCGAGCGAGAACTTCATATTGGTCAGCAGCTTGCCGACATTTGGACATTCCTTGGCATAGCCACCGCGCGCCACCGTATAGACCGTCGCGCCACCGTAATTGGGGCCGAACACCGTGTCGTCGCCATCGGCGAGATAGGTGATCTGGTGGGCGGTGTTCATCGGATGCGGCGCCCAGGCCAGGAAGATCACCGGCTTGTTTTCCTTGTCGGCACGGGTCACCTGGCTCAACATGCCCTGTTCCGAGCTTTCAACGACATTGAAGCCCTTGAGGCCGAATTTGTCGCCGTCGATCAGCGACACAATCATGCCATTGCCTTCATTGCCCGGCTCGATCCCGTAGATCTTACCGTCCAGATCGGCCTTGTGGGCGGCAATGTCCTTGAAGCTCTTGATGCCGAGCTTGGCGCCGGCGGCATTGGTGGCCAGCGTGTATTTGGCGCCTTCAAGGTTGACGGCGACGCTGTCGATCGACTTGTCATCGAGATATTGCTGGATGGCTTCCTTCTGGGCTGGCATCCAGTTGCCGAGGAAAACATCGATATCCTTGTTCTTCATCGAGGAATAGGTCACGGGCACGCCGAGCGTCTTGACGTCGGCCTTGTAACCCAGGGCCTCCAGAACGGTGACGAAGGAGGCATTGGTGGATGCCAAATCCGTCCAGCCGACATCCGAGATGCGAACGGTGCCGCAACTGGCGGCTTCCGCCGCAAAGGCAGCCGGGCTGAATGCTGCGACGCATCCGGCCAAGGCCAGAGCGTATTTCGGCAGTGCAAATTTCAGTGTCTTGGCAATCGGCATATTCTGCTCCTTTTTTAGTTCCCGGCATTATGAATACATAAACAGCTGAGGCAAGCCTGCGTGTTCGCGCCGGTCCATAGGGGTTATTTGCGACATTTTGTCATCCCGACCTGAAAATGTGCTCTATCGCCGCAAATCCGGGCTGCTCGGGTGCAGAGGGGGAAGGCATCCGTGTGGTTGATTTTTTTTATGACGATGCCTTCCGGGGTAGGATTTTGTGGCACGGTCCTGTCTAAACTCTTGTCGAAAAACTGGCAGAAATCGTGGGATTTTCGATTTTGCGGGTTAAAAGCGCCTCGTTTTTGTGCTGCATGGCGGCGCAAAGAGACCAAACGCAGGAAATCGTGCCAATGGCCAAGCTGTATTTCAATTATGCCGCCATGAATGCCGGTAAATCCACCATGCTGTTGCAGGCCTCCTACAATTATCAGGAGCGCGGCATGCGCACGGTGATTTTTGTCGCCGCACTGGATGATAGGGCCGGGCGTGGCCGGGTCGCCTCGCGCATCGGGCTATCCAGCCCGGCCGAAACCTTCGAGCCGGGCACCGATCTGTTTGCCGTGGTCGAGGCCATGCATGCAAGCGAGCCGATTGCCTGCGTTTTTGTCGACGAGGCCAATTTTTTGAGCGAGCACCACGTCTGGCAATTGGCGCGGATTGCCGACCGCCTGCATATTCCGGTCATGGCCTATGGCCTGCGCACGGATTTCCAGGGCCAGCTGTTTCCCGCCTCCCGGCTGCTGCTGGGGATTGCCGATGAATTGCGCGAAATCCGCACGATCTGTCATTGCGGCCGTAAGGCGACGATGAATGCGCGCTTCGATGCGAGCGGCCAGGTGATGCGCGAAGGTGCGCAGATTGAGGTTGGCGGCAACGAGAAATATGTGTCCTTCTGCCGCCTGCATTGGGATGAACTGTTCAATGGTGAAGCGTGCGCTGATATTTGACAGTCGACAAGTCCAACCGGTTGTTTTTCAAAAATATCGCCACCTGAAAACCTTGTGTCGTTAAAAACGCGGTTTGTCGTTGTTATTGTTGATGGGCAGACATATCTGTTGAGCAGTGACCGGACGCCGGGCGTCCGCCGTTGCCATGACCACAGGACGGGAGACAGGGCAGATGCTGAATGCGCTAACGGGGTTTTTCCGAGGGCTCTGGGGAGCGCTTCGGCGCAGCGGTAATCTTCTCTATACGGCGGTGGCCTGGCCCTTCCGCGCCCGCCATAGCGAAGCGGGACGCAGGGCCTATATTTTCCGTGGCTCCGTCGCGCTGATCGTCTTGGTGCTGATTGCGGCTTACGGTCAGTTTTTGTGGCGCACCCAGGTCTGGTATGGCTTTGATCCGGCCTTCGCCAAGGCCTATGGCTTTGCTGACCGCAAGGTCGCCGCCGGACAGCAGATCGCCGACAAGCCCGGCACCTGCCAGAATTCCGCTATCGTCACCACGGTTGCCGACCTGACGGACTACAATGTTAACCAGAATGTCTGGGTATCCTCGACGCTGCTCTACAAGCTTGGCCTGTTCGGGATGAGCTGGGATGACACGCCGTTCTTTGACAACAAGGCCTCGTTCCAGCGCGGTATCAATCAGGTGGCGCGCCGGGTTGGCATCGTATTGGCTGACGATCTTGGCCGGGTGAGGGGTACTTCCGGTATCAACACCGATCTGCAGGATGCGCGTGGCAATATCCAGTTCAACGAAGGCACCTGGTATTTCGGCTCCAATCCTTTCGGGTTCAAGACGCCGACGCCCAGCTATTATCGTGCGGCGATTACCAGCTGGCGCGGGTTTAATTCCGATCTGGAAACCTGCAAGGCGGTGTTCGATGCCCGGGCTGACAATCTCGTCAAACTGCTCGACGGGCTGGCCAGCGACCTCGGCAACACATCCGACATTTTGCGCCGCCGCTCCGAAGAGCATAATGGCGGCTGGTTCGACACGCGGGCCGACGACCGTTTCTGGTTCGCTTATGGTCAGCTCTATGGACAATACGCCTTGTTTCAGGCGGCAAAGGCCGATTTCATCGACGTGGTGCGCGAGCGTAACCTGACAGCGATCTGGGCGGAGTTGGAAAAGCAGTTCGAAGCTGCGCTGAAGGTTCAGCCGATGATTGTCTCCAACGGCAGCGAGGACGGCCTGCTCATGCCGAACCACCTCTCGACCATGGGCTTCTACACGCTGCGTGTGCGCGCCAATATGGTGGAATTGCGAGCCGTTCTGCAACGTTGACGGTCAATGGCCCGGCGGGCAGACCGCCGGGCCATGTCTTATAATTCGATGAAGCTTGCCGTGGGTTCCAGTGGAAACAACTCATGCAGCATGCCGCGATATTCGCCGGATACGCCCTCGACGGGATAATAGAGACCGACGGTACGAATATATTTCAAGGTGCCGCCTGTGGTGATGATCCGGTGGATATTGTGGAAAACACCGCGACTGGTGGCGGCGCGATAATAGCTGTCCATCACCTGGTCCACGTCCTGCGGGTGCATGCGATCGCAAAGATCCTTTACGTTCAGCGGACCTTCCGAATGGTCTATCTCATAGAGCTTAGAAAAATGCGGCGAGCCATATAAATGGCCCTGATCTATATCCAGTCGCCAAAAGCCGCAGACATTTAGGGTCTGGGTGAGATTGGCGACGTCACATTCCTGCAATCCGATTGAATGAAAATCCTGAAGCGGACGGTGCCGCGTTTCGTCAAAGCGCCAAGCCAATTGAAAAGCCTCCCTTTTGGCTTGGCTGAAGCAAATGAATTATTGAATGAGCTTCAGCCTAATGGCCTTTGCTACCAATTGCGTCCGGTTGACGCAATCCAGCTTTTTCATAGCTGTTGTCATATACGCGTTTATGGTGTGGTCGGAGAGGCTGAGGATCTGGCCAATTTCTACCGAGGTTTTGCCCTGCGCCGTCCAGCGAAGCACTTCCAGTTCGCGCACGGAGAGAACATCGACATTCATCAACTCGGTGCGGCGAAGACGGTCGTATTGGTCGAAAACCGCCATTGCCAGCATGCCCAGTTCATTGACCTCGCATTGGGAGAGAGGTGAGCGATCCCCATCGAACCGCATGAAATACAGCCGGGAATCAAGGGAGGGGAAAATGAAGACAACGCCGACGATCAGCTTGAAGCGCACCATCAGGTCGCGCATGGCAGGCGGCCATTCCTCCGCCATGTCATTCGGTTCCCTGAATTTCATGTCCCAGGTTCGCGGCAGGATCGAGCCGGCGAATTTCTTGACCACCGGGCAAAATTTAACGAACTGGTGACGGTCGAATTCATGGCCGAATTCCATCGGCAAAGTCGTCTCCATGACCAGCGGCATGAGGTGCACATCGGTGGCACAAGGTGCGATCAGGATACTGCCATGCGACAGGCCAAATGCCTGGGCAACAGTGCGCAGGATATCCGCACAATGCTCACGGCTTTCCATAGCGGTTATTTCTGTACTGAGCAGTGTCTGGCGCTCGGCGATCAACATGTGGGGCGACTGAATTTGAGGTAAGGGCGGTGTGTTTGGCGACGAAGCGGATATAGGGAGATTTTATATATTAAATCCTAGAGCTTTCGAAAGTTCTTATCGATTAATTTCAAAAAATGTCTTTCAAAACCCTGTGAACTCATTAGCGAAAAAATATATATTTTTCGCTTTAGTTGATCTGGTTGTGTCGATGCTTGCCTTCGGTTGTATTTCTTCCGCTGTGGCGCTTCCGCGTCCATGCGGTCGGAAATGCATTGAAGTGAGTGTCAAATGAGCGCCAGTCCCCCTAAAAGTCAAGGTAATAACGTGTCTTGCGAAAATAAGCGCCTTCTGTTGAGCTTGCCGCGCCTAGTGCACTGACGCATTCACTTCGTTCATGCTTTCGTGCACTCATTTTTTGTTTATGCATCGATTTTTCCAAACTCGGCTGAAGCCTCCGTTTGGATCGATGCACTAGTGCCTGCATAATTCCTTATCCGTAAAATCCTACCTTAAAATGGGATGGATCATGCAGGGCTTTCATGATGATTTAGCCTGTTATTTTGCCCTGCCGATGAGTTGGTCGGGGTGGGCTGTTTCATGGATTGACCGAGATTTTCCGCAAGCACGAGAATTTTTGTGTCGCGCTCTACCGGGCGCGCTGAATTATGCGGTAATACGATGCGCCATGGAAGATGGACAATCGTATTGCCTTTGCAAATATCCCAAGCAGCTGATGCCTTTGCGATATTTTCAATGCTTTCGCGGCAGGGATGCGTGAGCATCTTGAAGACTTGATATAAAGGGTCAATGCGCGGCGCTGTAGTGCGAGCGACCTGAAGGAAAAGTGCCGGAAACGGTGGAGAGACAGGGTTAAGAGGCTGATGTCGGATATTGAAATTGCACGTGCAGCATCCAAGCTTGCGATCACGCAGATTGGCGAGCGTTTGGGAATCAGCCCCGGTGATTTGCAGCCCTATGGCCATGACAAGGCTAAGATCAGCGCTTCATTCCTGCATTCGCTTGAAGATCGCCAGGATGGCAAGCTCATCCTGGTGACGGCAATCAATCCGACACCAGCAGGCGAGGGCAAGACCACGACCACGGTCGGCCTGGTGGATGGGCTGAACCGTATCGGCGCCAAGGCCATGGTCTGCGTGCGCGAGCCGTCGCTTGGTCCCTGTTTCGGGGTCAAGGGTGGCGCTGCCGGTGGCGGGCGGGCGCAGGTCGTGCCGATGGAAGACATTAACCTGCATTTCACCGGCGATTTCCATGCCATCACCTCCGCGCATAATCTGCTGGCGGCGATGATCGATAACCACATTTACTGGGGTAATGAGCAGGATCTCGACACGCGCCGTATCGCCTGGCGGCGGGTGGTGGACATGAACGACCGGGCGTTGCGCGAGATGGTCGGGGCGCTGGGCGGCGTTCGCAACGGCTTTCCGCGCGAAACCGGCTTCGATATCACGGTTGCTTCCGAAGTGATGGCCATCCTCTGTCTGGCCCGCGATCTGGCTGATCTGGAAGAGCGGTTGGGGCAGATCGTCATCGGCTACCGGCGTGACAAGACGCCCGTGCATGCCCGTGATATCAAGGCCCATCAAGCCATGACGGTGCTGCTGAAAGAGGCGATGCAGCCCAATCTGGTGCAGACGCTGGAAAACAATCCGGCGCTGGTGCATGGCGGCCCGTTTGCCAATATCGCCCACGGCTGCAATTCGGTGGTGGCGACCAGGGCAGCCCTGAAGCTTGCCGATTATGTGGTGACGGAAGCGGGCTTTGGTGCCGATCTGGGTGCTGAGAAATTCTTCGATATCAAATGCCGTAAGGCCGGTCTTCGCCCGGCAGCTGCCGTGATCGTCGCCACGGTGCGGGCGCTGAAGATGAACGGTGGTGTTGCCAAAACGGAGCTTGGCCACGAGGATGTGGCCGCCCTGGTCCGGGGTGCTGTCAACCTTGGGCGGCATGTGGAAAATGTCCGGGGCTTTGGTGTGCCTGTCATTGTCGCCATCAACCATTTCCTGTCGGATACGCCGGCGGAAATCGCAGCCTTGCAGGACTATGCCGCCCGTATCGGCGTCGAAGCCGTGCTCTGCCGTCATTGGGCCGAGGGTGGCGCGGGCATTGAGGAACTGGCGAGGAAAGTGGCGGCCATGGCTGATAGTGGCATTGCCGATTTCCAGCCTCTGTACCCAGACGACATGCCGCTGTTTGCCAAGATCGAGACGGTCGCCAAGCGGATCTATCGGGCGGGAAGCGTGACGGCGGACCGTGCTGTCATCGATCAGCTCGCCCAGTTCGAGGCTATGGGCTATGGCGACCTGCCGGTCTGCATCGCCAAAACCCAGTATTCCTTCTCTACCGATCCCTCACTGCTCGGTGCTCCCGAGGGCCATAAAGTGCATGTACGCGACGTCCGTCTGTCCGCCGGTGCTGGTTTCATTGTGGCGATCACTGGCGATATCATGACCATGCCCGGCCTGCCGAGAAAGCCGGCAGCCGAAACCATCCGGCTTGATGATGATGGGCTGGTCGAAGGCCTGTTTTAAAGAATAGTGCTGCGTTGCTTTACATCACTAAAGTGCAAAATATAACATGATTTATTTAATCATGTTTTTAATCTTGACATAAAAAATCATGTTTAATAAGTGTCCGAATTAAGGCGCGTCTTTTCTGACGGCGGCTTGTTTCGGGGACGACCAATTGCGTGCGAAGCCGGCTGCACTGCCCTGCGGCCGAGGGGTTTCGTGCGCCGTATTGAAAGTTTGCACCATGTCTTTTCGGGGAATTCGACCTGTTCTGCTTGCCTGCACGGCACTTTGCTCCTTCTATGCGGCCGTGCCTGTCATCGCGCAGGAAGCGGCAAAAACGGCGGAAAACAGCGGCTCTAATGGCCAGACCGAACTTTCGACCATTACCGTCAAGGGCCAGAAGGTTGTAAAGGGTTCCGTGGAAGACACGCCGGTGGCGACCCATACCTCGGCCGAGCAATTGCAGAAGAAGCAGATCGACGATGTCGATGACCTCGGCAATACGGTCGAGCCGAGTGTGACCTATGTGAAGAATTCCAAGAGCGTCAACATTCGCGGCCTGGAGGCCGACCGGGTGCTGACGACCATCGACGGCATTCCGGTGCCCTATTTCTTCGACACGGTTTATAGCTATGGCGGCGGTGCCGACACCTATGATTTCAATTCGCTGTCGTCGGTGGACGTGCTGCACAGCGCCGATTCCAGCCGCGCCGGGTCCGGTGCGCTCGGGGGCGCGTTGCTCCTGCATACCTATGAGCCGGAGGACCTGATTGGCGATGGCAAGAGCTTTGGCGGTATCGCCAAGCTTGGCTATGATGGCTCGGACCGGTCGCTGACGGCCTCAGGCGCGATTGCCAAGAAATTCGACAATACCTCGGTGCTGTTCCAGTCCTCCTACAAATACGGCCATGAGACCGAAACAACAGGCGATGTCGGCGGCACCAGGGGAACGCGGACGGAAGCCGATCCGATGAGCTATAACGACCGCAATTTCCTGTTCAAGATTCGCCAGGAGCTGGAGGGCGGCCATACGATTGGCCTGACAGCGGAGCATTACGACTATAATTCCAAGAAGGATTATAAGTCCAATACCAGCTACGGCACGACCTATCGCGCCGGTGATTACGATTATATCCAGGACAAGGGCCGCGACCGGGTTTCGCTTGACTACGTCTATGACAGCACCTCTGCCGACAGCCTGATCGACAGCGCCTTCGCCACCCTCTATTGGCAGCGCGCGACCCGCGTGGAAGGCACATCCAGCTACCGCCTGACGGCTCCAATCGGCATTTACGAGCGGTCCATGGAAAGCGAACAGCGTGATTACGGGTTCAATGGCTATGCCAATTCCGATTTCAGCACTGGTGCTCTGAACCACAAGCTGATCTTTGGCACCGATATTCGCTTCAGCCAGAGCAGCTATTATCTCGCCGGTCAGGACACCTGCTCAGTCACCTACGTATCCGGTTGCGCCTATTACCACACCAACCAATCCTATTCGCCTGATGTCAATTCCTACAAGCTCGGCGCTTTTGTCGAGGACAAGATTTCGCTGGGCAACGGCCCCGTTTCGCTGACGCCTGGCCTGCGTGTCGATTGGTACAAGGAAGACCCGCAGGAGACCGACACCTATAAGGGAACCATGCCTGAGGGGCAGGATGGTGCCCACCTGTCGCCCAAGCTGCGTGCCGCCTGGCAGGCAACGCCGGATGCGGAGCTTTATGCCCAGTTCTCCACGGCGTTTAAATCACCCAACGCCTATCAACTCTATGTCGATTACGACAATTCGCCCCTTTACCGCTCCATTGGTAATCCCGATCTGAAGCCGGAAACCAGCTGGGGCTTCGATGTCGGTGCCAATCTTGGCAACGAGGATTTCGGTGGCCGGATCAGCGCCTTTACCACCCGCTACAAGAATTTCATCGACACCTCGGACATCATCCGCACCACCGGCTATGTGCTTGGGACCTATGAATATATCAACCGCGCCAATGTCCGCATCAGCGGCGTCGAGATCGAGGGCCACAAGACCTTCACCAACGGCATCAACCTGCATGGCTCGATGTTCTATGCGCGTGGCGTGGATCTGGATACCGACGAGCTGTTGAGCACGGTAGCGCCGCTGAAAGCCATTGTCGGTGTCGGCTATGAACGGCAGACCTGGGGCGCGGATGTCAGCCTGGTGGCCGCTGCTGCCGTCTCCGACGACTCCAGCGCGTCCACCAAGCCAGCCGGATACGGCGTCGTCAATCTGACGGGCTGGTGGGAGCCGGAACAGGCCCAGGGCCTGCGCCTTCAGGCTGGTGTCTACAATCTGTTCGACAAGCAATATTACGACGCGCTTGAAGTAAAGGACGTCGCTAACGCCAATGCGCTTTACTCCGAGGCCGGTCGTTATTTCAAAATCGCCATCTCTCAGAAGTTCTGAGAGAGCCGGGTTCGATCAATTCGGCTCCTGACAGACGCGGTAATCGTTGCGGCGTTTGATCAGGTCGAGATGCATATGGTCCTTATGGGTCTCATCGGCTCCGGGTGCCAGAACGGTGGTGAAATACAGGCAGGCTGAGGAATTGATGGTGCGCTGGAACGCGCCGGGCAGGGTTGGTTCGCTGTCCGGCACGATCTTCATCGGAACATCGCCTTTTTCAAATTCGAAACCGGCAATATCCAGCGCATTGCCCTTGGCATGTTCGGACATCTTGCCATCGCTGCGGCTATTGCGGTTACGGCAGATATAGGAGGAGGCCTGGTCCACGGCCTTCAGCCTACCTTTGTCGGGAAGGGCCTGATCGGCGGCGGGAATAACCAGCGTGCGCATCCATTCCGACAATTCCAACGCCGCCGCGCAGCGGAGAGTTGCCTTCGGCTTCAGGCTGACGCCCGGCAGGATATCCGTCACCTCCAGCGGCTTGTCGATGCCACAACCATCGCCGTCATCGATCCGGGGCCGTTCGGTAAATTGCGCGCCCGCCGCCTTCAGATCCTTAAGGCACTGCCCATAGGCCTCCGGGTCCTCCGTCATGATTGGGGGAGGCGGTGCGGGTGCCGGAGCTGGTGTGGGGGCCGGTGCCGGTTCTGCCGATGCTGGCGGAGGCGGAGCAGGTGAGGCCGGAGCAGGGGAAGGGGTAGGGCTTGGCGCGGCGGGTGAGGGCGTCGGCACGGGAACAGTGTCCGGTGCCGGAACCAGGGCGGATTTATCGCCGGGCTTGCCGACGTCATCTTTTGTGTCTGGATCTTTTGTATCTGGGCCTTTAACGCCAGAGGAAGCATCTGGCGTATCGGTTGCGGTTTTCGGTTTGCTATCGGGCACGGGTCCCTGCTCGGGAAGGGCGTCTTTTGGAGGGAGAGATGCGCCGCTCAGGCATATCAGGCTTAAGGCCAGCAGCAGCGTTTTGCATCTCATCGAGTCGTCCCCCAAGGTTTGTCGCTGGAGGGAACGTTTGAGCCTGCATTTGGTTTCAGTGACTTACGCCCGCTGCTGCATATGGTTTATTGCTACTGGACGATAGACTGCCTTGAATAGAGGTTTGGGTATAGCGTTGGAGTGTCACGTCCCGCAAAAGGTTCGCGCCACTCTCTCTTCCGCTTTCGGCGGCACTCTGAGATCCGCGGTGTCTTCCAATTCTTCAAATGGCCGTTCCAGTGCTTGTGTCAGCCGTTCAAAGAACGAATAATCCTCATAGACCGCCGCCGAAATTGCCTCCTCAATGCGGTGGTTGCGGGGGATGAGGGCAGGGTTGATGGTTTGCATCTCGGCTTCGATCATCTCTGCCGGGCGCTCCGTGCCAAGCCTTGCGCGCCAACGGATCAGCCAGGCGATCAGCGCGTCGGTTTCCGGGAAGAGATCCTGTGCCACGCCGCCTCCGGCAATCCTGCCGAGCTGGCGGAAGGTCAAGGTGAAATCGGCCTCATGGGTCTGCATCAGGCCAAGGAAATCGTTGATCAGCGCCAGATCGGCTTCATCAGTACCGGTCACGCCCAGCTTGGCGCGGAAGGCGGCCAGCCAATAGGTCTGGAACACTTCGCCGAAGCGGGCCAGCGCCGCATTGGCGTCTTCCACGGCCTTGTCCTCGCCGCCGTCAAACAGCGGCAGCAGGCATTCGGCCAGCCGCGCCATGTTCCATTGGCCAATGCCGGGCTGGTTGGCATAGGCATAGCGGCCGCGCTGGTCGATGGAGGAAAACACCTTTTTCGGATTATACTCATCCAGAAAAGCGCAGGGGCCAAAATCGATGGTTTCGCCTGACACCGCGACATTGTCGGTATTCATCACCCCATGGATGAAGCCGATCGAGAGCCAGCGGGCAATCAGCGCGGCCTGCCGGTCGGCAATGGCGTTCAGCAGTGCCAGATAGCGGTTGTCGGCGTCTTTGAGGATGGGATAGTGCCGGTCGATGACATGATCGGCCAATGCCTTCAGGCTGTCATTATCCTGCCGTGCAGCGAAGAACTGGAACGTGCCGACACGAATATGGCTGGCAGCAACCCGCGTCAGCACGGCACCCGGCAGCGCGACTTCGCGTCTTACCGGCTGGCCGGTGGCAACGGCGGCGAGCGCCCGTGTGGTGGGAAGGCCAAGCGCATGCATGGCCTCCGAGACGATATATTCGCGGATGACAGGGCCAAGCGCTGCGCGCCCGTCGCCATTGCGGGAAAAGGGCGTGGGGCCTGCGCCTTTCAGCTGGATATCACGCCGCCGTCCGTGACGATCCAGCACTTCGCCAAGCAGAATGGCGCGGCCATCCCCCAATTGCGGCACGAAATTGCCGAATTGGTGCCCGGCATAGGCCATGGCCAGCGGGCTGGCACCCTGGACGATACGGTTGCCGGAAAAGATCTCCGCCAGCGCAGCGTCATCCTTGCCCTGCATGTCCAGGCCTAATTCCTGCGCAAGCGCATGGTTGAACCGGATCAACTTCGGCTGTGCCACGGGTTGCGGCAGAACGGCGGCGTGAAACGGCTCCGGCAGACGGGCGTAGCTATTGTCAAAGGCAAACATCTGAGTTTCTCCGGGCAACGTTCATTCGTTTATATGTGGCGCAGCGACATGGGAGTGCAAGGCAAGACCTGTGACGAAGCCGCATCCCCGGCAAATTGCGCATGGACAATTGAAAATTGCTTACGTTACAGTCACGGCTGACATAAAGAGAAAACCGGCGGGACCGAATCCCGGACGCCAGGTTGACCAAAAAGAGGGACTGTTGATGTTCAAGCGCATTTCATTCACCGCTGCCATTTTCGCCAGCGCGGCCGCTCCGGCCTTCGCCCATCTTAATCCTGTCGAACACGGCTCGGTTCTGGCCGGGATTTCCCATCCGCTAACCGGACCTGATCATATCATGGCGATGGTTGCCGTCGGTCTTTGGGCGTCTCAGCAGGGTGGCAAGGCGCTCTATGCTGTGCCTGCTGCTTTCATCGGTACCATGGCCATCGGCTTTCTTCTGGCGCTGGCAGGGGTCCATCTTCCCTTCGTTGAGCCGGCCATTCTGGCGTCCGTCATGGCTCTCGGCCTGCTGGTGGCAACTGCCGTGCGCCTGCCTGCTGTTGGTGCTTCTGCTGTTGTCGCTCTTTTCGCGCTGTTCCATGGCTATGCGCATGGCACCGAACTGGCTGGCGCTGGTGCGCTGGAATTCGGCCTCGGCTTCCTGATCGCTACCGCCGCCCTGCATGCAGTCGGTATTGGCCTTGGCGTCGGTCTCAACCGTTTTGGTCCGCGCATCACCCGGCTGCTCGGCGTGGCCACGGCTCTCGGTGGCGCGGCCCTGATGCTGGGCTGATAGTTCATTCAAGCTAAAACCAGCAACGGCGGGAGAAATCCCGCCGTTTTTCGTCGTGGACCAGAACAGGTTACATATTTGTAATTCACAAGGGCTTGGAACAGCCATGATTGCCACCCTAGATCATGGTCAGTTATATCATCGGAGATGAGATCCATGTCACCGGAAGAGCGCCAGTTACTGACCCAATTGTTTGACCGTGTGCGCCAGGCGTCTTCAACGCCGCGCGACCGTGAGGCGGAAAGCCTGATCGAAGGCGAATTGCGCAGCCAGCCCTATGCCACCTATTATCTGGCCCAGGCCGTGATTATTCAGGAAAAAGGCCTGGAGGCCGCGACGGCCAAGATCCGCGATCTCGAAGACCAGATTGCCCGTTTGCAGGATGAACTGTCCCGCAGTCAGGCCCAACCGCCCGCTCAGCAACAAAGCGGTGGTTTCCTCGGTGGCATCAGTTCTATTTTTGGAGGCGGCAGCCAAGCGCCTGCTCCATCCCGCAATGCCGGGCCTTGGGGTGCCGCGCCAGCGCAGAACCGTGGCTATGACGATTACAGCCGCAGCGCCCCGCCACAATCCGGCCCTTGGGGTGGACAAGCCCCAGCAGGGAACTCATGGCAGCAAATGGGGCAACAACCAGCCGCAGCCCCAGCCGGTGGTGGCTTTCTGCGCGGCGCCTTGACCACGGCAGCGGGCGTTGCCGGTGGCGTGCTGGTGGCCGATGCGGTGCGCGATATCTTCACCACCCACGGCGGCGGTTTCGGCAATATGCTGGGAGCTGGCGGCATGGGGGGAATGGCTCAAGCGCCGGTCGAGGAAACCATCATCAACAACAATACCTATAATATCACCGAAAACGGCCGCGACGATACGCCCGCTCAAAATGATGACAGCGGCGTCCAGCAGGCCAGCCTGGACACTGATAATGACAGCTATGACAATAGCAGCTTTGATGACAGTGATTTCGGTGGCGATGACAGCATGAATGCGTGAGTGCGCCTTAATCGTCTATGAAACAAGGGCGCGTAGAAAGGCAGCTATACGGCTTTTCTACGCGCTTTGCGCAGGCGCTGGGACTCAATCAGCGCGATTGATCTGAAATCAAAAAAACATCTTCTCCATTGGCCCCGAACGATACCACTGTTAGCGGGGCCGAATAAACTGGGGAAGCGGCGTACCGTCTTTGATGACGTCGCCATACGAGAAAGACTGCTCGGGCATATACAGCTCAACGCGGCGATTGATTTCGGCTAGAAAGTCGAGATCGAGATAAACTTGCGGATCAATTGCTGAAAAGGTCAGACCCATGGCCGGGCCAAGATACAGCAATGCATCCGCTGTTGCGCCATTGAGCGTGTGCGTGAGGCACCTTTGCACCTCGGCAAGCTTCTCATTCCCAGGCGGTTCCTGATCGAAAGTCTTGAATTCAGGATCAACGAGCATGTCATGTAGCAGCGTCCCTTTGACCGGCCCGACCAGAGCTGGCGTTGGCCAGTCGCCACATAACGCTTCGAATTTCTCAATGCAGGCCTTATTTGTGAAACCAGTATAGGGCACGACAAGAAACAGAGATTCTGGATAGTCCTGTTCAATCAGGCCAAGCAAAGTCGGCACATACGTGTCATTTTGCGGAACGTAAAATCCCGCGCGCTGGAAGTGAGCGTATCCGTAGATCACCACAGCTTTTTCACCCTTGTTCAGGATCTGCTGCTTGATCAATTCCGCCGGATGACTGTCGCGGGTTTCCGCCAGCGGATATAGATCCTCGCGCGTATGGATCGCCGACCAGTCAATAGGAGGCTCACCCAGCCAAACGCGGATTTGCTGCTCTGGAGGTAACTTAAGATTGGCAGCCCGAACCGCCGCATAAAACCACATGAAACTCAGAGACCAAACGGTGGGGAGCCAGCCGACAACGTCGGTCCACACTCGACGCAATTCGGGATAAGGGACCGCTTCTCCAGCGACAAAGCGGTCAACGATCGGCTGGGCGGCGGCTCCGCCAAATTCGACAACGACGTTGCGCACATCGCGAGCGAACCTGGGATCGCTTACGAGATCAGCATAGAATGCGGCCTGCTGCGCCAATCCGTGGTAATCGCCAATGCCGACCAGTGCATGTGTTTCGAATGCTGACAATATCGCGTCAATCGCTGGCTCTGCTGTAGGTGACGACCTCGGATTGCCGGAGCTCATGTGTAACCCTGTGTTCTCTCTTGGCGGGTACGATCACGGCATCAGCGGTAGATCAATCCGCAGTTAACATCCAGTTCTTGTATCGGTCGCGATCCAGCTTAACTGGCCGATTTTTTGTTATGATGTATTACTGAACGGAATTCAACCAATCGTACTCACTTCAGGGCAGATTGCAGATCAACGAAAGTCCGATCCGCTTGAAAATCTCACCCCCGGCCACGATAGGTCGGCACACCTTGATCCGGCAACCAGACACCCTTCGGCACTTCTCCGGTCTGCCAGAACACATCAATGGGAATACCGCCGCGTGGATACCAATAGGCGCCGATCCGCAGCCATTTCGGGTCGAGAAGCTCCACCAGCCGCTTGGCGATGTAGATCGAGCAATCCTCGTGGAAGGAGCCGTGATTGCGGAATGAGGTCATGAACAGTTTCAGCGACTTGGATTCCACCAGGAAATCGCCGGGAATATAATCGATGACGATATGGGCGAAATCCGGCTGGCCGGTCATCGGGCAGAGCGAGGTGAATTCCGGCGCGGTGAAGCGCACGACGTAATCGGTTCCGGCATTGGTATTGGGAACCCGTTCCAGCACCGCGGTCTCAGGGCTGGTCGGCGCATCCACCTGGCGGCCCAATTGCGACAGGCCGGAAACATCGGTCTTGCTCATGCATGTTCTCCTTCAATAACTTTGACACGGACGCCATGCGCCTCTTCGCTTTCCGGCTCCACATGAATCGTCACCCGCGCGCCCGGCTGCACGGCTTGCACCGCCGCTTCCAGCCTGTCGCAAATCTCATGCGCCTCGCCCACCGGCATCACGGCTGGCACGACGAGATCGAAACCAACAAAGGTCGCTGCCCCAGCCCGGCGGGTGCGCAGGTAATGCACCCCGAGCGAGCCACTGGCGTGATCGGCAATCGCCTTCTTGATCGCGTCTTCTTCTGCTGGTTCAACCGCCTTGTCCATCAAGCCATCGACCGAATGGCTGATCACTTTCCAGCCCTGATAGATGATGTTGCAGGCCACTAAAATAGCCAATAGCGGATCGAGAATGGCATAACCGGTGATCACCACCAGAACAAGACCGATCAGCACGCCAACCGATGTCACCACATCCGACATGATATGCTGCCCATCCGCCGTCAGGGCAGGAGACCGGTTGGCCTTGCCGACCCGGATCAGGATCGTCGCCCAGACCGCATTGACGACACCGGCGGTAAAATTGATTGCCAGGCCAAGCGCCGGTGCATCCAGCATGGTTGGCGCTTCAAGGGCGGCCACCGCCTCCTTCATGATCAGCAGCGCGGCAATGACGATCAGCACGCCCTCGATAACAGCCGAAATATATTCGGCCTTGTGATGCCCATAGGGATGGTCATGGTCGGCAGGCTTCTGGGCATAGCCGATCACGAAATAGGCGATGAAAGCCGCCACCACATTGACGGTGGATTCCAACCCATCCGACAGCAGCGCCACCGACCCCGTGACCCACCAGGCCAGGAGCTTCAGGCCCAGCACGCCGAAAGATAGCGGAATGCCCCAGAAGGCCAGACGCTTGACGATAGGATTATGCTCGGACATCACGCCCACTCCTGCATTTGCGAACCAGTTGCAAAATTCATGCCCTTAAGACGGCAAAACCGCCCAAGCCTGCAAAGGCTGGACGGTTTATGATGGGTCTCATATCCTTGATATCTGCTAATCTGTCAAACCCGAAGGATGGATAATCCAAAGCGGCGTTAACAAATAGTAGATATTGCTAATTAATGTGCGATGAAGATCATGCTGTGTTTGCGCGAATGATCGCCATATGGATCACATCGACAAATCGCCCATCGATCCGCACCGCATCACGGGCAACCCCTTCGCGGACAAAGCCGACGCTTTCGTAAAGACGAATGGCGCGGTCGTTATCGGCGTGGGCATCCAGTTCCACCCGGTGCAGGCCGATTGCCCATGATGCCGCAAGGGTGGTTTCGATCAGCCGTTTTCCGAGGCCAGCGCCTCGGTAGCCATCGATAATGCCCATGCCCAGCACACCGCGATGGGCGTGGAGTTCGCGGTCGTGGCGGCGAATGTCGCACCAGCCGACGACACGCGCACCATCAAGTGCCACGAATTGCGGATTGCCGCCGTGCTTGAGGCCGGTGACGAAATCCCGCACATGGTCCAGTGGCGGGGCTTCCAGCATGCTCAGATAGCGGCGCTCGCGCGAAACCGCGTCGAGAGCCTGATGAAAGCTCTCGATATTGCTCGCTTCTATTGGCTGAATGACAAGCGTATTCACGCCGCCTTCACCTTCGCCCGTTTGGCCAGTTTTTCCACGACATTTTCGATCATTCGCATCCCGGCATCATTGCCGAGCGTCATGATCGATTCCGGGTGGAACTGCACGGCGGCCACCGGCTCTTTTGTATGCTCGATACCCATGATCGTCCCATCCTCGCTTTCGGCGGTGATGATGAAATCCTTGGGCAAGCTGGCTGGATCTGCATGGATCGAGTGGTAGCGCCCGACCGTGACTTCCTTGTTCAGGCCGGAAAACACGATGCCGGGCTCCAGCACGCGGATGCGCGATGGCTTGCCATGCATCGGCACATCCAACTGCCGCAGCACGCCGCCATAGGCTTCCGTCAGCGCCTGGAGGCCAAGGCAGACGCCGAAGATCGGCAAGTTGCGGTCCCGCGCCTTTTTGATCGTCGCCTTGCAATCAAAATCCGACGGAGAACCCGGTCCGGGCGACAAGACGACGAGATCGGGGTTCAGGCGATCAAACACCTCTTCCGGCACCGGGCTACGCACCGTGCTGACGGTGGCTCCGGTCTGGCGGAAGTAATTGGCCAGCGTGTGGACGAATGAGTCCTCATGATCGACCAGGAGGATTTTCACGCCATGGCCAACAGCCGCTACACCGCGCTGGGCCTTGGAATTATGGCCGGTCTTGGCGTCGCGGATTGCAGCAATCATGGCCGATGCCTTCAATTCGGTTTCAGCTTCTTCTTCCTGCGGATCGCTGTCATTCAGCAGTGTCGCACCGGCCCGTACTTCGGCAATACCGTCCTTGATGCGCACGGTGCGCAGCGTCAGCCCGGTATTCATATCGCCATTGAAGCCAACCATGCCGACCGCGCCGCCATACCAGGCGCGCGCGCTCTTCTCATGGGCTTCGACAAAACGCATCGCCCAGAGTTTTGGCGCGCCGGTAACAGTTACCGCCCAGGCATGGGAGAGGAAGCCGTCGAACGCATCCATGTCGTCGCGCAAACGGCCCTCAATATGGTCCACCGTGTGGATCAGCCGGGAATACATTTCAATCTGGCGACGGCCGATCACCTTGACCGAGCCCGGCTCGCAGACCCGGCTCTTGTCGTTGCGATCGACATCCGAACACATGGTCAGTTCGGATTCGTCCTTCTTGGAATTCAACAGCTTGAGGATCTGTTCGCTATCGGCAATCGGGTCGTCGCCGCGTTTGATCGTGCCAGAAATCGGGCAGGTCTCGATGCGCCGTCCGTTGACCCGCACGAACATTTCCGGTGAAGCGCCGACCAGATATTCCTGATTGCCGAGATTGATGAAGAAGGAATAGGGCGACGGATTGATGTCCTTCAGCCGCTTGGAAATATCCGAGGGCTTGCTGTCGCAACGCTCCATGAATTTCTGGCCGGGAACTACCTCGAACAGGTCGCCCTTGCGGAAGCTTTCCTTGGCCTTCACCACCAGTTCGGCAAATTCGCCGGGCCGGTGATCGCCGCGCGGCGGAATGGTATCGGTATGGCGGAAAGGCTCCGGCGCAATTGTCTCGGCCTTGCCCGCCGTGGTTACGCCGTCCTTTTCGAAATCATAGCGGTCAATCCAGGCCTTGGCGGAATAGTGGTCAACGACCAGAATTTCATCGGGCAGAAACAGCACCATGTCGCGCTGGTCGTCCGGCCGTGTCAGTTTCAGATCGATGGCATCGAACTGGAAGGCCAGATCATAGCCGAAAGCCCCGAACAGGCCGATGCTGCTATCGGCAGACGAATAGAACAGGTCGGTAATGGCGCGCAGCACGGTAAATACCGTGGGTGCCTTGGAGCGCTCCTCCTCGGTAAACACCCGGTCTGGGGTCTTCACCGTCAAGTCCAGCCGCTGCGTGGTCAGCGCGCCCAGCACCAGTTCCGGCACAGTCTTCAGCTTTTCAGCGATCAGCGACAGCAGCACTTCGCCCCGGCCATTATAGGCTTCGATCCACACGGCGCGGCCAAAGCTGGAAATGCCCAGCGGCGGATCGACAATGGCCGTATCCCAGCGGGTATAGCGGCCCGGATATTCGTAGTTGGAGGAAAACACCGCGCCGCGCCGCTCATCCAGCTTTTCGACATAGCTGGACACTGCATCGGCATAGGGTGTGGCACGACGCTGGCGCGTTACCGTAATCCCGCCCCGGGTCTGGTAGACATCGCTATTGTCGTCGCGAATAATGGTTGCCATGGCGCTTCTTCCTCATCGTAAAGCCCGTCAGTGAGGGGCCATGAACACAAAAAAGCCGCCTCAGGAAATCCGGGCGGCTTTGGGTCAATCGTCTTCAGACATGACTGGTCAAGGCCGCGTTAGCGAACCCACCACCAAGCATTCATGGACAAAACGATCTTCATGGCGGAATTCATAACCCGGTCCGCGACGCCGCGCAAGAGTGATTTTCAGCCCCCGATCATAGGGGATTGTTAGGCAAATGCTCAGCGCGGAACCGTGTCTCCCAGCGTTGGTTGATCCCGTCTGCCAGCTTGGCGGCTCAAGCGCCATCATCCAAGAACACGTCGCCTGATCCTTCGGCAGCCGCCCCGCCGCAATCAATCGCATCGCCAATCCGCCCCGCAGGCTGACCATTGATGAAAACCGTTGGCGACCCTGCGGCCAAAGCCCGGCCATGGCTTGGTTCCGGGCAGGAGGAGCAAGCATGCGCCCCATAGGCATCCCCAACCCGAACGGCCCCGCGACCGTTGATGAACACATTAGCGCTGGCCTCGATAGAGGGTGTCGGCGGGAAATGGCAGGCATGGCCGGAACCGATATCGCCGAGGCGGGTGATGGCGGGCATGGGGTTCTCCTTCGTCTGTACGTGCCTTGTTATGTGGTTTCAAAACCCATGAAAATTAGAAGCTAACTGACTCTAAAAGAAAAATGCTCTTATCGCCATCAACGTCATAAACTTTTATATTCTCGGTTTGCGCGACATTTTCTCTTGTGAGATAAATTATATTTTTTTGTATCGGTGGGTTTATGCCACCATTCGTCATCGTCTCCAGTTATGAAATACATATCATTATTGCGTGAAAATCCATTCATCATGATTATTTTTATTAATTCATTTCTATTTTTTGTTTGAAAAAATCCCCTTAATCTCAAAATTTGATCTTTTCCGTCCCATTTTTCTTGGTCTTCTATGTGAATTATGCTTTCTATTGCGGTTAATTTTGTTAAGCCAAGGACAGTGTGTTTTCCTAGAATATAACCATCTTTTGCTGAAGAAGGGGTGTTTGTGAACTCAAATATATAAGAGAGATAAATACACATACATAAAAATATCAGAATCAAAATTTTTGCAGAAAGAATAAAGAATCCAAATAAAAAATTCACTTTATTTGTTTTTGGCACAATATTAAGCCTTAATCTGATTCATCGGTGAATTTTTTTGAAATGGAATTAATATTCGAGACAACATCCAGGCCGACCTGATTTTCGAGGTCAGTCCTCTCCAGCCCACCATTCCGAAGCATCGTCCAGCCAGTTGCCGACTGCCGCACGCCCCTTTCGTGCATAGTTAACGATTTCGGGATTATTATTGATCTTGTCATCGACCCATTGATTCTGTGGCAATGGAATGTGGTCGCGCACACGCTGACTGTAAGAGCCGTAAGGGCTGCGCTTGGTATGTGAAGCATTCCAGTCTTCGCGGGTTTTGGAGCCTGTGCCTAGATCATGGGCAGCGCCCGCACCGGTGAAATCGACAGCGACCCGCACGTTTACCTGTGCGCCGAAACTGTCATCTGGTTGCCAGTCGGCATCCAATGAGGTGTTGTTCATCGGGATCTGGCGATTGCCCGGCAATTGGGCGACGGCGGTTCCTGTTCGGACATGGCTTGCCAGAAAGAGGACCTTGCTGGAGCCATCAATGATGAAGCTTTCGCAATTGGGGAAGCCGTCACCTGTGATGGTGCAGGACACATCGACCCGTTTTAGGTCTCGATTGATCCGCAGCGACACATTGTTCATAACGTCGAGGTCAGGAACCATTCCGCTCCAGCGTTCGTCGGTGTGCTTTAATATAGCCGACCTTGCTCCAATGCCATTCTCCTTGTCGTATGTCACTGGCGACTGAAATTCGTAGGGGAATAGACTGCTTGGCCCTGTATAATTGCTTTTCCCATCGGAAACCTCTCCGCCGAGAATGTTATGGGGTGTCTGGCTGGAAAAATCGCGTTGCATTCCAACTGCCTCCTGGACATCTCCGATCTCCTGCGTCACGACACCGGCCTCGTCCGTGGGAAAAGCGAAATTCTTACCAGCATAGACAATGCGGATATTGACGCTCTGATTTCCATCTGGGCGGTAAGGCGTGATGTTTTTCGGTGTCTCGCTATACCGCGGCTGTGTTTCTGGTCGCTTATAATCGTTACTGAAGTTCAAGCCGGTTGCTTTTATCAGTCTGGGATTCGAGCTGGGATCGGAGCGGCATACCGCTACTCCGAATTCCGCAGTTTTCAGATCTACCTGAATCCAGTGGTAAATACGGGCAGTCGCGGCAGTCGAAGCACTGAAACCCCGGTTATCGCCGTGGAAGAATAGCCCCCCAGTTCTAAAATCTTCTCTGGGATGGAATGAACGTGTGTATATTTTCAATATGCTCATGCTATTCCTCTCACTCCGGGACCTTTACAATCACCTGCTCTAGCTGCTCATCAGTCGGTGCAGAGACGGTTACCCCCTCGTATGTCGTTTTAGGCGGCGGTAGGTTCATGATCTCAGCTTCCGCTACACTGGCGCTGCGGCTGTCGCCTTCGGATGCCTCTGGTCCGGCAACATAAATTGTTGAAACGCTTTCCCAGAGATATTCTTTTCCTGTTTTCCAATCCCTGTAGCCGCCGCCGCCAACCATGACGCGCTTCGTCATGAGCGTCGGCCCCACCGCATCGCCGCCGTTCGCTTTTCGCAAGGGTACGAGATTGAAGCCGAAGGTCCCTCCTTCGGGGTAAACGAACTCGATGATCGACACTTTTGTCGAAGCAACAGCGCCGAACAGGCGATCCCCCGGGCCAATTTCCTTCTTCTTCTCGTTCTGTGGATCATCACGAGCGGGGTTGTCGCCCTGCGGAAGATCACGCCATTTGTCGAGTGGCACCGAATTCGTTACCACAATCACTGTTCCGCCTTTCTCAAGGAGAGGTGGAGCTACGTAGATCGTCAGCTGCGAACGCATTTGTTTCTCCTGCTGGTTTTCGGCGGCAGAATCGCAGCCAGTGAGAGCGGTGGACAAAAATACAGAAAAAACTACCGAATAGAGCGTCTTCATGATTAATTTAGCTCAATCTTGGCAGCGGTCGCCTTCATGGTTTCTTCTTGCTCAATGATCAATTTCACTCCCTTTACTGTAATCGTTCCGTCAGCTTCCAATCGTAATTCGGATTTCCCGCTGCGAAAATATATTGCCTCATGGGCTTCGACCGTTTTCTTTCCATGGATCACCTCATCGGAATCCTGCCCAGCCGCGAGGCGCACATTGCCGCCGACATTTTGAACGTGATCCATGCCGACGGTCATCAGGCTGGTTCCGCCAGTCGTATGAACGGAGTTTAAAGCCGCATTCAGCATGATGGTCGATGCGGCATTGACCGAATAGGTTCCGCTTCCGGACATGGAAGAAAACATGCTCTTGAGAAAATAGCCTGCGCCGCGAATGCCGAATATATCTTGTGTCAACGATCCCCGAACCATATCTCCAGCTGGCCCGGTTCCGACGTTAATGCTCATGCTCTGTCCGATATTCTGGATATCCATGCGTTGTATCTCCCGCACGGACGCTCCGCCGACCGATTGGACATAATTGACGTCCACTCTCTCGGTTTTGTGATTCAGAACCTTGAGCGTATAGTCCTTCTGAGCATGAATATAAATCTCCTCCCGCCCAGCCTCATCTTCAAACGTCAATTCATTAAACTTCTGCGCTGACTTCCCCTTATGAGTATTCGTCCGAAACACGCTCTTGGTCTTATTCGCCGGCAAATCATAAGGCACCGGGTTATTCGTATTCGGCACCACGCCTGTTACCAGCGGTCTGTCCGGGTCGCCGTCGATATAGGCGATCATCACTTCCATGCCGATGCGGGGGATGACCTGGGAGCCCCAGAGACCGCCGGCCCAGCTTTGGGAGACGCGGATCCAGCAGGTGTCGGAGCCGTCCTTTTTGGCGCGTCTGTCCCAGGGGAACCAGGCTTTGATCCGGCCGTATTTGTCCGGATGAATTTCCTCGCCCGAGGGGCCTGCGACAATGGCCACCTGAGCGCCTTCGATGCGCGGGCGTTTGGTGGTGCGATGCGGAGTTAAGGGGATACGCGACGGGATGGCCTCGAATTCGTTGATATATTCCGGTTGGTTTTCCGTGGTTTCATAGGAGCGATCCACCACCCAATGGGTGATCCGGGTAATCACATGCTCTTCGTATTTGTGTTCCGGGTGGGGTTCTTCATAGGGTTTGAAGCGTCGTCCTGGCTCCAGCACACGCACGGTCGATTGGCCTTTGACCCGCTCGTGATCCGCCTGGGTCGCCTGAGCGCGCAATTTGCCGACACGCTCCATTTCGAGGTAGTCGGCGGCGCGGGCGGGGTAGTTGTAAAGCTCGCGCTTGGTATTGCCCGGCAACTCCACGAGAGAAGGGGTCTGCGAGCGTGGAATGAAGTTCGGCGTTTCAAAATTCCAGTCGGCATCGACGCGCTGGCCAGGGACATAACTGAAGCGCCGCATCCATTCGGTGATGTGGTTGCGGTCGGAAGAGCCTTGGGCGATCCGGACGGTGTCATCGCCTTCCGCGCTGGCCGAGGCCTTTGACCAGGCAATCTGGTGGTCGGTGACTTTCAGGCGATGAATGCCCTTATCATGTTGAAACCAATAGAAAATCCCATCTTCTTCCAACCGGCGAAGCAGGTAGTCGAGGTCCGATTCCTGCCATTGGACAGAATAGCCTTGCGCTGGGGGCTTGTTTTGTAAAAAGCCGATATCCGGCTGCGGCAGGCCATGTTCGGAAAACAACGTTTCCAGCACCTGGAGCGATGTCATATCCAGCCAGATCCGGCAATCGGAGCGGCGTGACAGCAGCCACATCTGCGGACGGATGGTGAGCCTGTAGGAGCGTAACCCACGTGTGACCGGCGGCCCTTCCTCAAGTTCGGTCACCAAGCCATTAAACGGGCGGCGCAGGCCATCCTCGCCCAACTCGCCCTGGCGTATTTCCAGGGAAATATCGACCAGCTTGCCGATAAGCTCTTCCGGTTTGACCGCTTCACGCTTGGCGCGGACATGCAGAGTGATTTCAAACAGACGATTGACGCCCTCATCCACCTTCATCCGCTCCGGGAGCAATTGATCCTCACCCAGTGGGGAAGAGACTTTCAAAACGCGGCTGGCCTGAATGAAATCGGTTGCCAGAAGTTCGTCATACATACTGCGTCAGCCCCCAAAAGCATGTCATGAAATATCGAATGCAATATCGAAAGCGCAGGTATGTTGTTCCAATCGCGCCATTCTTGGCGAATTTAGACTAGCTCTCCAAAAGGTCAAGGTTTGGTTGTGGCTGATCGTAAATTGACATTTAGGTTGTTCGTGTCATCTGCTCAGGAAGAGGGGGCATCCTTACCGGACATCATGAGAGACAGGGCTACTTAAACCTTATCGAGGTCCAGATAGGCGAGCCAATCGCTGATCGGCTTGCGATGGAGATAGGATTTCGGATTGCCAGCAATGCCCGTTTGCGCGAGAAGCTTGCACAGCAAGGTGCTGCTGCTGCGAGAAGATGTGCGGATCAGGTATGAAATGAATCTCGTCATGAAACACCGAAGCTCACTCCATCACGGACCCGCTAGCCTTATACTGGCTGTCCGTTACGGCGCGATGATCGCTCCCATGACGACGGATCGCGCCTCAGCTTTGCGGCACCGTTCCGGGTCGGAGATATCCAAACATATGCGGCACGAAGTCGGCCTTGCCGATTTCGATTTTCTGGTTGCGCAGAATTCCATAGGCGGTCACGATGTGAAAATAGAATTGCGGCAGCGCCCAGTCCCGCACAAAGTCCGCACCGGTCATGTCGAAGATAATTCCACTTGGCATATCAAGCGCGATTGCCTGCTCCGTTTGCTGATCGAGTTCGTCCGGCGCAAGGCCTCTCAGAAACGTCAATGCCTCGTCGATCCTGGTTTGCGCATCCGCGATAGATGCCGCTTTGCCGTCTCCGGTTCGTCCTTCCGTGGCCATCTGCTGCAACCTCTCTGGAATGGGTTGGCCTTTCAGCCGCAATACGGCCTCCTGCGCCTGGAAACAGACGAAGCAGACCTGCGACCATAGAGGAAACATGTCGGGCGTGAGACGGGCCGATAGCAGCGTATCCGCCTGTTGCGGGAGCTGCTTTTGCGCCTTCGCGAGCAAGCCGGAGAGTGTTTCCAGCATATGGATGTAGGTGGGAACGAGCAAGGTTGTCAAAGACATTCAACTACTCCGGAAAAGTGAAAATCAACGTGCGGGCAATATATGAGGAGAGTGTCATCGAGGCGGAACAGACCTGCCCAGGCTTGCGCGTATCTGCGCCTGATCACCCTATCCATATCATAAAAACATTCCTATTCGACCGCATCGATTTTCATCACGTCATCACCGATAAAAATGATGACATAGCCGCCGTGTGCCTCGGCGTCCCTTGCCCATTGCCGCAACTGGCCAGCATAGGGTTGCTCTTGCCAGGCTGTTGGAAAGTCAGGATCGACAAGCACGGTGATCTGACGGCCCTGATTATAGACCATCATATGGGCCTGCTCGGGTTGCCATTCCGCCCCGATCCGGCTTTGCATCCATGAACAGAGAAAGTCACGACACAATGTCGGCCTGTCGGCATAGATCGCGCATCCCTGACCGGCGCTGCAATGGCGGCACCATTGGTTTGCGGGCTTTTCCAGCGCCTCGATATCCGGCAGGCGGCAACAGAGCGTGCAGGCGCCGCAGGTTCGCATCGTCGCTGGTGCCGTGTCAGGTACGGTTTGGTTGGGGGCAAGATGCATGGCGGCGGCTCTGTTGGAATAGCAGCCGTCGCCATATCATGGGCGGTATCGTCTTGCTACGGCATGGTGCTTCTATTGGGCCGTAGCGTGCGCATCGTCAGGCTGCGGCAGGCTCGGCTATTCTGCGGGCAATCGGGGCCGAGTTCCGCTCATATAGCTGGCCAAAACGGTTGGCGAGAAAGGCATCGAGGCTGATTTCCTCCTGGCGCACGAAGCCGGATTGGGGCAGCGCGCCCTCAGCCAGCAGGTCCAGCACGGCACAGATGCCAGCGGCGGTGGTGATCTGGATGGCGCTCATCTTCTTGCCCGCCACGGTCCCGGCATAGACCTTGTTGGCATAGGTTTCCTGCATGTAGCGGCCTTCGCGCCAGCCGCAGACGGTCACGAAAATCACTACCACATCCTGCATGGTGGCGGGCAGGGCGTTTTCAAACAGATCCTTCAGCACATCGCGGCGGTTCTTCAGGTTGAAATCGTTGAGCAGCGCCTTGATGATCGCCTGGTGGCCAGGATAGCGGATGGTACGGTAATTCATCGTCCGCACCCGGCCTTCCAGGGTTTTCGCCAGCGTGCCGAGGCCGCCTGACGTGTTGAAGGCTTCATAGGTCACGCCATCCAGTGAAAACTCTTCGCGTTCTTCCATGGCAGGCACGCTAATCATCCGTCCCTCGACAATGGCTTCGCAGGGCTCGATATATTCGTTGATCAGCCCGTCCGTGCTCCAGGTGAGGTTGTAGTTCAGCGCATTGGACGGGTACTGCGGCAGCGCGCCGACCCGCATCCGCACGCTGTCCAGTGTCTCGAAGCGCTGCGCCAGATCATGGGCGACGATGGAAATGAAGCCGGGAGCAAGTCCGCATTGCGGGATAAAGGCGGTGTGTGCACCCTCCGCCAGCGCCTCTACCTTTTTTGTGGTCGCTACGTCCTCGGTTAGGTCGAGGTAATGGCAGCTGCTGCGCGCCGCACTTTCGGCAATGGCGCCGGTCAGGTGAAAAGGGGCGGCGGAAAGAACGGCGAACTGACCGTGAAGATGGGCATCTAGGGCTTTGCTATCGGTAATATCAACCAAAGCGGTGGCAATGCCAGGGTGGAGGGCCAGTTTGCCCAATTGTTCGGCGCTACGGTCGGCAACCGTCACTCGGTAATCGCCCGTCTCGGCCAGAAGATGGGCAATTGCCCCGCCGATCTTTCCCGCGCCAATGATGGAAATGTTTTTCATTGATCGTTCCCCTGATGCTTTTGACGAGCCTTCAGTGTGGAGCCGATCCCTGTCGATTCACAGTGGCAAATTGAACGTTTTCGCTTATATTAATGGACGATTTGCCGAAAGGATTGAGCATAATGCAGGTCTCCGATAAGGACCGTGAATTGCTGGCGCTGCTGGGTGAAAATGCCCGCATGCCGGTGGCCACGCTGGCGCGACGGCTTGGCCTGTCGCGCACCACAGTGCAGGCGCGGCTGGAACGGCTGGAGCGGGAAGGGGTGATTGCCGGTTACGGGCTTCGGCTCTCAGACGCCTATCAGAGCGGGCTGATCCGCGCCCATGTGATGATCACCATGGCACCCAAGGCATTGACCAACGTCACGGCAGAGCTGGCCGCCATCCCACAGGTGACGGCGCTGCATTCCGTCAACGGCCCCTATGACCTGATCGCCATGTTGGCCGCGCCATCAATCCAGGAGCTGGACCGGCTGATTGACCGGATTGGGGAACTGTCGGGGGTGGAGCGGACGCTGTCTTCGATCATCCTATCGACGCGGATCGCTCGGTAAGCGTCTTTGTTGTGATCATTTTCTATAATGGTAGCGGCATTGCACGATATCCAACCGCTGTTCCTGGCCTGACCCCGAAACGCAATAGACCAGCCGATGATCGCCAGCGATACGCCGAGACCAGAAGCCAGCGAGATCGCCTTTCAGCGGTTCGGGCTTTCCAAGGCCGGTAAACGGAGTTCTTTTGGCATTGCGGATCAGGTCGTTGATTTTCGAGACCATTTTCAGGTCGGTTTGGAGCCAAAATTCGTAATCGTCCCAGGCATTCTCGGTCCAGCCCAGCTTCATCGTTCAAGCGTCCTGGTGGTCATCCGGCTCAGTTGGATCGCGATCAGTGACTTTGCCTTGGCGCAATTGTTCGATGCTGTCGCGCAGGCGTTCGGCGTTGGCCGGCTTGGACAGGAGATGCAAGGTTTCCTGCATGCTCTCATATTCTCCCTCGGCAATCACCACCACGGCTTCCTTGCCTTGGCGTGTCACCAGCAAGGGCGCGCGTGACTCCAGCACGCTGTCAAAATGATGAGCGAAATTCTGGCGAAATTCAGTGAAGCGAACATTGGTCATGGTCTATGCCTCAATAATCTGTACGTATTTCTGTACATTAATTGCCGCATCGAAGTCAACAGGATTGCCGACATGCAAATCCACCCGCAAGAGTTTTGCGGGTGGCTTTGGTTCTTTCGGGTTGCTGTGAAGCCGTCCCCTTACTTCGCCCTTGCGTCCAGCACCCGGTTGGCGGCCGAGACGATGGCTTCCAGCGAGGCGGTGACGATGTTCTGGTTGATACCGGCACCGAACAGCCGCCCGCCGGGATGGTCCATTTCCACATAGGCGATGGCCGCAGCGTTGGAGCCGTGTTGCAGGGAGTGCTCGGAATAATCGCGCACCGAAATCTCTATGCCCAGATAGGTGGAGAGCGCGTTGACGAAACCGTCGATCGGGCCATTGCCCTTGCCCTCGATGCGCTTGACCTCGCCGCCATCGGTGATTTCGGCAGCGACAATCCGCACGCCCTTGGTGGCCGTGTCGGGATAGGTGTGGTGATCGACGAATTTCAGCCGGGCGGCGGGCTGGTCGATATAGCGGCTGATAAAGCTGTCATAGATCCGCTTGGAGGGCAGTTCCACGCCTTCTTCATCGGTAATGCGCTGGATTTCCTCGCGGAATTCGACTTGCAGGTTGCGCGGCAGGTTGATGCCGTAATCCTGTTGCAGGATATAGGCGATGCCGCCCTTGCCCGATTGGGAATTGATGCGGATGATTGCCTCATAGGAGCGGCCGACATCCTGCGGATCGATGGGCAGATAGGGGACTTCCCAGACTGGGGAATTGGCCTTTTTTACCGCCTTCATGCCCTTGTTGATCGCATCCTGGTGTGAGCCGGAAAAGGCGGTATAGACCAGTTCGCCAACATAGGGATGGCGTTCCGGAATGGTCATTTCATTGGCATATTCATAGACATCCTTGATGCGCTCGATCTGCGAGCAGTCCAGCTCGGGATCGATGCCCTGGGTGTACATGTTCAGCGCCAGCGTCACCACATCGACATTGCCGGTGCGCTCGCCATTGCCAAACAGCGTGCCTTCCACCCGGTCGGCACCTGCCATCAGCGCCAGTTCGGTGGCGGCGATGCCGGTGCCGCGGTCGTTGTGCGGATGCAGCGAGATGATGACGTTTTCGCGGTTGTCGATATTGCGGCACATCCACTCGATCTGGTCGGCATAGATGTTCGGCGTAGCCATTTCCACCGTCGAGGGCAGGTTGAGGATCAGTTTGTTGTCAGCGGTCGGCTTGATTTCGGCAATCACAGCGTTGCAGATCTCCAGCGCCACCTCCAGTTCGGTGCCGGTAAAGCTTTCCGGCGAATATTCAAACCGGTAGCCGCCACCGGCCTTGGTGGCCATGTCGATGATCATTTTCGCCGCATCGACGGCGATCTGCTTGATGCCAGGTACGTCCTTGGCAAACACCACGCGGCGCTGCAATTCCGAGGTTGAATTGTAGAAATGGATGATCGGCTTATGCGCGCCTTCCAGGGCCTCGAAGGTGCGGCTGATCAGTTCCGGGCGGCATTGCACCAGCACTTGCAGGGAGACGTCATCGGGCACATTGCCTTGCTCGACGCACCAGCGGGCAAAGTCGAAATCGGTCTGTGAGGCCGAGGGGAAGCCGATCTCGATTTCCTTGAAGCCCATTTCCAGCAGCAACTGGAACATCCGGGCCTTACGGTCGTGGCCCATCGGATTGACCAGCGACTGGTTGCCGTCGCGCAGATCGACCGAACACCAGATCGGCGCTTGGGTGATGGTTTTGCCCGGCCAGGTGCGGTCGGAAATGTCGATCTGCGGATAGGCCTGGTATTTCTTTGCCGCGTCGGGCATGCCCTTTTTGATGGAATTGGTCTTCAACATGTTCGCTCTCTTCTCATCCCGAATATGCCCGGCTTATAGCGGTTCGAGTGCCGCATGCGAATGACAAATCCGGCCCCTTCAGGGGTCAATAGTCAAAATTGTGGAGTGGTGAGGAGCAATCGCCTGCGACGGCTAACCCGGCCGCCGGGCGCTCCTCAATGGACCCGGCAACCGCGGATAAGGTCGAGAAGAAGAAGCGAGGATAGGGCGCGCAAAGCTGCGGCGCGGCTAAAATTGCCTCGCTGTGCAGTCTTCGTCATGGAATGGCCCGATGTCTTCATGCTTCAATCTATAATCAGCGGTTTCCGGGCTGGCAAGGGCAATTTTCATCAAGGCTGCGGATCACGGTCAGCGCCGTAGCCGGACGGCGAGCCGCGTCAACCCCAGCATGGCCAGGCCGCCGATCAATCCCCAGAAGGCGGCGGAAATGCCGAGAAGCGAGATACCCGACGCGGTGACCAGGAAGGTGACGGCGGCGGCCTCGCGGGTCGTGGGTTCCCGGAAAGCCGAAACGATCGACCCGGAA
Organism: Agrobacterium vitis; assembly: GCF_013426735.1. NCBI lineage: Bacteria > Pseudomonadati > Pseudomonadota > Alphaproteobacteria > Hyphomicrobiales > Rhizobiaceae > Gillisella > Gillisella vitis. The sequence goes on from NZ_AP023272.1 coordinate 1,595,539, forward strand.
AAGGCACCGATCAGCGCAAGACCCGCGACCGATTCGATCAGGATTGCGGGTGCCAGCCCGACGAAGGAGGTGACGACGCCGGCCAAAAGGCCGAGGACCAGATAGCCCACGCTGCCGATCATCGCCGCCCAGTAGCGCCGCTGCGGATCGGCATGGGCATCATGGCCCGCCGCCATGGCGGCTGTGACAGCGGCGAGATTGATGGCATGGGCACCGAAGGGCGCGGCAAGGGCGGTGAACAGGCCGGTAATGGTGAAAAGCGGACCCGGTTTCGGGTGGTAATCATGCACTTTCAGCACGGCGATGCCTGGAATGTTCTGTGAAGCCATGGTGACGATAAACAGGGGCAATGCGATGGAAACCATCGACGCGAATGTGAACGTCGGCATCACGAATGCCACCGGCGGCACCAAGGACGCACCCAATGCCGAGAATGCACCGTCGGGTAGGGGAACGGCGAACACCAGGACCAGAACGAAGGCAGCAAGAGCGGCGGGAACGGCAAAGAGCCTGTTGATGGTGCCGACAATCGCCCAGGCGAGCAGGATTGGCAGGCCGAGCAGCGGGCTTTCTTCGATAGCTTTGAACGGGGCAAAGCAAAGGCCGACGATCACCCCTGATAGCATGGCATTGGCAAGCGGGGCGGGAATGGCGCCAATGGCCCGGCCAAGCGGCTTGAATAGCCCGGCAATGACGATCAGCGCGGCGCACACCAGAAACGCCCCGACTGCTGCTGAAAAACCGCCTTGCGGCACACCCGCTGTGACCAGCAGGGCGGCACCGGGCGTAGACCATGCAATGGAAATCGGCATCCGCGTCTTGAGACAGACGATAAGGCCGCAAATCCCCATGGAGACCGACAGCGCCATCAGGCCGGAGGCCGCCTGCAGATCGCTGGCCCCAACCCCTTTCAGCCCTTGCAGGATAACAGCAAAGGAACTGGCAAAGCCGACGAAGGCAACCAGCAGCCCCATGAACAGGCTTTGCGGAGAAAATTGTTTCAGCATGCGGATGGTCCCGGCACCAGTATCGATCTGGCTGGAACATCAGGTTTTGATGAAACACGCAAGGCTGAGAAGAGGCAAATGGGTACATTTGCTATGGCGTCGTGGGCTCTATCAAGCGAATTATGCAGTAAATATATAGAGTGTTACAGCAAGCCTCAAAGCCGGGGAGCAGCAGAGGATGTCGCAGGTATTCGATCTGAAGCAGTCAGGCTGACGCCAAAATGTGCTGCGGCGTCGTCCAGTATGTTTGAAAGCGCCTGGATTGCGGCGTCCAGCTCATCTTTCTCGGCTTTAGCAGGAAGACGTCCTGCATCCTTGGGATAACGGTACGTCGTGGCGTAAATGCTCAAAAACGTTAAAGGTGAAAATCTGTCCTTGAAGCTGTTTGCTGATGGCAGCATGTCTTGCAACACATCAAGCCGATGTGAATCTTTTCGCTCTGCCTTGATACCTTCGCATGTGAGTAGGGCTAAAAGTATTTTTTCGGCAGCTTGCTGGGCATGATAGGCATCGTTTCTATTTTCCTTAGCGGCAAGCAATCGTGCCGCTTCGAGGTCTTCATGCGCCAATCGCAGAGTATTCGCGATATGAAGCTCAATCGACATTGAGAACTATACCGTCATGGACCATATGACTGACTGCCGAGTTTGCAACGCCAAGATCCGCCCTGAAGTCAGATAGACGAGTGCAGGACACATCGGCATAGACACCTGAACCTTGCTGTAGACGCCACCCGAACATGGGCGAAAATACACATTCAGGTGTCTCGTCTGGAACAATAACCTTCAGGTCCCAATCACTTTGAGCGTTGGCTTCTCCCCGAGCCCGGCTGCCGTAGAGAATGACATTGATCGGATTATACGCAGCTTTGATACGAGCGAGCAGCGTTGCAAGTTCCGGAAACATCCCCGGATAGGCGATACGTCCACCGAAACTCTCTACGACAATGCTCATTGGCACTCCATGTGATTGCACCTCAATATAGCCTGTCCGGTGACTATTTTCTATAGGCCGGTGCGCTCGAAGTGTTTTCCATGTCCTGCGAAAATCGCTGTACTTCGTGTCGGTTGAAAACGATTGCATTCTGGTTTGCATTTGCGGAAATATAAAAACCCGCCGGATCACTCCGGCGGGTGGTGCCTCTTCAATGTTGTAAAATCAGATTTCCGACTGGCTTTCGACGATCTTTGAAACCAGACCATAGGTCTTGGCTTCTTCAGCCGACAGCCAATAGTCGCGGTCGATGTCCTTGGCGATCTTTTCTTCTGTCTGGCCGGTGGCCTTGGAGAAGATCTTGATCAGGCGCTGGTTCATCTTGATGATTTCGCGGGCCTGGATTTCGATATCCGAGGCCATGCCGCGTGTGCCGCCCGAGGGTTGGTGCAGCAGGAAGCGGGTATTGGGCAGGCAAAGGCGCTGCTCCTTCGGCACCGAAACATAGATCAGCGCGCCAGCGGAGGCGACCCAGCCGGTGCCGATGATCCAGACCTTCGGCTTGATGAACTTGATCATGTCATGGATCGAATCGCCGGATTCGACATGACCGCCTGGAGAATTGACGTAGACGCGAATGTCGTCGTCGCTGGCGGCAGCCAGAGCCACCAGCTGTGTGCAGACCTTCTGCGCCAGTTCCTGGGTGATCCCGCCATAGATGAAGATCGATCGCGACTTGAAAAGATTCGCTTCCGTTTCCTTGCCGAGCGGCAGTTCCTTGCTCTTGTCGTCGTCTTCTTCGTTCATTCGGCAATTCCTCATTTGCGTTTTGCTCACCCGAACCGACCGCGTCCTGAGCCATCGTAATGACCGATAGGCTGCGGACGGGACGCTTACCACTTCCTATGCAAATAGTGCTTATCAAGGCTTAAAACAATGCCGGAAAAAGGCAAGCGTGGACGCGGTGAACAGGAAGTTGATCCTGTATATCGATTTTTCAGCGCCGCGGTTCGGCGATGGGATTGCTGATATCGGCGTTTCAGCCCGACAATCTCTGGTTATGGGTTAGGGATACCTCGCTGGTATCACCCGTCAGCGCATAGCGTTCCCAGTCCAGCACCCACGCCCCTGATGCGCCGGAAATCGAAAACAGATTATAGGCAGCCTGTGGCTTTTTGCTGCCCGGCCCCTGGCTGGCCGAGGCAATGCCCACCACCGGCACGCGGCCATGGCGATTGTGCAGCCAGTTCAACGTATTGAGATGGGTATGGCCATGAAGCACCAGTTCGGCCCCGCCCAGCGAGATCGCTGCGGCAAAGCGGCGGATGCCGATCATCCGCTTGTGCTGCGAGGCGGCACCGCGAACAGGGGGATGGTGGATCAGCACCACCCGGAACAGGCCTTCTTCGCCAGCTTGGCGCAGCAATTGGGCAGTTTCACGGGCCTGGCGCGAGCTGAAGTAGCCGCTGGCGGAAAAGGGCGGGGTGGCGATGGAGGTGGAACAACCGATCAGCCCGACCGGTCCCCGGCGGCGAAAGGTCGGCCAGAGCTTGAAATCCTTGCGCCAGATGTCCGGGTCCGTGTCGCCGCGCACATAGTCATACCAGGCATGCATTGCCTTTTCGTGGGCGCCGGGCACATAGGCATCGTGATTGCCCGGCACGACCGATGTGGTGGCCGGTGGGCCGACCGTGCGCAGCCACTCGGCGGCCTTGTTGATTTCCAGCCCGGATGCCAGATTGACGAGATCGCCGGTCACGGTCAGATGGTCGGGCGCTTTGGCGTGAATATCGTTAACCAACGCCTCCAGCGTGCCGGAGACCATATGTTTCGCCCGGTTGCGGTGCCAGTTGACATAGCCTGTGATGCGCTTTGATGCCAATTCTCGAAAGGTGAGATGCGGCATAGGTCCCAGATGGATATCGGATATATGGGCGAGTTTGAACATGAACCTTATCTATACTTTCCGGGCCGCGGGGCAAGCGCGATGACACTGTATCCATCAGGGTCTCAACCGGATGACAGCCGGTTGAGTTCCGTGAAAAAATTTATGGTGCGGCTGTTACACGTTTATTTCGCCATCACACGCGGTATGACGCTTGGGGTGCGGGCCGCCTGTTTTGATGATCAGGGCCGGATTTTTCTGGTGCGGCACACCTATCTCCCCGGCTGGTACATGCCCGGCGGCGGGGTGGAGCGCGGCGAAACGGCGAACCAAGCGCTGGAAAAGGAATTGCGCGAAGAGGGTAATCTGGTGATGACCGCGTCGCCCGTTCTGTTGCAATCCTACCTGAACCGCACCGCCAGCCGCCGCGATCATGTGTTGTTTTACCGCACCCTCGTGCGCCAGACCGCGCCGCGCCTGCCGGACCGGGAAATTGCCGAATCGGGCTTTTTTCCCCTCGATGCGCTCCCGGAGGGAATCACCCCTGCCACCCGCCGCCGCCTGGCGGAGCTTGTCACGGATGGGCCTTACGCCGATTTCTGGTGAAGAAAGGGAAGGTCCGGGCCAACCGGTATGATTCCCGTCGGGTTAATGGTCTTGTGGCTGCCGTAGTAATGGCCCTTGATATGGTCGATATTGACGGTCTCAGCCACGCCCGGCCATTGGTAAAGCGCCGACAGATACGTCGAGAGCGCCGGATAATCGGCAATGCGGCGGATGTTGCATTTGAAATGGCCGACATAGACCGCATCGAACCGCACCAGCGTGGTGAAAAGCCGCCAGTCCGCCTCGGTCAGCGCATCGCCGATCAGGAACTGGCTGGAGGAAAGTCTTTCCTCGAGCATATCCAGCGTTTCAAACAGCGGGGCGATTGCTTCTTCGTAAGCCTCTTGCGTGGTGGCGAAACCCGCCTTGTAGACGCCGTTATTGACGGTGTCGTAGATGCGGTCGTTTAGCGTATCGATCTCGCCCCGCAGCGGCTCGGGATAGAAGTCCTTGCTATCGCCTGTGAGCGCATTGAAGGCGGAGTTGAACATCCGGATGATGTCGGCGGACTCGTTGGAGACCACCGTATTCAAATGCTTATCCCAAAGGACAGGCACCGTGACCCGGCCGCTATACTGGGGATCGGCCTTGCGATAGACCTGCCAGAGATAATCCGCACCGAACAGATGATCGCCGGTGGCCGCGCTGTCCTGCTGAAATGTCCAGCCGTTTTCCAGCATCAGCGGATGGACGACGGACACCGAGATTAACGCTTCGAGCTTTTTCAATTGGCGGAAAATCAGCGTGCGATGCGCCCAGGGGCAGGCCAGCGACACATAGAGATGGTAGCGCCCGGCTTCAGCCTTGAAACCGCCATCGCCGCTTGGCCCCCGCGCGCCATCAGCGGTCAACCAGTTGCGAAACCGGCTGGCCGAGCGCTGGAAATGCCCTTTGGTGGCTTTCGTATCGTACCAGGTGTCGCTCCAGACGCCATCAACCAGCATGCCCATCGGCTCTTCCTTCCATCGCTGTTTCGAATTTCCGTTATTCTTATATGCGATGCTGGCGAGGAATTGCGATGATTTGGCTGATGAACAGTGTGTTTTGGGATAAAGCATCGGACCGAACGGTGGAAGCCGTTTTTCTACACGATGCTATAGACGGTCGGAAAATTTGTTGTTATGCAAATTGCCATCGAAATTGGACAGTGATCCCATGACCTTCTGCCGGAACCTGCGACGACGCTGATGCTCTCGACCATCCCTGTGATGGTGTGAACACTCCTGCGCAATTCGCTATACGGTTCCGGTCTTCATGCAAAAGCACGATCTCGTCTACCTCACCGAGGATGCGTCTCACGACGCCATTATCGAACTCATCAACGCGGAAGCTTTCGGCCCTGGCCGGTTCACACGAGCCGCTGCCCGTATCCGGGAGCAGGGTCCGCATGATCGCACGCTGTCCTTCGTCTGCGCCGATCAGGGCGAAACCATTGCCTCTGTTCGCATGACCCCGGTGCTGGCCGGAACAGTCAAAGGCCATATGCTCGGCCCGCTTGCCGTGCGCCCCTCCCATAAATGCCTGGGCATTGGCCGGGAACTGGTGCGCATTGCCATTGAAGCCGCTCGGCGGAACGGCTCCGAAGCCGTGATCCTGATCGGTGATCCGCCCTATTACATGCCGCTCGGCTTTGAAAAAATCGCCTATAATGCACTCGCATTCCCGGGTCCGGTCGATCCCGGTCGGGTGCTGGTCGTGCCGCTGGCTGAGGATGTGCATGCCCGGCTAAAGGGCGTGATTGGCTGGCGAAAGGATGAGGCCGAGAGCACCGACGTCGCGGCCGATGACGCGGATTACGAACCGGTGCTGTTGGTCGCTAACGGTTGAAGTAGCTCAGTCTCTGTTGCCAAGCTTAGCGGATAAGATCTGCTGGATTTGGTGCGAAAGGAATGTCGGCCGGGCCGATATGCTGGAACGAGTCCTTCAGTTTTTTCAACACGGCTTCATCGGCTGTGGTGATTTCATAATAGCTGCTGTCTATGGCGCGGATCGTCAGCCAGTTATCATGGGTTGAGTTTAGAAAATACCCGCTGAACTCTCCCCAGATGACCTGTGTCGTTTGTTTGGCAAGGGCTAGCAGCTCCTGGCCTGTAATCACTGCGTCCCGGTTTGCTAGCAGTTCCAGTTTTTCGCCGCCGTTCCCGGTGGCGTCAAACCACTCAAGCTCAGGCAAACCGGATTTGACTGTTGAAACCCGCCAGACTGCTTGCAGCGATCGAGGTGCCAGAAGACGCAGAAGATCGCGCAGATCAAAGGCCAGCACGCCATTCTTCATCACGTCATGGATTCTGATGGTTTTCACGGCATCTCGTCTTTCTTCTGTAGGGTTTCAAACCGATAGGCGGCACCTTCTTTCGTGATGGAACCGACACCCGGAAAGGGCAGGTGCGCGGCGGCAATCAGATAGCCATCGCTTGCGGCCTGTTCGAAAACCTGCGCGCGCGCCTTGGCGGCACTCGGCTGATCATAATCGAAATCGATGGTGATAGAGGGATCGCGGAACTGCACGTTTTCGCCATGGACGATATCGCCGACAAAGACGATTGCGGCACCCTCGCTTTCAAACCAGATCGCCAGATGGCCGGGCGTATGACCGGCACGCAATGTGGCGCTGAAACCGGGGAGGATCGGCCCGTTGTCGTCAAAAATCGTCAGCCGTCCCTCGGCCTCATACGGGTCGAGGCAAAGATGCGCCCGGCCGATCTGGCCCTTGACCCGCTCCGTCACATCAGGCGCATCGGCAGCACCCGGCGATAGCCAGAAACCCGCTTCAGTGCGGCCGGCGTGGACCATGGCGTTGGGGAAAATCGGCGCTCCATCGCGTACCAATCCGCCCGTGTGGTCGGCGTGGATATGGGTGAGAATGATGTCATCGACATCGGCGGGGCTGAGGCCGAGTGCGTTCAGCCCGGCGGAAAGCTTGCCGTGATCCGGCCCGAAGAGCTGGCCGGAGCCAGTGTCGATCAGCACAGTCCGTTCAGGGGTTTTGATGAGGAAGCAGTTGACGGACAGCGAGGTCGCGGCATCTGCAAACCCCTCCGCGACAGGCGCACCATTGCGGCGATAGAGCTTGCCGACATCTGCGGTCAGAATGCCATCCTGAAGGGCGAAGATCTGCGCCGCTCCAAGTGTGAAGTGATAGGGGGACATGGGGAGTTCCTTGGACGGGGGGACAAGCGAATATCGAGGCTTACAGCTGTTTTCTCATCCAGGTGACGCTGTAACCATCGGTAAACTCATCAAGACCGCCGACAATTGAATAACCGTGTTTCTGATAGGTGCGGCGGGCAACGGGATTGATCGTATCGAGATAAACGGCCTTGCAACCGCGCTTGCGGGCTTCCTCTTCGGCGGCGGCGAGAAGTTTTCCGGCAATCCCTTGGCCGCGCCGGTGCTCTGGCACGAAAAGCATGGCGATAAACAACCATTTTCGCCCGGTTTGCCCGACAATGCCACCTTCAACCGCCCCATTTTGATCGTGAAGCGGGATGAAAAGTTTCCGAAGGTTGGCAAGACCGCCGAGCATCTCATCGTGATACTCGGTTAATGCGCGATCTATAGCTTTCTCGTCTTCTTGAGAAATCTCATCGAAAATTTGAAACTCGTCCATCACCGTCCCTCGCGCCACCACATCGCCGAAACCGCAAACAGCAGCAGGGCCAATCCACCAAAACCGGCAAACAACGGCAGGGTGTCCACGCCTTTCAGCAGGGTTTCGCTGGTCATGCGGATGGCCATGCGTTCGCCATCGCTGCTGCGGACCGGGCCGCTGACGGGCAGGATGTCGGGAACCGTGACGCCGCTGGCCCCGTTGTCCAGCCGCCGGATCAGGCCGTGGGTGGTGTCCGACACTGGCTTCATGATGTCAGGGGTGGAGATCATCGCCTTGAATTCCGGCGCATCGACAGCGCCGATATGGACGAGAGTGGAAAATTCGCCATTGGCGATGGTGAACAGGCCGGTTTCCGCCATCCGTTGTTCCGCCGTGAAGCGGCCCGGTTCGGTCTGGGTCAGGGTCACATCCTGCATCTTGCCCGAGGGGCTGGTGATGGTGGCGGGGCCGGGGTCATTGCCGATGGTCTGGCGGATAATGGTCAGCATCCGGCCACTGGCCCGCGCCGTCAGCGCTTCTTCCTCCAGTTCCGGTTCCTTCATCAGCCAATGGGCGATGCGGCGGTAAAGCGCCACATGCGGGCCGCCACCTTCAAAGCCGCGTGCCCAGAGCCAGCCCTGGTCGGACAACAGCATGGCGACGCGGCCTTGGCCGGCGCGGTTCAGCACCAGCAACGGCTTGTCATTGGCGGTCATGACCGTTTCACCCTGCGGCGGATCGACTTCGACGCTGCGGAACCAGCGGCCCCAATGCGGTGGCTCGGATGTGGCGCCATCGAGATCGCGGGTCACGGGGTGTTTCTTGCCAATCTCCGACAGGCGCGGATAAAACCCGCCCTCCTGCATATTGCCTGTGGGCGCTGCTGGCAAAACCGATGCCAGCGGGGTCATAGCGATCGAATCCTGACCGGCATGTTCGGGGCCAGCCGCAATCAGCAGTGCGCCGCCCTTGCGGACATATTCGGCGATGTAATCATAGTAGAGGATCGGCAGCACGCCGCGATGCTGGTAGCGGTCGAAGATGATCAGGTCGAAATCACTGATTTTTTCGACAAATAGCTCGCGGGTTGGAAACGCGATCAGCGACAACTCGTTTATCGGCGTGCCATCCTGCTTTTCCGGTGGCCGCAGGATGGTGAAATGCACCAGATCCACTGAGGCATCGGATTTCAGCAGGTTGCGCCAGGCGCGCTCGCCAGCATGCGGTTCACCTGACACCAGCAGCACCCGCAGGTTCTGGCGGATGCCGTCGATCAGATGCACGGTCTTATTGTTGGTTTCCGTCACTTCGCCGGGCAGGCCGGAGACGGAAAATTCCAGCACATTGCTACCGGCGCGCGGCACGGCAAAGGAATAGGGCGTTTCCGCACCGGGGACGGCGGTAAACGAACCGCCATCCTGGCCATTGATCCGCACGGTCACCGTGGCAGGCTGGCTGCCCTTCACTCCTTCATCGATTACCCGAAGCGACATGTCCTGGTTCTGGCCGACAATGCCAAAACGGGGCGCGCGCACCACTTCGATGCGCCGGTCGAATTCATTGGCCTTGCCGGTCAACAGCGTGTGGACCGGTGCATCCATGCCGAGCGTTTTCAGGTTGGACGGCACATCATGCACCTGACCATCGGTGATGAATATCGCAGCACCAACCCGGGCTGGCGGCACGTCGGATATCGCCGAAGACAGCGCTTCGAACAGCCGGGTCGATGGCGTGTCGGCGTTTTCCGGCGTCGAGGCTTCGACAATGCGCGGCTCGATGTCGGGGAAGCGGGCCAGCTTGTCCTTGACGCCTTGCAGGGCCTGATCGGTCATCGCCTTGCGGCTGGCGATATCGGTCTGGCTCTGGCTGCGGTCAACGATCACAGGCACCACGGTCGAGAGCTTGTCGCGGTTCTCAGACAGAAGCTGCGGATTGGCGAGGGCGGCGATCAAGGCGGCAAAGGCGACCAGCCGGATCGTTGCGCCGCGTATGCCACGGCGAAAGCCGATGGCTGCGACGGCCAGCGCCAGCAAGGCCAGCGCGGCCAGCGCCCAGAGAGGCAGGAAGGGGGAGAAGGATAGGCTCATCTTATTGACCCAGCCTTTCCAGCAGGGCCGGAACATGGACCTGATCGGCTTTGTAATTGCCGGTCAGCATATACATCATGATATTGACCCCGACGCGGTAAGAGATTTCCCGCTGATTTTCATCGGGCGGCACGGTCGGCAGCATGGGCACACCATTGGCGTCGATGGCCCAGGCGGAGAGAAAGTCATTGCCGGTGATGATGATCGGCGACACGCCATCACCGCCCGAGGTCAGGCCGTTCTGGCTGGCGCGGGCCTCCTGTCTTGCCTCGACCCACAGCGGGCTGCCCGTATAGCGGCCCGGATAGGTATGCAGCAGATAGAAGGACCGGTTGATCACATGGTCCTTCGGCACCGGTTCCAGCGGCGGAATATCGATATTGGCAAGGATCTGGCGCAGGCGCTCGCCATTGGCGCTGGCCCCGGCGTCTCCTTGCCCACCCATACTGCCCAATTGGTCGCGGGTGTCGAACAGCACCGTGCCGCCAGAGCGCATATAAGCGTCGATCCGGCTGATGGCCTCGGCGCTTGGCATCGGCGCGCTGGCCGAAATCGGCCAGAAGATGATCGGGTAAAGCGATAGCTCGTCCTTGGCAATGTCCAGCCCGACCGGCGCGCCCGGCTCCAGCGTGGTGCGATAGGTGAGAAATTCGGTCAGCCCGCTTAAGCCCCGTTCCGAAATACTATCGACGTCCTGCTCTCCGGTTTTCACATAGGCCAGATGGGTGGTGTCCAGCCGTTGCAGCAACACGTCATCGCCGGGTTTAGCGTCATTGGCAAAGCTGCGGTCGGCAGGCATCAAGGCCAGCGCTGCGACCAGAACCACGAGCGCGCCCGCGCTTTTGGCGATCCGGGCTTTCGGCGTTCTGGCAAAGGCACCGCCCATGGCCAGCACCACCAGACTGTCAATGATGAACAGCGCCAGTGCGATACCCAGCAACGGCGGCTTCAGCGGTGTAGCACTTGCCCCGGCCAGCGGCTCGCGCACCACCGGAACCGTCACGCCATCAAGGTTTAACGGTTTCAACTCGGCGCCTGCTGGCAGAAGGTTGAGGGCAGAAAATCCATCTTCGGAGCCGTAAAGGCCGGGTGGATTGTCAAATGTTGCGGCAGGCGGGCGGTTGGCTCCCAGCTCCAGCGGTTTGGCATTGCTGGCTTCCGCCGTCAGTCCGCCATGCTCGGTCAGCAGACGGTAGGGCGGTAGGCTGGCAGCTGCGGCGGTGGCGTTGGTACCGCTGGCATTGGCGCCGCTGGCATGGGCCAGCTGCACGACCCGGCGCAGCATTTCCACGAAATCGCCCGAAATTGGCAGATTGGACCAGCTGGCCTCGGCGCTGACATGGAACAGCACGATGCGCCCGGCTCCGCTATCACTGGCGGTCACCAGCGGTGTGCCATCGGCAAGGCTTGCCCAGGTGCGGCTGGCGAGATCAGGGGTCGGCTCGGCCAATACCTGCCGCTTGACCAGCACGCCATCGGGTGGGGCTAGCCCGGCAAACGGGCTGGTGGGCGGGAAGGCGGCAAGCGGTTGCGGCTCCGACCAGGAGAGCGCACCGCCCAATTGGCGCTCACCCTGACGCAACGTGACCGGCACCAGCGGATCATCGGCAGGGGCAGCGGCAAGCCTTGGTCCGGCGAACCGGATCAGCGTGCCGCCGCGTTGCAGCCAGCGTTGCAGCTGTTGCTGCACATCCGGCGGCAGGCGGCCGATATCAGCCATGATCAGGGCCGAGGGGTTTTGCTGCAACAATTCGGGAATGGCCCTGGCCAGATCCTTGTCACTGGATTTGATCAGATCGGCATAGGGTTGCAAAGCCCGCTGGATATAATAGAGCGGCGACAGCAGCGGCTGGAATTCGTCATTGGCGTCACCGGCCAGCAGCGCCACCTTGCGGCGGCGAAAGCCGTCATCCAGCAGCTGGACGGCACCGGCGGTGCCATAACCGGCAAGGCTCAACCGGGCAAAATCATTGCGCAACTCAAAAGGTGCGGCAATCTCCGCCGTGGCAACGCTTTGCCCGGCGGCAAAACTGGCGGTGCCTGACGCAATCGGTCGTCCCTGCTGGTCCTGCGCATCGACGATGACCTGCTGGGGATCGGCAGGCGACAGACGGGTGACTTTGGCGACGAGCTGATCGACGCCATTGGTGGCACCGGTCAGGGCGACACTTGCCTTGCCGTCGTCGGTAATCACCCGCAATTCGGCAGGGGCCAGTGCGGAGAATTGGCTGCCGATTTGTTCGCTTTCGCTGGCCGCGACACCGTCGCTCAGGAAGGCCAGCGTGCCGGGCTTGGTCCCTTTCAACGCTGCCGTCAGCGCGGTGAGGGCGCGGTTGCGGTCCGGTGTCAAAGGCCTTGGCCGGGCGGCGCTTAGTTTTTCGCGGGCGGTGGTGGCATTGACGGGGACGGCATCCTGGGTCAGCTCGGCGGTCAGCACCAGGGAAATCGGCAGATTGCTGCTTTCGGCCTCATCGATCAGGCCGTTTGCCGTCTCGACGCGGCGCTCCCAATCTCCAACGCTGGCCCAGCTGTTGTCGATGACCAGAACCAGCGGCCCACCACCGGCAACCGATGTGCCGTGCGGGTTGAGCACCGGTTCAGCCAAGGCCAGAATGACCAGGGTTGCCATCGCCATGCGCAGGAGTGTCAGCCACCAGGGGCTTCGGGCCGGGGTTTCCTCCCGCTTCAGCACGCGGGCCAGAATGCGCAGTGGTGGAAACACTTCCATCTGCGGGCGCGGCGGCGTCAGTTTCAGCAGAAACCAGATCGCTGGCAGCACGACGAGCGCGCCGAGCAGCGCAGGAGTGACAAAAGCAAGCGGAAGGCCACCCATTACGCGCCTCCACGGTGGGAAAGCTGCGGCGCCCCGGAGAGATGCATATGTACCTTGACCAGCGCTTCAGAGGCCAGCCGGTCGGTGAGATGCGCGGTAAAGCTCCAGCCCAGCCGCCGCAATTCCTCGCTCAAGGCTTCACGGCGCAGAAAATAGGCGCGGCGATAGTCTTCCCGGATGTTTTCGGCGCGACCTGATACCAGCTTTTCGCCGGTTTCCGGGTCGGTAAATTCGGTGCGGCCCGCATAGGGAAACAGTTCTTCCGCCGGATCGGCAACCTCGATGACATGACCGCGCAATCCGCGCCGGGCCAGCGGTGCAATGCCCGCCATAATCGCATCGGGATCGTCGAGAAAATCACCGATCAGCACGATATCGCTGGCATTGCGGATCATGGCGGTATCGGGAAAGCCCTGATTCGGCAGGCCACTCGGCTCCGGCGCATGGATCAGCGCTGCCGCCAGCCGCTCAGAAGCGTTGCGGGCGGACATCGGTTCCATGATGCCGGGGCAGCCGATGCGCTCGCCGGAGCGCGCCAGGACTTCGGCCAGCGCCAGCATCAGCACCAGCGCCCGGCTTTCCTTGGAAACACTGCCGAAGCGGGATTTATACATCATCGAGGGCGACAGATCGGCCCAAAGCCAGATCGTGTGGGCCGCTTCCCATTCGCGGTCGCGGATATAGAGATGATCGTCGCGGGCCGAGCGGCGCCAATCGATTCCCGCCAGGCTTTCGCCCTCGGCATAGGGGCGGAACTGCCAGAAATTCTCGCCAATGCCGCGTTTTCTGCGCCCATGCCAGCCGGAAATCACCGTATTGGCGATGCGCTTGGCTTCCACCATGCAATCGGGAATGAGGGCAGCGCGTTGGCGGGCGCGGGCCAGAACATCCCCGGTCGGGGTTTTCTCGACGATCCGTCCGTCAACAGGCCCTCTGATCGCTTCTGGTGCAAATCCTGCCAAAACGCTACCGCTCCCTCACGCTTTGTTGTGCTTGATGAGGCCCGCAATCACATCACGCACCGCCATGCCTTCGGCGCGGGCCGCAAAGGTCAAGGCCATGCGGTGCTGAAGAACCGGTTCGGCCAGCGCATGCACATCATCGATCGATGGGGCAAGACGGCCTTCGTAAAGCGCCCGGGCGCGGGCACAGAGCATCAAGGCCTGTCCAGCGCGCGGACCGGGACCCCAGGCCACATGCTTGTCGGTTTCCGTATGACCTTGGCCGGGCCGGGCGGCGCGCACCAGCGACAGGATGGCATCGACCACGCTATCAGGCACCGGCATCTGGCGGACCAGCTTCTGGATGTCGAGCAGGCGCGGCGCATCCAGCACGGCGCTGGCATGGCTGTCACTGATACCGGTCGTGTCGAGCAGGATCTGCCGTTCCGCCGCCAGATCCGGATAGCCGACATCGACCTGCAACAGGAACCGGTCAAGCTGGGCTTCCGGCAGCGGATAGGTGCCTTCCTGTTCCAGCGGGTTCTGAGTGGCCAGCACATGGAAAGGGGCGGGCAGGTCATAGCGCTGACCGGCAATGGTAATGTGGTATTCCTGCATGGATTGCAGCAGGGCGGATTGGGTGCGCGGGCTGGCCCGGTTGATTTCATCGGCCATCAGCAACTGCGCAAACACCGGCCCCTTGACGAAGCGGAAGGAGCGACGGCCATGCTCGTCCTGATCCATTACCTCGGTGCCGAGAATGTCTGACGGCATCAGGTCGGGGGTGAACTGGATGCGGTTGGCGTCCAGCCCCAGCACGGTGCCGAGCGTCGTCACCAGCTTGGTTTTGGCCAGGCCCGGCAAGCCGACCAGCAGCGCATGGCCGCCGGAGAGAATGGCCAGCAGGGTGTTTTCCACGACCTTTTCCTGGCCGAAAATCACCTTAGAGACCTCGGCCCGCACGCTGGCAATCTCGGCTAGGGCCTGTTCAGCAAGGGCGACGATGGCTTTTTCATCGAGCGCGGTGTCCGTGGTGTTCATCATGCCCATGGCGGTCTCCGTTGGCTCATGTCGTCTTTGGTAGGTAAGGCAGGCCTGTGCCGATTGCCAGAAGAATCGATCAAAACGTGTATCGGCACAGTTTATCTAACTTATTCCCCAGGGTGCGGCTGACAAGCGGGTTTCAAATGACTATCTCGTGTCCCATGTCTCACTTCGATATCTAATAAGGTTAAAACCGGGACGCAAACATGGCAGGCGATGAAAACAAGCAAGCGGACGATGCGGCTGGATTGGCCGCGATGATTGCCCGCGCCGCCGACCAGACAGCAGGGGGCAAGCCCGGCCTGCCGCCGGTCGAGCGCTGGAACCCGGCGTTTTGCGGCGATATCGACATGGAAATCCTGGCCGATGGCACTTGGTTCTATCTCGGCACGCCGATTGGCCGCGCGCCCTTGGTGCGGTTGTTTTCAACCGTGTTGCGCAAGGACGAGGATGGGAAGACCTATCTGGTCACGCCTGTGGAAAAACTGGGAATCAAGGTCGCAGACGCCCATTTCATCGCCGTGGAAATGACGGTTGGCGCAAGCGATGGCGAACCTGTCTTGACCTTTCGCACCAATGTCGGTGATCTCATTGAGGCCGGGCCGGAGCATGTGTTGCGGTTTGTGATCGAAGGGGAGCACCAGCAATTGAAACCCTATCTTGCCGTGCGCGGACGGCTGGAGGCGCTGGTGTCGCGCGCTGTCACCTATGAGTTGATGGCGCTGGGTGAGGTGATCGACATTGACGGACAGGCGATGTTTGCGATCCGCTCCGGTGGCGAAACATTTGCGGTGATGCCGGCGGCGGATCTGGACGGATTGGCATCATGACGGAAACCGACCGCAACGATTTGACGCTGCCAAGCTTCACCGCCGATGAATTTCGCCGCCGGGCGCAGAGCCAAAGCGGTGCGCCGCTGGAAACGGCTTGGCGCGACCATGGCGATCATGTGCTGAATGCCGAGATATTGCTGAAGCTGGAAGGCCTGCGGCTAAAGGATGCCGCTGTGCTGGTGCCTGTCGTGGATGACGGCGATGATGCGCGCATCATCCTGACCCAGCGCACCGCGACGATGCGCAAGCATTCCGGGCAGATCGCCTTTCCCGGCGGCGGTATCGATGCGGAAGATGCAAGCCCGGAAGCGGCAGCGCTACGTGAGGCGGAAGAGGAAATCGGCCTTGATCCGCGCTTTGTTGAGACTGTCGGTCGGTTGCCGCATTATCTCGCCGGTACCGGTTTTCGCATCACGCCGGTGCTGGCGGTGGTGCAGCCGGGCTTTCACCTGACCATCAACCCGGATGAAGTGGCCGATGTGTTCGAAGTGCCGCTATCCTTCCTGATGGACCCCGATAATCACCGCCGCGACAGCAAGGTCTTTAATGGGACGACCAGGCATTTTTATGTGATGCCCTATGGCGAACGCCAGATCTGGGGCATTACCGCAGGCATTCTGCGCACGCTTTATGAAAGGCTTTATGCATGACGACGGTTGCGGATCAGCCCTGGTTTCAGGATGCGGCGCTGGCCAAGGTCTTTGCCCTGTTGAACGCCGAGGGCGGCGAGGTGCGGGTGGTGGGCGGCGCGGTGCGCAATAGCCTGCTGGGTGAACCGGTAGGCGATATCGATCTCGCCACCACGCTTGTTCCCTCCGAAGTGACGGCCCGGGCCGAGGCGACAGGCATCAAGGCGGTGCCAACAGGCATTGAGCATGGCACAGTGACGCTGGTGATCGGCGGCAAGCCGTTTGAAGTGACGACGCTACGGCGTGACGTGGAAACCAATGGCCGCCACGCCGAGGTGGCGTTCGGCACCGATTGGCAGGTGGACGCCGAGCGGCGGGATTTTACCGTCAACGCGCTTTATGCCACGGCGTCTGGCGAGGTCATCGATCCGGTCGGCGGGCTGGCGGATCTAGAAACTGGCACGCTGCGGTTCATTGGCGATGCCCGCCTGCGGATTACCGAGGATTATCTGCGGGTGCTGCGCTTCTTCCGGTTTTTTGCCTGGTATGGACGCGGACGCCCGGATGCCGACGGCCTGCGGGCCTGTGCGGCGGCGCGTGACGAATTGCACCGGCTGTCTGCCGAGCGGGTCTGGTCGGAGACCAAAAAGCTGCTTTCCGCCAAAGACCCGGGCCGGGCACTGCTGTGGATGCGCCAGTCGGGCGTGTTGACGGCGATCCTGCCGGAAACGGAAAAATGGGGGATCGATGCCATTCCGGGCCTGATTGCTGCGGAAACCGCCCTGAACTGGCAGAGGGAGCCGCTGTTGCGACTGGTGGCAATGGTGCCCAATGACCCTGAGCGAATGAAGGGACTGGCCGAGCGGCTGAAACTGTCGCGAGCCGAGGCGGAGTTTTTGCAGCGCTTTGCCACCGCGCCGAAGATCAAGGACGACATGGCTGACCTCGCGCTCGACCGGCTGCTCTATCGGCAAGACAAGCCGGGAATTATCGCGCAATTGAAGCTGTCGCTGGCGGCAGCACGTGCCAAGGCTGAAGGAGATACCGCCAGCATGGCGGCTTCAGCCCGCTGGTTCAGGCTGCTGAAACGGGCGCAGGCATTCGAAAAGCCGGTCTTTCCCATCACCGGCAGTGATGCCATTGCCGCCGGTCTTACGCCCGGACCGGAGATTGGTCGGGTGCTGACGACGCTGGAAGACAGCTGGGTTCAGGCGAATTTCACCTTCAGCCGGGAAAAGCTTCTCTCCCGGCTTAAAGAGGCGGTCACGCCGTCGGATTGATTTGCGATCAGGCGGCCTGGTCACTGTGCTTGTGAGCGGCGGTGTCGCTGTCGCCCGCATCGGTAATCCGCGCCCGGACATTCTGCACCATATGCTCGCGGATCACGCTTTCCCCATGCACCATGCGCATATGCTCGACAGCGCGATGCACCACCTCGGCTTCTTCATTGGCGCGCGTATGCCATTCGCAACCGGGTACGAGGCTTCCACATTCAAATTGTTTCATGGTTCTTTCCTCCCGAAGCATGGCTGCGGTGAGGCGTCGTTGGCAACGACCCCTCAAAGGTCAGTGCTTCCTGTTATTTAGGAATTATCGCATGAAGCTTGCTAAACGCCGCGCCTGGCGGCTTTTCACTTTCTTGCCATTGTTATGAAGGGACGTTCGATCCCTTCATAAGCTATTGTTTCGCCAGACGATTTATTCCGGCATCGCCCAGGCGTAAAACACCGAGCTTGATCCGTTGACCGTGTTTTTGCTGACCATTTTATGGGCGTCGTTGGCGCGATGTTCGCGGCCATGAAGACCGGCGAGCCGCAATTTTGCCTGTTCGACAAAGTAGCAATGCGGTAGGTTGGCATCGCTGGACGCTTTCAGGTCATGCGCCATGCGATCAATCAGTTCTGCGGTATCGATCAGTCGGTCGCGACCGGTCCGATCTGCGGAACTCGTCATGTCTGCGGGAATAGTCATGCTGTGCGTAGCCATTGCAATCCTCCTCCTCATTCCATAGGCGACAGGATAACACGGGAACGCGACATGCCAATGTTAATTTTCGATTAATGGGCCTGTAATGCAGTTTTTGTTAATCAAGAAAATATGAATTGATCATTCTTCGATCAGAAAACCCCAAAAATAAGGGGGTTTCGGCACGAAATGACTTATTGTGGAACAAAATTTCACCTCAAGGCCATCGAACGAGCGGCGGCAGCGATGACAAAATCGATTCGACATTGCCGCCGGTCTTCAGGCCGAAAATCGTTCCGCGGTCATAGAGGAGATTGAACTCCACATAGCGCCCACGGCGCACCAGCTGTTCTTCCCGGTCTTCTTCGGTCCATGGCGTGTTGAAGTTGCGACGAACCAGATCGGGATAGACGGAGGCGAACTTGCGTCCGACATCCTGCACGAAAGCAAAGTTGGGAGCCCAGAGGTCGAATTTTTCTCCGGCATGCAGCCAGTCGAAGAAAATTCCGCCGATGCCACGCGGTTCCTGGCGGTGCGGCAGAAAGAAATACTCCTCGCACCACGCTTTGTAATGGGGATAATCGGCGACGTCAGGATGGGCCGCACAGGCGGATTCGAGAGCGGCATGAAAGGCCACCGTGTCGGCATCCTCCTGGGTACGGCGACGATCCAGCACCGGGGTCAGGTCCGCCCCGCCGCCGAACCACTGGCTGGTGGTGACCACCATGCGGGTGTTCATATGCACCGCCGGAACATGCGGATTGCAGGGATGGGCGATCAGCGAAATGCCGGAGGCCCAGAACCGTGGATCTTCCTCGGCACCCGGCATTTGCTTGCGAAATTCCGGCGAAAATTCGCCATGCACCGTGGAGGTATGAACGCCGACCTTCTCGAAGACCCTGCCATTCATCATCGACATGCGTCCACCGCCGCCGAGGCCTTCTTCACGCTGCCAGTCCTTAGGCGTGAAGCGTCCAGGTGCACGATCGCTCAACGGACCGGTCAATTCGTCTTCCAGCGCCTCGAAGGACCGGCAGATCTGGTCACGAAGGCTTTCGAACCAGGCGCGGGCGGTGGCTTTCTTCGCCTCGATATCGTCAGGCAAGCCTTTGGGCAGAATGGGCCGTTGCATATGCTCTCCCTGTCGCCGCTTTCATCAGATCCCGGCGTGTTGATCGAAGCACGGTGACTATCAGATCCAGCGCGGTTGTGCCATCGCCGCCAAACCACCTGATACTGGAAAAACCATTTCGCATGGCTTATCATCGGGTCTCGAAAGGCCGGGTCTAGAAAGGCCGGGTTTAGAAAGGATTCTCACCATGACAGGAAAGCGTCCTCTTCCGCCGCTCGACGGACTGAAACGGCAGATTGCCCGCCACCGTGATCGACAGACAAAAGAACGGGGGCAGGCGATACGCGATGCCTCGCCCTTCATTCGGGAAACCTTTCGTCTCAACCGGGAAGAGGCTCGCGCCAAGGCACGGGAATGGTTCGATGCCTTTCCCAAGGCCGCCTACTGGACCGAAATGGAAAGCTGGCGGCAATTGGAGGGCGATGCCATCGAGTTCACCATGCGGCGCTTGTCGTCTGCGGATTGAAGTGGGGTACGATGCCGCACACCTTTCAGCAGCCTGGCGTTGAAAACTTCTTAATCGTTAAAATTGCAATCTTTGCTGAAAGGTGATGGAAATATCTTGTAGATTATAAATCCCTTACATTGTGGGGTATTTTTTTCAAAGCGCCAGTCATGCGGTTTGAAACTCACAGCGTTGAAGGGGGCAGCATGGATTCCGTATCGATCAATTCCACGTCTGCATCGGCCCTGTCTCTGCTGAGCGGGTCTTCGAAGGCGCTTGAAGCGACCCAGACCAAGGTTGCAACGGGCAAGAAGGTCGATGACGCCTCTGATAATGCCGCCTATTGGTCGATTGCCACGACGATGAAATCCGACAGCCTGTCGCTGTCGAGCGCCGAGGACGCCACGGCGCTGTCGGCTGCCGTCTCCGATACCGCCGCACTTGGGCTGGAGCAGGCGACGGGGCTTGTTTCCGACATCCAGGCCAAGCTGATAGCCTCCAAGGCGGCTGGCGCCAACAAAGGCGCGATCAATGACGAGATCAGCCAGCTCAAGGACCAGCTTTCAACTGTAGCGCAGTCCTCCAGCTTCAACGGCCAGAACTGGCTGGCGCTTGATGCCAATCAGTCACCGAAAGTGACATCGATGGTGTCTTCGGTCGGCTCGGACGGCAGCGGCAATCTGGCCGTCAACGTCACCAATTTCGACACGGCGCAAAGCGTGCTGACCAGCAAAAACGATGCAAGCGATGGTATTTTGACGCGCTCGACGCTGACCATTGGCTCCGATGGAAGCGCCAGTGAATATTATCTGATGAATGTCGGTTCCCAGACGTCAGCCGCACCGACCGCCGCGGAAATTGCCATTTCGGATGATACGTCGAATGCGCAGATCGACGCAATGATCGGCGCCACCCAATCGATCCTTTCCAGCATCACCGATGCCAGCGCCGCCGTGGGTGCCACCCAGAACCGGATTTCCAACAGTTCAGACCTGATGAAGGACCTGAAGGATACCGCCACGGTCAGCATTGGTCGCTTGACCGATGCCGATATGGAAGAGGAAGCCACCAAGCTTTCGGCGCAAAGCGCCCAATCCCAGTTGCAGACGGCCAGCCTCAGCATTGCCAACAGCCAGCAGAAGAGCCTTGCACAGCTGTTTATGTGACAGCTGTGCCAAGGTGATGGCTCTTGCAAACACGCCTTACCGCTTGCGCGATCTGTTACGCTTGCGGGTATTGCCTGGTTGATTGCTGGCTTGCTTAACGGGCGCGGGCGTATTGGCGACAGGCTCGGAAATCGTTTGGACAGGCGCTTCGGGAACCAATTCGTCAGGAGCCAGAATCTGCGCAGTGTCTGCATTGTCTTCAGGGGTGACCGGCTCGGAGAGCGGGGCATCGGCTGACTGTGGCGGGATGGCGTCGTGCGTGTTGTCGGCTGCCACCGCGTCGATGGGTTCGACAGATGGCTCCAGCTCCGGTTCCAATGAAACCGGCTCCTCAACGATAACTCTTTCATCATCGTTTCTGTCATTGTCGTTCATTGCGCTGGCCTGGGGGGCGCTAGCTTGGGGGGCGCTGGCTTGCGCGGGCATGTCGTTGGCATCCGCCACGACAGGTGGAACGACCAGAGCCAGAAGCGAAGGAATTGCATTTTCCGCCGGTGCGTCCGCTCTTGCCGTGTCAGAGGCGTTGGCGGGTGACGCCGACAACGTCTGCGCCAAAAGATCGGTGATTTTCAGCGCTCCCGGCAGGGATGTGTTGGTCGAATGGCCAGCGCGTGCGACGCGGACAATGTTGGTTACCTTAGCTGTGGCATTCAATTCGCCGTACCAGTCGAGTTCACCGATGATCGCCAAGGGTGGCGAAAACGGCGCGGGCAGCCCGACACGCGTGCTGAAGTTGATGATCTGTAACCGTTCCGCCAGGATGGTAAGCCGCTCGGGTGCTTCTTTTTCAATGGCGTTCAGCGCTTCAGCAACGATCAGGTTGCCTTTGGAATGGCCAGTGACGAGGTTGAAACGCAGGTCCGGGTGGCACAGCAGCGCCTGGACCGTATCGGCATCGAGACTGGTGCGGCGCGGCGGTTGCGACGGTTTCGGGCGGCGCTGGTAGGCACCGAATTGCGGGCGTCCGACCAAATCGTCGATCATCTCGAAATTGCGGCGCAGAAAGCCCAGCGGGCCAAAGAAGAAAGCGCCGCCCAGGGCCTCCGCGACGACATCGCCCAGTCCATAGCCGGACACCACCGCGCAGACCGGCGCCTCGATAGCGTCGGCGACATTGCGGGCAAAGGCGGCAGCCCCAGCGGCGGAGCCGCCAATGCCGGCCACCGCCATGGCCCGGACCTCGCGGCCACCGCGCAGCAGATATTCATCCACCGTCTCGCACAGCGTCAACATGCCCTGGCCAGTGGGCGGCACGATCATGATCAGCCCTTCGGCGGCCAGCGCGTCGCTGATATAGAAGGCCTCATCCGAGGTCAGCGCCCTGATGTCGTAATAGAGCGCGTCGAGGCTGCTGTTGCGCAAACGCCAGGGCTCCAGCGCGGCATTGCGCAAGGGCCGCTTTTGCAGCCTTTCCGGCAAGGAAAGCGACCGGGCAAATTGGGTCAAGCCAAAGGTGAAGGCTGTCTCGAACATTGGTCTTCTCCCATGTGTTTTGTTGCATTGCAACTTATGGGCGCGCAATTCGATTAGCAACTGTTACTTTATTTTTTTTGCACTAACGGAAAGGCTGGGTTGCCCACGACTGCAAATCCAACCTGGACCATAGCACAGACCGAACCCGCTGGCTTTGCGCAACGCCAAATTTCCATGCACATGTCCGTGTGATGTTTATAGTAATGAAAACTCTGCGAGAAGGAGGGATCAGCGCCGTGTCTGGCGCAATGCCTCACCGGCGATCATTGCTGCCGACATCGCGACATTGATGGAGCGCTGGCCCTCGACCATCGGGATCAGGATGCGGGCATCGGCGCCGTCATGGACATGATCAGGCACGCCAGCGCTTTCGCGGCCAAACAGCAGGATATCGTCGGGCTGGAAGGCAAGTTCGGTATAGGGCATGGCCGCCTTGGTGGAGGCCAGAACCAGCCGGCGCCCGCTGTTCTTGCGCCAATCCTCAAATTGCGCCCAGTTGACATGCCGGGTGAGGGTGACGGCGGCGAGATAGTCCATTCCCGCCCGCTTCAGATTACGATCCGACAGGTCGAAACCGGCAGGCTCGATAATATCGACGCCGAGGCCCAGGCAGGCGGCGAGCCGCAGGATCGTGCCGGTATTGCCGGGAATATCCGGCTGGTAAAGGGCGATGCGGAGCGTGGAGGGGGAGACGCCGGTGATGCTATTGGTCATGGCGTCGTGAATACCGGCTTCGCTGCGGCCTGTCTGTTGTCGATGGGCAACAGTGAGACCGCAAAACAGGGTGCCGTTCCGATTGCGACTTTTCAATTTCCCGCTGCGTCTTTATTGAAAGTGCATCTTCACTCGAGACAGGGAGGCACGCATGACCGATATCCACTGGATGCGCCACCCCGCTGCACGAATTCTCCGGCAGCGCTGAGCCCTCTCGACTTTTCCTTGAACGCACTGAAATGCCATCGCCTGAACTGCGCTCTTGCCCGACCTGTAACCTTTGCAAGAGGCGATGTCTTTCTCAATCCCATGGCTGATTTCGCCTGAATCTTTGCGGTCAGGCGGTCACGCCGCCAATCGGCTGGCCCTTTCGCGGTTGGCCGCCGTTTACCGATTGAGCTTGCCATATCCCGGTTGCTTTGCCGCGATACGCGCTATATCGATCCGGCAAGCTGATGGAGACTGAAAATGTTTACCTGGTTCGAACGCCAACTCAATCCCTATCCGGCCGAGCAACCCAGCCTGCCGCCCAAGGGCCTGTTCCGCTTCATCTGGCATTATACCAGGCCCGCTGCTGGCTGGCTGGGGCTGATGGCCGTGCTGGTGATGATGATTGCCGTGGGCGAGGTGATGCTCTTCCAGTTTCTCGGCGATATCGTCACCTGGCTCTCGCATGCCAACCGCGATACGTTCCTGCAAACCGAGGGCTGGCGGCTGGTGGGCATGGGCGCCTTGGTCCTGGTGTTTCTGCCGGGCATTGCCACGATCAATTCGCTGATCGTGCATCAGACGCTGCTGGGCAATTTCCCGATGATCGCCCGCTGGCAGATGCATCGCTTCCTGCTCAATCATTCCATGACGTTTTTCGCCAACGAGTTTTCTGGCCGGGTCTCGACCAAGGTCATGCAGACCTCGCTGGCGGTGCGCGAAACCGTGGTCAAGGTGCTGGACGTTTTCGTCTATGTCATCACCTATTTCATCTCGATGCTGGTGGTGATCGCCTCTGCCGACCTGCGCCTGCTGGTGCCGATGCTGGTGTGGCTGGGCATCTATATCTCGATCGTCACCTATTACGTGCCGCGGCTGCGCAAGATTGCAGCGCTCCAGGCCGATACCCGCTCGACCATGACCGGGCGGATCGTTGACAGCTATACCAATATCGCCACGGTCAAGCTGTTCTCCCACACACGGCGGGAGGAGGACTATGCCAAGGGCGCGATGGACGAATTCCTGCAATCCGTGCATGCGCAAATGCGCAAGGTGACGCTTTTCCAGGTTCTGGTCTATCTCAACAATTGCACGGTCATCTTCCTGATCGGCGCGCTGTCCGTCTGGCTGTGGCTGACGGCCTCCATCCAGGTCGGTGCTATCGCCATTGCCATCGGGCTTGCCATGCGGGTCAACAGCATGTCGCAATGGGTGATGTGGGAAGTGTCGGCGCTGTTTGAAAATATCGGCACCGTCTATGACGGCATGGAGATGATGACCAAGCCGCATGACATTACCGACAAGCCCGATGCCAAGCCGCTGACCGTGCCGAAGGGCGAGATTGTCTATGACAAGGTCCGCTTCCACTATGGAAAGACGCGCGGCGTGATCGACGATTTCTCGCTGACGATAAAGGCTGGCGAAAAGGTCGGGTTGGTTGGCCGCTCCGGTGCTGGCAAGACGACGCTGATGAACCTGCTGCTGCGGTTCTACGATGTCGAAAAGGGCCACGTCACCATCGACGGGCAGGATATCGGGGCGGTCACTCAAGATAGCCTGCGCGGCCAGATCGGCGTCGTCACCCAGGATACCTCGTTGCTGCATCGGTCGATCCGCGACAACATCGCCTATGGCCGCCCGGATGCCAGCGATGCCGAAGTGGTCGAGGCGGCAAAACGCGCCAATGCCTGGGACTTCATCGAGCACCTCGTCGATATGCAGGGCCGGGTTGGTCTGGATGCGCAGGTGGGCGAGCGGGGCGTGAAACTATCCGGCGGCCAGCGCCAGCGGATTGCCATCGCCCGGGTCTTCCTGAAAAATGCACCGATCCTGGTGCTGGACGAGGCGACCTCGGCGCTTGACTCAGAGGTAGAGGCCGCCATTCAGGAGAGCCTGTTTGCCCTGATGGAGGGCAAGACGGTGATCGCCATCGCCCATCGCCTCTCGACCTTGACCGAAATGGACCGTCTGGTGGTGCTGGACAAAGGCCGGATCATCGAGACCGGCACCCATCACCAGCTCGCCAGCCAGAGCGGCGTCTATGCCGATCTGTGGAACCGCCAGTCTGGCGGATTCTTGGGGGATGAGGCCAACGAGGTGCAGGACACGGCGGCGGAGTGATCCGCCGTTCTTTGCTGACAGACGCTCTCATTCCCGATGTCAGATGCTCGGCCATGTGCCGAGCATCTGACATCGCTGACTATCTTGAATGAAGGTGATGATATGGATCTGGCGGCAGATCCTGGTTGAAAGGCGATACAGGCCTATAGCGGCTTTCGGAAGAAGACGACGCGCTGTGTCTCCTCAAAGCCCAAAGCGGTATGGAGCGCATGGCTGGCTGAATTATCAAGTGGCGCGTCAGAACCAAATTCAACACACCCAAGCGACTTTCCCCAATTGGCAACGGCATTGCAAAGCAATCCAGCGATACCTTGTCGCCTGTCAGCGGGGCGGACATAAATTCCTTCGAGGAATAGAACGGGCGAACTACTGCATCCATTCACATAATCATGTCGCAAGCTGGCCTCAGCAAAGCCGACCGCTTCATTCGCGCTGTTTCGGGCGATGAACGCGATGGCCTTTCCACTTTCCGAGAGAAACGTTCGGACCAGTTCAGCGCGATGATCTTCAATCAGGTGATGCGGCCAGAGCGCGGCACGAAGCTGCACCCACGGCTCTACGTCTTTTATCGTCCCAATCTCAACAGTGGACTTCATATTGGGGTTCCCTTCAGAGCGCTTTCGTCTCGACGTTCGGGTGACACCGCAATCAGGGTGTTACCATCCTGATCACGCAAATATAACCGGCCAATCGACATCTGCACCTTTGTCCCGGTCCGCAATAGCCCTAGTTTGTGAAAGAACCGACTCGTCCCGTTCGGCTCATCCGAGGTCCCGCCCCATGCTGATTGCCGCCATCATCCGCCTGTTCGAACGCTGGGTCGATCCCTTTACCGAGCGTGCGGATCTTTGCCCGCCGAGCGGCACCACGGCGTTCGTGTGGTTTTATGTGCGCCAGGCCAAGTGGGCATTTTTTGCCATGGCGCTGTTTGGCGGCGCGGTGGCGGTGATGGAAGCCAGCATGTTCTGGTTTGTCGGACGGCTGGTGGATCTGATCGATACTGTCCCCAAAGCCGCAGGCTGGCAGGGGCTGTTGGGTGCGCATGGGCTTGAACTGCTGGGCATTGCCGCCGTTGTCGTCTTCGTGCGGTTTGCGGTGATCACGCTGAGCGCGCTGGTCGAAGAACAGGTCGTGGTGCTCAATTTCCTCAATCTGGTGCGCTGGCAAAGCCATGTCCATGTCGCGCGCCAATCGCTGAGCTTCTTCCACAATGATTTTGCCGGACGGATTGCCACCAAGGTCTGGGCCGGTGGGCAGGCGACAGGCGATCTCCTGACCTCGCTGCTGCAAGTCGCCTGGTTCATGGTGATCTACACGATGTCCACCATGGCGCTTTTGGCGCAACTGGACTGGGTGCTGGCAGCGATTATCGGGATCTGGGTGCTGATCTTTGCGGTGCTGGCCCGCTATTTCGTGCCGCGCATCCGCCGCCATGCCCGTGACACAGCCGAAGCTGGCTCGGCGCTAACCGGCAGGCTGGTGGATAGCTATGCCAATATCCAGACCCTGAAACTGTTTGCCCGCGAGCGGCAGAACGACCATTACATCCGGGCCGGTTTCGAGCGTTTCCAGGCGGCGCAAGCGCCCTTTACCCGGCTGATCACAGGCGTGCGTGCCTCGCTGGCACTGCTGTCGGGCGGTATGATCCTGATGATTGCCGCCGTCTGCATCGACCGCTGGTTTTCAGGGGCGATGACGGCGGGTGGCATGGCGTTTACGCTCGGCCTCGTTCTGCGCCTCAGCATGCTGCTAAACCGGATGATGACCCAGTTGAACGGCATGATGCGCAATATCGGCACGATCCAGAACGCCGCCGAGATGATTTCCCAGCCTATCGGTCTGAAGGACCGGCCTGATGCCAAGGTGCTTGCTGTCACCGGCCCGGAAATCCGCTTTGAGGATGTGTCCTTCCATTATGGCAAGCAGAAAGGCGCCATCGATCATCTGTCGCTGACCATCAAGCCCGGCGAGAAGGTCGGTATTGTCGGGCGCTCCGGGGCTGGCAAGACCACGCTGGTCAACCTTCTGCTGCGGTTCTACGATGTCGAGGGCGGCGCGATCCGCATCGATGGCCAGGATTTGCGCGAAGTGACGCAGGAAAGCCTGCGGGGCAAGATCGGCATGGTCACGCAGGATACAGCCCTGCTGCACCGCTCGATCCGTGACAACATCCTGTTTGGCCGCGATGAGGCGAGCGAAGAGCAGCTGCGCGCCGCCGCCGACCAGGCCGAGGCGCTGGGCTTTATCGAAAAACTGGTCGATCAGCGCGGACGAGCCGGCTTTGACGTCCATGTCGGCGAACGTGGCGTGAAGCTCTCCGGCGGCCAGCGCCAGCGGATCGCCATTGCCCGGGTGATGCTGAAAGACGCGCCAATCCTGGTGCTGGATGAGGCAACCTCGGCGCTCGATTCGGAAGTGGAAGCCGCCATCCAGTCCAATCTGGAACAGCTGATGAGCGGCAAAACCGTGCTGGCCATCGCCCACCGCCTCTCCACCATCGCCAGCCTCGACCGCCTCGTGGTGATCGACCAGGGCCGTATCATCGAAGAGGGCAGCCACGACGAACTGGTGGAACGGGGCGGGCTCTACGCCGAGCTTTGGGCGCGTCAATCGGGCGGATTTCTTGGCGGCGAGGAGAGTGACGAGCCTGAGCGCTCAATGCTTGGCGTCCGTCCTTGATCTCGGGCGATAGCAACGTGTAAAACTTGACGGTGGGTTGCCAGGCAATTAGAAAACCTCTTGTCGTCTGCGAAAGATGAGGAATTGTAGATGTTGGAGCTTGTGATCATCCGCTGATTGTCTCGATTCGTCGAGACATCTAGCCGCATCGGCATTCAGGACACGCGCTGTCTTGGATTGCGATGCCGTGTGGATGCTTTTCTCAGGTTCTCATCATGAATATTTCTCGTATTGAGCAGCGCGTTCTTCACGTGCTGGCCCAAGGTGGTGCTGTCCACTATCAACGCTCTGGCAATGGGCGAATTACCGACATCATCTGCTTTACCCGTGACGGTCACGTGTTGACCGACTGTACCTTGGAGATTTTCTCCAAACTCCGGCGCAAGCGTCTCATCGAATCCAGAGCCTCCAGTCCCTATCGGATTTCCGAGAAGGGTCGTCGCTCCGTTCGATCACAACTCGACAATCGATAGGGGATAAAGCGATGGAACTGACATTTCGTCTGGAAGCAGCGTGCGATGTGTAGAGGATACACCAGATCACGCAAGAAGCTTTCAAGTCCAATCGCTACAGCAGCGGAACCGAAGCGGCGATTATTAACGCCCTTCGTGCAGCGGACGCTTTGGCCGTTTCGCTGGTTGCTGTGGCCGATCTGGATGTGGTCGGTCATCTGGCCTTTTCCTCTGTCACGATCGACGGTGTTCATTCTGGTTGGTTCGGCCTCGGTCCGGTCTCAGTCCTACCGGATCGACAGGGGCAGGGGATCGGAAGCGGACTAATTGAAAATGGGCTTTTGCGGCTGAAACGATGTGGAGCAAAGGGATGTGTCGTTCTAGGTGCGCCTAGCCTTTACCGTCGCTTCGGTTTCGAGCACGACAAGGCGCTGGTTCTGCCGGGGGCTGCTCCTGAGCATTTCCTTGCCTTGTCGCTTGATGGATCGGTGACGTCGGGGATCGTCGCCTATCATGAAGGTTTTTCCGCCTCCTCTTGAAAACAAAAGTGGCTCCGGCATCCGGGGCCGCTTTCCTTCAACTTCACCCCTTCGGCAGCAGCAAATCCGTTATCAGTCCATAATGGTTGGAGCCGAAATTCGAGGGAATGCGTGACAGCTTCGCCGCCATCAGCGGGCCGCGAATGTAGATATGGTCGATCGGCACGCCGAAGGCGCCGCCGATGATTGGCCAGGTGGCGGGCTCCAACCCGGTCGTGGTCATGCCGGTGACTTTCAGCAGTTTCTGCATGTCGGGTGCCAGCGTCGAGGCGTTGAAATCGCCGGCCAGCAGCAGAGGGCCATCGATGCCGCTCAAGACATCACCCAGTTCTCCCAGTTCCTCCATGTGGTAGCCGTCGAAATAGGGCTTGCTCAAATGCGCGGCAGCCAGATGCAGGGCGGTGCCGCCGACTTGGATTTTCGCCATGGCGAACCGGTCGCGCCTGAGGTCGCTAAGATTGCCGACATAGACCATATCAAGCGGATATTTCGACAACAGCATCAGGTCGCAGGTCGGCGTATGCTCACCGCAGCCGATTCGGTAGGGATAGGTCTTGGCGAGCCGGTCGAGATGCAGGGAAACCGGGGCCGCCTCCATCACATAGGCGACATCCGCCTCCGATTCGAGAATGTAATCGGTGATCGCGCCACCGTTTTCCAGGTTGTCGCCCAGCACGTTGAAGGACAGGACCCTGAACGGCTGCATGTGCGCCAGATCGATCCGGGGTGTTGGCGGCAGGGTGGCCCAGATCATCCAGACGGCATGACCGGCAATAAAAACTGTAGCGGCCAGAAGCGTCATGGTGAACAGGCCGGGGCGTAGCGCCAGGCAAAACAGCGCCATGAGCAGCATGGCCAGCCCGGCGTGCAGCTGGAGACTATAGATTACCCCCGCACCCCAGAAACTGGTCGTATAGCGTAGGGCAAACAGGCCAAGGGCAAGTACGAGCAGGGTTGCCATGATGTGCAGCAGCATCGATTTCATCTTCTTGCCTTTTGCGGAATTGCAGTGTCATGCAGCCTATAGGGTGCAGACTGCGTTTCTATAACGCTTTCTATTTGTTGCATGATTTATCTTTAAGCCGATTCCGGTTGCCAGCGCCATGCATCCGACCTGTTAGATGGCACAGAACGTGATTTCTGAAAAAGACGATATCCGGCAATCAAGCTTGCACCCTTGGGCTTTATAACGAGACTGCCAAAATCCCGAGGTCAACTCACAACGATTACACATGCAGATCACGAGAATTTTGCAGCGCAACAGTCACTTGCGCATTGCACAAGTCTTGACTTTTTTCAAATCAGGTTCGCAGCCAAAAGCGTGAAAAACAGGGCTCTTCTCGTGTCCTGGCTCTTGATAAAGCGCAAATCCCTGCAATTGCAGGGGAATTTTTATCCCTGGTTTTCCTAAAGTTTTCCGCGACATGTTGCCTCTGATGCGGTTGAACACTGGACAGATTTCACCAGCGCGCATAGAAATTGACTTGGAGGCGGAGAATCCATGGCGATTTTGTGGCGTCATGGATGCCGTCAGGGGGACCGCTGCCGTAGGACCTGCTCGTTGAGCGGGTATTGCGGTGGATGAAAAGTGATCGAGCGTCCTTTGCGGGTGAGAGTGACCCATGGCGCTCCAACGGTTTGTCGCAGGCGATGCGAAGAGGATGGTTTGACCGTGAGCGAACACAATACACAGACTGAAACTGCGGGCGGAGGCATGGGCGCGGGCGAGCCAACGCGCCGCGACTTCCTTTATCTCGCCACCGGCATGGCGGGCACAGTTGGCGCTGCGGCTGTGGCCTGGCCCTTTATCGACCAGATGCGGCCCGATGCCTCGACCCTGGCTTTGGCCTCTATCGAGGTGGATGTCTCGGCGCTTCAGCCGGGCATGTCGCTGACGGTCAAGTGGCGCGGCAAGCCGGTCTTCATTCGCAACCGCACCGACAAGGAAGTGGAAGAGGCCAAGGGCGTGCCGATTGCCCAGTTGAAAGACCCTGTGGCGCGCAACGCCAATGCCGGCGACGACGCCCAGGCGACCGATCTCGCCCGCTCGGCGGGGCAGGGTAAGGAAAACTGGATCGTGATGATCGGTTCCTGCACCCATCTCGGCTGCGTGCCGCTCGGTCAGGCCGGGGAATATGGTGGGTGGTTCTGTCCCTGCCATGGCTCGGTCTACGATACGGCGGGCCGTATCCGCAAAGGTCCGGCGCCGGAAAACCTGCATATTCCAAATTATGGGTTCGTATCCAATACCGTGATCAAGATCGGCTGAGGGGGAGATATTGATGAGTGGGCATTCCAGTTACCAGCCTTCGAGCGGGCTGACACGGTGGATCGATCAGCGGCTACCCTTGCCGCGCTTGGTCTATGACAGTTTCATTGCTTTTCCCGTGCCGCGCAATCTGAACTACGCCTATACATTCGGCGCCATGCTGGCCGTAATGCTGGTTGTGCAGATCCTGACCGGCGTCGTGCTGGCCATGCATTATACCGCTGAAACCACGGTTGCGTTCAATTCCGTCGAAAAGATCATGCGCGACGTCAACCATGGCTGGCTGCTGCGCTACATGCATGCCAATGGCGCGTCCTTCTTCTTCATCGCCGTCTATCTGCATATCGCCCGTGGCCTTTACTACGGCTCCTACAAGGCACCCCGCGAAATCCTCTGGATTCTCGGCGTGGTGATCTTTCTGCTGATGATGGCGACTGCCTTCATGGGCTACGTTCTGCCCTGGGGCCAGATGTCCTTCTGGGGTGCGACTGTCATCACCGGCTTCTTCTCGGCCTTCCCTTGGGTGGGTGAGTGGATCCAGACCTTCCTGCTCGGCGGCTTCGCCGTCGATCAGCCAACGCTGAACCGGTTTTTCTCGCTGCATTACCTGCTGCCCTTCATGATCGCAGGCGTGGTTATCCTGCATATCTGGGCACTGCATGTCACCGGGCAGACCAATCCGACCGGGGTTGAGGTGAAGTCAAAGACCGACACGGTGCCGTTCACGCCCTATGCGACGCTGAAGGATGCGTTCGGCGTGTCGATCTTCCTGATCGCCTATGCCTGGTTCATCTTCTACATGCCGAACTTCCTTGGCCATCCCGACAACTACATCATGGCCGACCCGCTGAAGACCCCGGCGCATATCGTTCCTGAATGGTACTTCCTGCCATTCTACGCCATGCTGCGCGCCATCACCTTCAACGTGCTGTTCATCGATTCCAAGCTGGGTGGCGTGCTTGTCATGTTCGGTGCGATCATCGTCTTGTTCTTCCTGCCCTGGCTGGATACGTCCAAGGTGCGTTCTGCTGTTTACCGTCCCTGGTACAAGCTGTTCTTCTGGATCTTTGTCGCCGATTGTATCCTGCTCGGCTGGCTCGGTTCACGTCAGCCGACGGATACATTCACCACCATGGCGCAGTTCGGTACGCTGTATTACTTCGGCTTTTTCCTGGTAATCATGCCTCTGCTTGGTCTGCTGGAAACGCCACGGCGGGTTCCGAACTCGATTACCGAGGCTGTTCTGGCCAAGAACGGCAAAACAGCCGAAGCGCATGTCTGAGACAGGCAGGGAGAGGATAAACTCAATGAAGAAGCTTGCCACAAGCCTCCTGTCGCTGGCATTCGCCACCGGTCTCGGCTTTTCCGCAGCGCTTGCGCAGGAACATGCGGAAGGCGAAACGCCCCATTACCCCATTCATAAGCCAGCCCCGGTGGAATGGAGTTTTTCCGGGCCTTTCGGCAAATATGACAAGGGACAATTGCAGCGCGGCCTGAAGATCTACAAGGAAGTCTGTTCCGCCTGCCATTCCATGAACCTGGTTTCCTTCCGCACGCTGGAAGACCTGGGCTATTCGGAGGCCCAGGTGAAGTCCTTTGCCGCCGAATACGAAGTGCAGGACGGGCCGAACGCGTCCGGCGAAATGTATACCCGCAAGGCCGTGCCTTCGGATCATTTCCCGTCGCCCTTCCCCAACCATGAAGCCGCCGCCGCCGCCAATAATGGCGCGGCTCCGCCCGACATGTCGCTGCTGGCCAAGGCACGCGGCATCGAGCGTGGTTTCCCGACCTTCATCTTTGATATCTTCACGCAATATCAGGAGGGCGGGCCGGATTATATCCACGCGCTGCTGACCGGCTATCAGGACCCGCCAGCTGGCGTGACGGTGGCCGAAGGCACCCATTATAACCCGTATTTCTCTGCCGCCTCGGCACTTGCCATGGCGCCGCCGCTCAGCGAGGGGCAGGTGACCTATGACGATGGCGCGCCGCAGACGGTTGACCAATATGCCAAGGACGTCTCGGCTTTCCTGATGTGGGCTGCCGAACCGCATCTGGAAGAACGCAAGCGCACTGGCTTCATGGTCATGGTCTTCCTGCTGATCTTCTCCGGCCTGGTCTACCTGACCAAGAAATCGGTTTATGCCAACAAGGAACATTGATTTCTCCTTGGTATGACGCAAATTCGCAAAAGGCGGTCTTCGGGCCGCCTTTTGCTGTTTTTGTGAATGTGTTGATCAAGATAGAGGGTTTGTCTGCGATCACATTGCCTCTGGACAGCGTCTTAAATCCATTTCGATTTCAGGAAGAATGCAGTAGGGTCCGGCGCAACTAGAAATTCCGTCAGCCGGGCAGACCATGACACAGATTTCCCAGGAACTTTCCGCCGCCATCCGCTCCATTCCGGATTATCCCAAGCCCGGCATCGTCTTTCGCGATATCACCACGCTGCTCGGCAATCCACGCGCTTTTCGCCGCGCGGTTGATGAGTTGGTGCAACCCTATGCCGGGTTGAAGATCGACAAGATCGCTGGCATGGAAGCGCGGGGCTTCATTCTGGGCGGGGCGGTGGCGCATCAGCTGTCTGCCGGTTTCGTGCCGATCCGCAAGAAGGGCAAGCTGCCGCACACGACGGTGCGGATCGCCTATAGCCTGGAATATGGCGTGGACGAGATGGAAATGCATGTCGATGCCGTGCAGCCCGGCGAGAAGGTCATTCTGGTCGATGACCTGATCGCCACCGGTGGCACCGCCGTCGGCGCGGTGCAGCTACTGCGTCAGATTGGCGCCGACGTCGTCTCCGCCTGCTTCGTCATCGACCTGCCGGATCTCGGCGGCCGCAAAAAGCTGGAAGCGCTGGGTGTTGAAGTGCGCACGCTGGTGGAATTTTCCGGGCATTGATCGCTGAGCGGGCTTTGTTATCGCTCGGCGAGTGCCAGTCTAATACTCATCAACAGGAATGCAGCGGAAAAGCTCCTGTAGAGGCTCTTTACCGCTCTGGGCTTTGAGATGATGTGATCGCGCAGTCTGCTTGCCAGGCCGCCATAGATGGCGAAGACGACGAATGTCATCGCCATGAAAATGCTTGAGCAGAGGGCAAACTGCCTGACAGCGAACGGGTCGTTGCCGTGAACGAATTGCGGCAGAAATGCCAGGAAGAACAGAGATAGTTTTGGGTTCAGCAAGTTGATCAGGACTGCTTTTCCTATAATCCGCCCGGCGCGGTCATGCCGGTGCGGCTCCTGGCTCATATTGATGTCGCTTACGCGCCAAAGGCCAATCGCCATGTACAGCAGATAGGCGACACCGGCGATCTTGACGGACTGGAATAGGGTTTCATTGGTCGCAAGGATTGCTGCGAG
Organism: Agrobacterium vitis; assembly: GCF_013426735.1. NCBI lineage: Bacteria > Pseudomonadati > Pseudomonadota > Alphaproteobacteria > Hyphomicrobiales > Rhizobiaceae > Gillisella > Gillisella vitis. The sequence goes on from NZ_AP023272.1 coordinate 1,630,453, forward strand.
CCCAAGGCTGGCTGCTGCCATATGGGGCAGAATGCCGAGCGTGCAGCCGAAGGCGGCAATGGTTGCAGCTCGCCATCCGCCGGACAGCGCCACACTCAGGGTGTAAAGCGCCCCGGTGCCGGGTGTTGCGACGATGATGAAGGATGTCAGATAAAAATCCAAGGGCATGATGGACGAGACCGGGTTGTGTTGATCCTTCCGCTTTTTTAGCTGTCGCCTGGGCTTTTGGTCTTGAATGGAATTGCAGAGGTTCTCAGACGCGAAATGCGGCAGGCGTCAGCCCGTAGCGGCGTTTGAATTCCCGCGTCATGTGGCTTTGATCAGCATAGCCGCAGGCTGCGGCGATATCGGCCAGGCTGTTCCTGCTCGACAGGATCAGGCGGCGAGCCTGGTTGGCGCGCTGTTGTAGAATGAAGGCATGGGGAGTCAGGCCAGTCATTGCCTGGAATGCCCGTAGAGTTTGAAAGCGGCTGGCATCGGCAACCTTGGCCAGATCATGCAGCGACGGGTTTGCCGTTGGATCGTCGCAGATCATTTGCCGTACCCGCTGCATCGAGGGGTGGTCTTTCGGTCGAGGCTGGTTGTTTCGCCAAGCGATCAGCGGTGCAAGCAAACACAGCAACGATTCTTCAAGGACCATTTCTGCCACGGGATCACTACCTACGCTCATGGCTTGAAAGGCGCGTTGAAAACGAACGGCCAAACCCGGATTGTCGAAGACGGGTTTCTCGAATTCGACCTGTCCGGTCTCCTGTAAATCCGCCTGCATCTCTTCGAGATACTCTGGCTCCATATAGATCATCAACCACTGCCTGCCATGCTCTCCGATCGGAGCGCCGTCATGCACTTCGCCAGGATTGACGGTGATGATATTCCCGGGTTCAGCCATGACCTGCCCCCGGCCTGAGGCCGAAACTTGCGCGCCCTTGACGATCAGCCCGATGCCGAATTCATCATGCGTATGGCGGGGAAATTTGTGGCTACTATGGGCGCAAACGGCGCGAAGCCGTGGATTGGTGGGCCGGAATGCCTGAAAGTCCTGCATCCGGCCCATCCTTGTTAACCCTTCACCGCCTTGGCAATATCGTCAGCAATTTCCTCCGGCTTGGTGATCGGCGCATAGCGAGCGATTGGCGTGCCGTCGCGCCCAACAAGGAATTTGGTGAAATTCCATTTGATCGCTTCGGTGCCGAGAATGCCGCGCACTTCGTGGGTCAGGTATTTGTAGAGCGGGTGGGCCTCGTTGCCCTTCACATCAATCTTGGCGAACATCGGGAAGCTGACCTTGAAATTCAGGTCGCAGAAGCTGGCGATTTCGGCTTCTGATCCCGGTTCCTGGCCGCCAAACTGGTTGCAGGGAAATCCGATGATGACGAGATCTTCCTTGAATCGCTTTTGCAATGTCTCCAGGCCCTCATATTGCGGTGTGAAGCCGCATTTGCTGGCGGTGTTGACGATCAAAAGCAGTTTTCCGGCAAATTCCGCAAGCTTGCGCTCCCGACCGGTAATATCCTTGGCTGAAAAGTCATGAACGTTCATTGTCATTCTCCTGTTCAAGAACGGTGCTGACGAAACGCAGTACCGGCTCGCCCTGTTGGTTCATGCCCTCGGCAACGCTGGCGTGGAGGTGCCAGCCGGGACGCGATCTCAGCGCACGGCTGTTTTGTGCCGTCAGGCTATAGGTAATGTCGTCCCCGGCATAGACCGGTTTCAGCCATTTCAGGTCGGTAAAGCCGGGCGAGGGGCCAAGCCGTGGCGGTGTCACGCCTTCGGCAATGGCTTTGGCGTTGGCTTCGCCCATGAAGTCGAGAAAGGTCCGCATCCACACCGAACAGGTATGCCATCCCGAGGCGCAGAGACCGCCGAAGACGTAGGACTTCGCCGCTTCCGCATCGACATGGAAGGGTTGCGGATCGAATTTTTTGGCAAAGCGGATGATGTCCTCCGCGTTGAAATGGCGGGTGCCGAGCACGACTTTTTGCTCGAAGGGAAACAGGTCAACCATTCTCATGCCGCATCTCCTGCCGGTTGGCGCTGGCGTATCATGGCCGCGTTGCGCGCGACGATGACGGTTTCGCCCTTTTGGTTGACCAGCTCATGGCGGCTGGTGACGACACCGATCCCCGGGCGCGAGCGCAATGGCCGAGCCTCTTCAACCAGGGAAAAGCCGCTCAGGGTATCACCCGCCAGGACCGGCGTTTTCCACTGCACGAAGTCGATGCCCGGCGCGCCTTCGGAATAGGAGCGCAGGATATAGCTGTCGATCATCATACGCATCAAAAGCCCGCAGGTATGCCAGCCGGAGGCCGCCAAGCCGCCGAGAATGCTGGCTTCTCCGGCTTCCGCATCGAGATGCATCGGCTGCGGATCGAACTCTGTGGCAAACTCGATAATGTCGTTTAAATCCACCGTAACGGGGCCAAGCGGCAGGCGTGTACCAACCGGAAAATCTTCAAAATATAATTTGTCTGTCTGCATAATATCCTCTCTGGGCGTATCCGAACCCTAATAGCACAGATACAAGAATTACGGTGCCGGAGGCGTGCCTGGAGCGGTGCCCGGAATACTGAAAGCATTGCCGTTGACCTTGATCTGGCCGGTGCGATCCGTTTCCACGTGCCAAAGCAGTTGGCCATCCTCCTGTGTCTTGGCAAAGCCTTTCGCCATCAACAGGAAAAATGCTGTCTGGCCAAGCTCTGGCGTTTGCTTGGCATTGGCCTGGAGATAGGCAATGGTCTTGTCGAAATCGCGTGCTGTTATTGTCACGTCGGCCAGCGGTTTGTCGTTGCCTGTCAGGGCAAACGTAGTTTTGCCGTTGATTGTTACATCATAGAGCGAAGATGTCAGGCGGGTGCCGTCATAGGTGATGGTGGCGGTGCCGTCTGGAAAGAAGCGACGGCTGATTTCGCTCTTCTGCGGCGGTGTCAGCGGATGGGCGGGATCGTAATCGACATTGTCCATCAGGTAATTGATGCCATCCGCCGCGTTGACGGTGGGCACCTTCACCTTGATCGTCGAGGTCTGCGGAATGAGCGGCACATAGGCCGCTGGCACAAGGCCCGCTACCATCTGCGGCTCGACGAGATCAAGGCCGAAGCCGAATCTGGCGCCATTGCTGATGCCGTCGATCATGGTCTCTATGCCGAAACGCTTGGCGGTGAACGGCCCTTGCGGGGTCTCGATCTGTATGTCGCGATAGACAACGCTCTGGGACATGGTCTTGAAAAGGGGAAAATTCGAGCGGAACAGCTGGATCAAAAGGTTCTTGTCAGCCTCATCCATTGGCGGCTTGTTCCAGTTCCGGACCAGGATCGGGATCATTTTCTGGAGCGGCCCGTAGGCAAGGCCCTCAATCTTGACGGAGCTTTCGCCTGAGCCGACGCGGACACCGACAGGGTCTGCTTTCGGACCCTTTATGGTTTCGACGAGGTTGGAATAGGAACCGATGCTGGCAATCGTGATCGTATTATCACCGTCCTTCGTCCCTTGAACTGTGGAATTGACTGCGTCCAGGCGTATGTCCGTCGAGCTGTCGCCCGTCTGCAATCGCAGCCGCATGTCCTCGGTCTTGTAGGTGCCGGACTGTAGATAGGTGATGGTTGGATCGTAGATGCCCGTCATACTGTAGGAATCGACCGAAAAGAGAAAGTTGGACTTGGGGCCTTTCTCCTTGGTCTGTCCTTTGACATCGATCCCGCCTGCCTGGTCGATTTGCCACAGGCCGCCGTCCAGCGGCCGAATGAGGGAAACGACCGGGCTGATGCCCACGGCCTTGGTGAATTTGATCGCCTCGATACCGAAGAGCGCAATGGTATTGACCCGGACCTCATAGGCGTTCTTGCGCGCCCGCACCGTCATGGCGCTCGCATCCTTGACCATGCCGTCTGGCAGGGTGGACAAAAGCTGCTGCTTGAGGTCCTTGGCGCCCTTAGGGGTAACATCGGCGGCGTTTGCCTGCCCATGCACCAGGACAGCGGATAGAAACAACACAGGCACAGACATCGAACGCATGCTTACTCCCCTCGTTTCAGGAGGCGGCAACCCACACCGCTCCAACGCATTGATATTGCCCAGTTGACCGGCGTTTTAAAGGGCAAAATAAAAGCGGGATGCTTTTGAATGAGCATCCCGCTTGTGATTGATTGTTAGACCGTCGCAATATGGATCAGGTGTTGAAGCGGAAGTGGATGACGTCGCCGTCATGCACGACATATTCCTTGCCTTCGTCGCGGCCCTTGCCAGCTTCCTTGGCGCCGACTTCACCCTTGTAGGTGATGTAATCGTCATAGGCGATGGTGAAGGCGCGGATGAAGCCGCGTTCGAAATCCGTGTGGATGACACCGGCTGCGGCAGGTGCCTTGGTGCCGCGCGGAATGGTCCAGGCACGGGTTTCCTTGGGGCCGACGGTGAAATAGGTGATCAGGTCGAGCAGGTGATAACCGGCACGAATCAGCCGGTCGAGACCTGCTTCTTCCAGCCCGAGTGCCGACAGGAATTCCGCCGCTTCCTCGTCCGGCAATTGCGCTACTTCGGCTTCGATGGCCGCCGAAATGATTACGGTTTCCGCCCCTTGTGCCTTGGCCATGTCCTCGACGGCTTTGGTATGGGCATTGCCGGTTACGGCATCGGCTTCGGCGACATTGCAGACGTAGAGGACCGGATGGGAGGTCAGCAGGTTCAGGCTTTTCAGCACCTCGCGTTCCTCGGCATCAAGGCTTGCCAACAGCAGGCGGGCGGGCTTGCCCTCTTGCAGCAGCTTCAGAGCACCATCCATGACAGGCAGCAGTGTCATCGATTCCTTGTCCTTGGAGGCGGCGCGCTTGCGGGTCTGCTCGGTGCGGCGCTCCAGGCTTTCCAGATCGGCCAGCATCAGCTCTGTTTCGATGGTCTCGGCGTCGCCAACTGGATCGATCCGGCCTTCGACATGGGTGATGTCGTCATCTTCGAAGCAGCGCAGCACATGCACGACGGCATCGACTTCGCGGATATTGGCAAGAAATTTGTTGCCCAGGCCTTCGCCCTTGGAAGCGCCACGCACCAGACCGGCAATATCCACGAAGGAAATCCGGGTGGGGATGATTTCCTTGGAGCCAGCAACGGTGGCAAGCGTCTGCATGCGCGGATCGGGCACGGCCACTTCGCCGGTATTCGGCTCGATGGTGCAGAACGGATAGTTGGCCGCCTGGGCTGCCGCCGTCCTGGTCAGCGCGTTGAAAAGGGTGGACTTGCCGACATTCGGCAGTCCCACGATACCGCATTTGAAGCCCATGGGTGTTTTCCGTGCTCAGTAAAGGTTTTGTTGCCTTGCCTATGGGGGAATGGAACGGCCCGGTCAAGGCTTTGCCGCTTCCTGACGTCAATTGCTTGAAGCCGGGAGCGGTTCGCATTATGGTAACGCGAGCGTGTGCCGATGGGAGTAGCCAATGCCTCAAAAAGTCATTGTCGGGCAGCCAAAGGTCAAAACCCGGCCGAAGCTGGAACAGCCCAGGCTCTACAAGGTCATCCTGACCAATGATGACTACACCCCGCGCGAATTCGTCACCATCGTGCTGAAAGCCGTGTTCCGCATGAGCGAAGAAACCGGCAACCGGGTGATGATGACCGCTCACCGTTTCGGCTCTGCGGTGGTGGTGGTTTGCACCAGGGATATCGCCGAGACCAAATCCACCGAGGCCAATGATCTCGCCAAGGAAGCGGGGTTTCCGCTCCTATTCACGATTGAGCCGGAGGAATAGTCTTCACGCGCGGCGGATCTGATAGCCGGTCTTGTTCTGGACAAAGCCGCAGGCTTCATAGAAGCGGTGGATTTCGGGACGTGTGCTGCCTGTCAGCAGCATGACCTTGTAGCAGTCAGCATTCCAGGCGGCATCGATGGCATGGAGAACGACCGCTCGGCCATAGCCCTGGCCTCTATGCGTCGCAGCGCTGACGACATTCTCGATCAGAGCATAAGGTCGGCAACCGCGCGTCAGGTTGGGGGTTATCAGCAAACTAGCCGTTGCTATGGGTCTTTCACGGTCGAGAGCCATGAAAACCGTCAGGCCAGGGTGGGAGAGAATCGCTGCATAGGTGTTATGCACCCGTTCAACGTCGGTAAAATCGTTGTTGCTGCTTAAGTCCTTGTAGAGTGCCAGCAAGGCCTCCAGATCATCGAACGTTGCGGGGCGGACGGTAATCGCATTGGACATCGGATACCCCTCGATCTCAAATCGGAAACAATTTGGCTCTCGGCAAGGTTGACGCCTGAATATGAGCCTTGAGTTCTGCCAGTTGCTGGTCTGTCAGGGCGCGTTTCGGCAACGGGATTATCATTGGCGCCGCAAACAGTAGCGCGAGGACCGTTTTGTCTTCGGCCCAGGACTGGAAATCGCTCCAGGGATAGAAAATCCGACTCGTTGCAGTGGCGATGTAGAATCCATCCGCGTCCCAGCCCAATTTGGCGGGACGGTTGGCAGAGGGCATTGCGCGAAAATAGGCTTTCACTCTTCGATGACCTGCTATCCTTACGATGGATAATAGAAAAAAGATGAATCCAAGATTTATAAAAATAAAGCTGACGAAATCGAAATCGTTTTGCTCGCCGTTAATCAAAATTCCCGCGACATAATACAATGCACTATAGCAGAAAAAATATATTAATATTTTTCTGATTTTAATTTTACTTCTCGAATAAAGCTTGTATCCCGATTCAATGTCTTTTTCAAAAAATTGACATTCGACTGTCAGAGTATCGAAAATATCCCAGTCTACCTGCTCCTGAACAGACATTGCCTAATCCTTCTTCGGCCCAAACATCTTCTTCAACATCTCAGCCATCGGGCCGGTTTCCGGCAGCTTTTTCGGCTGCACGCCATTGCGAGCCTGATGAATGTGGGATTTGGCCGGTTTGGCGGGCTTGGGCTTTTCCTCGTCTGCTTTGCTGCCTGTCGCAAGCGCCAGTTTGTTCATCAACTGGCTGTCTTCACCGCGCACCAGCATGTCAGCGTTTTCGGCCAGCGTCTCCAGCAGTGGATCCAGCCATTCAGCGTCGAGCTTGCCGAAATCGCCCAGCACATGCGCCTGGACCCGAGATTTATCGCCGGGATGGCCGATGCCGAGCCGCAGGCGGCGGTAGTTCAGGCCGCAATGGGCATCCAGCGATTTGATGCCATTATGGCCGCCATGGCCGCCGCCCAGCTTGATGCGGGCCTTGCCGGGCAGAAGATCCAGCTCGTCATAGATCGCCACCAGCTGTTCCGCTCCAAGCTTGTAGAAGCGCAGCGCCTCGCCGACCGATTCGCCTGACAGGTTCATGAAGGTCTGCGGCTTGATCAGCAGCACTTTCTCGCCCGCCAGCGTGCCATCGGCAATATCGGCCTTGAATTTCTTCGACCAGGGCGAAAAGCTGTGGCGGCGATGGATGGCGTCGAGCGCCATGAAGCCGATATTGTGGCGGTTGCCGGCATATTGGGAGCCGGGATTGCCAAGCCCTGCAAGAACGATCATCGCATTTTCCACGAACGGTATTTCGGTTGGTCTTCACGACAGCGAAATGCGGGCCATGTCAACCCCGATTGCGCGTGCTATTGAGGCTGCAACAGGCCATATTCTCGCGAAAGCCTGGCTTGCGTGCCGTCGGCAATCAGACGATCGAGCCCGTCCTGCATGCGCGCCATCAGGGCATCAGGCATGGATTTATTGCAGGCAATGGCGAATTTCTGCTCGGTCAGCACGAATTGCTGTTCCAGAGGATGTCCTTCGTCCACCAGCTTGTGATAGAATTTTTCCGAGACCGGCATAAGGTCGATCCGGCCGCTTTCCAGCTTCTTGATGGTCAGATCGAGGTTGGCGGCGAGGTCGATCCTGGGAAAATCATGCCGTTCCAGAAGGGCCTGAGTGTAGTCGTCGCGCTGGGTGCCGACAATATACTTACGGGCTTCTTCGACATTGTGCACCTGAATGCCGGAGCCCTTGCGGCTCATGATGATATTGCGATCGATGGCCAGCGGCTCGACCCATTTGAAGCGGCCTTCGCGCTCGGGGATATGGGCTGCGGTAAACACGCAGGTCATCGGTTCGGTTTCGGCCATCGCGATGGCGCGGGCCCAGGGCATCATCTCGATGGTATAAGGGATCGACAGACCCTTCATGATCATTTCGACCTGTTCGTAGCCGACGCCCTTGTCCACCCCGTTTTCCCTGAAATTGTAAGGTGGGTAATCTTCCGTGGTAAAGACGATGCTGTCTTGCGCCATGGCTGTGGCGGTCATGAACACCATGGAGGACAGGACAGCAAGGCGGAATGCACTTCTTCGACAGCCCATTTTCGGCCTCCTCACGTTGCGTTTGGTTGTGCTTGTCCTGCTGAAATGGCAGCCTAGTGCATCGATCCAAACGGAGGCTTCAGCCGAGTTTGGAAAAATCGATGCATAAACAAAAAATGAGTGCACGAAAGCATGAATGAAGTGAATGCGTCAGTGCACTAGGTTGTCTCGTCCTACCCCGTTGTCCGCTGTCCAATCCTGGCAATGGGCGTGGATTTCGGCGACGTCGCGCTATTGTCTCCGAACCGGGCTTGCAGATCTTCGAAGGACAATGGACGATCGAACAGATAGCCTTGGCCGTAATCTACACCGATTGCCTGTAGCGTCCGCCATTGTTCCTTGGTCTCGATGCCCTCGGCCACCACGGTGCATTTCATCTTGTGCGAAATAGCGGCAATGCCTTCGATCAACATGCGGCTGCGCTCGCGCAGATCCAGGGTGTCGCCGGTCATGGAGCGGATGAAGGACTGGTCGATCTTGATGATATTGACCGGGAAGCGGCTGAGATAGCTGAGCGAGGAATATCCGGTGCCGAAATCGTCCAGCGCAATGCGGCAGCCAAAATCGCCGATTTTTTGGAGGACGGTCTGGATATGCGGGCTGTCGTGCAGCAACGTCGCCTCGGTGATCTCGATGATGATCCGCGATGGGTCGATGTTGAAAAGATGCACCGCGCTGGCCAGCCAGACCAGCAGGCTGGCATCGATCTGCGTGGGTGAAACATTTAGCGCCAGATAGGAGGTGGTGTCGCCACTGAGGGCGGAAAGCCGCGTGAAGTGATCGAGAGCCTTATCGAAAACCTGCTTGCCGATATCGTGAATGGTACCGGTTTCCTCGGCCAGACTGATGATTTCGGTCGGCGCCATGATGCCGTGGACGGGGTGGCGCAGGCGCATCAAGGCCTCGTAGCCGACCGTCTTGCCGCTTTGCAGGTCGATGATCGGCTGCAAGAAGGCATCGAGCCAGTCATTGCGCAATGCCTGCTCGATCATCTGCTCGATCTCGGCGCGACGGCGGGTGGTATTGCCAATGCTGTCGTCGAAGATCTGGAAACCGTTCTTTCCGTCGCGCTTGCGATTATACATGGCCATGTCGGCCTTTTGCAGCAGTTCTGTCGCTGTCTCGGCGTGTTGCGGATACAGCGCGATCCCGATGCTGGCGCTCAGTCTTGTGGCGGTCCCCTTGACGATGAAGGGGGTTTCGAAAATTCCGCAAATATCGTTGGCCACGGCGCGGGCGGCTGTTTCGCAATCGTTGGCACGCAGCAGGATGGCGAATTCGTCGCCGCCAATGCGGGCGGCCACCGAGTTTTCCGGCAGGAGGTGGACGATCATGTCCACCAGAATTTTCAGGGTCGTGTCGCCGGCATGATGGCCGAGATTGTCATTGATCCATTTGAACCGGTCGAGATCGACAAACAGGCAGGCAAGGGAACCGCCCTGGCGGTCGGTTGCCTCGATCTGCACATCCAGTTCGTTCTCGAAACCTTGACGATTGAGAAGCCCGGTCAGATGATCGGTCATTGCCTGGCGCCGGTTGCGTGCCTCCGATTGTTTGAGGGCGGTGATGTCAGTCATGACGCTCAGCGAAAGGTTGGACTGCGCCATCGGTGTGGCATTGCCGGATTCGACGACCAGGACATCCATGATCCGTCCATCGGCACAGACGAATTTGGTGGTATATTGCTGTTGCAGGCCAGCCTCACCACTCTGTTTGACTTGGCGGTAGGCCTGACGGGCCTCAATTGTGATCAGGCTTTCAAAACTGAGACCGATGATATCTTCGCGGTGATAGCCTGTCACCGATGTCCAGTAGTCGCTGATGCCGGTAATCCGGTCATCGGCATCGACAGAAAACAGCATGGCGGGCGTCGCATGATAGATGTCGGTTGCCAGCCGGTGCGCCTGTTTTAGCTCGATTTCTTCCTGCTGAAGCTTGGATTGCATGGCGTTGAAGCTCTGCGCCAGCCGGCCCATTTCATCGTTTGAATGCCAGTCTACCGAACGTCGCGAACCCAGACGTCGCGTGGCTTCGATGGCGGCGGTCAACTGCGTCAGCGGTCTCATGACCATCATCCGGTTGCCGACGATGGCGGCCAGAATCACCACCAGCATGGACAGGATGAAGATGGCGATAAACACGCCTTCGGTCCGGCGAATGCTGGCAAACAGGCCATGCTTTTGAAAGGAAAGCGTAATGGTGCCAACGGTTTTCGGTCCGTCCTGATGCTGGTAGATGATGGTTTGCGATAGGGAGGAAAATGTCTTTGCAGGGACAAATGTTTGCGGCATGTCAATGTGGATATTGCCGGTCGGGTCGGAAACTTCGACCCTGATGACCTCGCCACCGGAGACCAGCGCTGCACTGATCTGGCGTACACTCTCAGCATCGAAATCCCAAAGTGGCTTGGCGAGTGCCTGGGCATTGGCAGCCAACAGGACAGCTATACTATTTTGCTGATCGGTTTCGGCCCGTTGTGACGACAGCCAGAGAAACAGCAGAAACAGCGGCACCACACAGACGAACACTGTTCCAGCCACCAGCGCAAGGAAACGCTGTTCCACGGACCGGGTCATGGATCGCATCCGACAGTGTGCAAACTCAGATAGCAACCAATAGATGTAATATTAAACATTTTTCCATCGTATTTGGTGAGCGGTGCTGAAAAATGAATAGGGATGAAACAATACAACCCCACGGCCCCTGGTTCTTCTCTTATTTGGGAGCAGGATTCCATGCGATACGTTAACGATGACTGAAGTCGTAAAGGAGATTTGCAACTTTACGCAAAGTTATTTGCGACTTTTGTGCAATGCTACCCGTTATGGACGAAAAGAACACGGTTCGATGGGCCGTGCCGATGTCATAGCTTTTGCCGTAAAGTTTTATCATGAACCGGATATCTGAAGGCACAAAAAAACCCGCCCGGTAAGGGGCGGGTTTATCGATCGCTCCAACGGAATGGAGCAATTATTCTTCGGTTGCTTCTTCTTCGTCGGCAACGTCAACGTCTGGAGCAACGAGAGTTGCAATCGTGAAGTCGCGGTCGGTGATCACAGGGGTCACACCAGAAGGCAGCTTCACGGCAGAGATATGCACGCTGTCGCCGATCTTCAGGCCTTCCAGATCGAAGGTGAGGGCTTCCGGAATGTTGTTGGCCGGAACCTGCAACTCGACATCGTGGCGCACGATGTTGAGGACAGCGCCGGTCTTGACGGCGGACTTGTCTTCATTGACGAAACGGACAGGCACGGCAACCGTGACCTGGCTGTTTGCCGAAACGCGCAGGAAGTCGATATGCATGGTGAAGTCGCGGACTGGATCCAGCTGGTAGTCCTTGGGCAGGACGCGGATCTTTTCGCCGTTGACTTCAATGGTCGCCACCGTGGTCATGAAACCGCCAGCGTGAATACGCTTGGTGACTTCATTGGTGTTCAGGGTGATGGCAATGGGAGCCTGCTTGTCACCATAGATGACAGCGGGAATGAGACCGTTGCGGCGAAGTTCACGGGAGGACCCCTTACCAACCCGTTCGCGCGTTTCGGCCTTGAGCTCGTAAGATGCGTGGCTCATGGCATTTCCTTTCGATGTTACTGGAGAGTTTCAGCCGGTTTTTCTTGCTATCATCCGGGCATGAAACTGGAAACGGTGCCGGTTTTTAAATCTGCCGCATCATTTCACTCCAACCGTTCAGGATTGAAGGAAACATATAGCAGCCGTCACAATTTCATCCGCATTGCCTCCAAGGGTGTCTGCGCGGACGGGGGCGCTATAGTATGAAAGTGCCGTGGATGCAAGCTTTCTCGGGCTTTTTTCGAGCATAGGATTGAACCGGACCACCGGTTTTTGCTGCAAGGCGCGTCAATCCTGCCGATTGCCATCCTGCCCGCAAAGGTCCATGATATCCAAAGAGGGATGTGAATTTGCTTTGGGAGGAGCATATGAGCGTCGGTTATAAACATGCCGATACGGTCTATTCGACCGCGTTGCAGGGATCGAAGGCGGCCAGTTCGCCGATTGCCGCCTCCTGGCGGCGCTGCCTTGATGTCCATGGGCTAGACCCTGAACAGGCGGCCATGCCGCGGACCCTGGACGCGGCGGCTTTCCGTGATGTGCGCCAGCGTATGGATCACCTGATTGCCGCCAGCGCCGAGGAATTGGACCGGCTGTTTTCGACGGTCGGGCGCTCCGGCTGTTGCCTGGTGCTGGCTGACAGCCATGGTGTGGTGCTGGAACGCCGCAGTGCTGCGGGCGATGACGGTGATTTTCGCAGGCTTGGCCTTTGGCAGCAGACGGAATGGAGTGAGGCCAGCGTCGGCACCAATGGCATCGGCACGGCGCTGGCTGACGAGCGCCCGGTCATCATTCACCGCGACCAGCATTTTCTCTCTGCCAATATCGCGCTGAGTTGCACCACGGCGCCAATCCGCGACCATCGCGGCCAGATTGCCGCCGCACTCGACATTTCCACCTGCCGCCATGATGTGACGGATCTGTCGATGACCATCCTCGCCCAAGCGGTGCGTGATGCAGCACTCCGTGTTGAGGTCAACCTCTTTCGCATGGCCTTTGCGGGTGCGCGCATCGTCATGATCCCCACGGTCGCCAATCCCACGGCACTTTTGGCCGTTGACGGTGACGATCTGGTGTTGGGCGCGACGCGAGCAGCGCGGTTGGCGTTGCAGATCGACGATCAGGCCATCGCCGCCGGCCTGCCCGCCGCTGATGCCCTGAAGGAAAAACGCGGGGAAGAGGGGGATGATCTGCATGAAGCCGAACGGGCGGCGTTGCGCCGGGTTCTGTCGCGTACCAAAGGCAATGTCTCCCAGGCAGCGCAATTGCTGGGCATCAGCCGGGCGACCCTGCATCGCAAGATGAAGCGTTTTAATATCCACTAGAGTCTGCCAGGTTCAGATTGAACCAGCCATCCTCTAGATCCTTTTGTGTTCGTTTGTCTTTTCGGGAAAACCGGATTCCACTTTTCCCTGACAAACTCTAATGCACGTATCACTGTCGCAGGGATGCGACACTGTGCGCTGCGGCATTGCGAAGCGCGGCTGGTATCCGGCCCCGGCCCGGCGCATCTTCCAAATACGGTTCTGGAGTTTGTCAGGGAAAAGTGGAGGACCGGTTTTCCCCAAAGACAAACATCACCAAGGGAACCTTCATCAGGGAGGATGAGAGATGAACATTCAGGTTCAAACCACGGCAAGCACCCCGTTCAAGCTTAAATACGGCAACTTCATCGGTGGCGACTGGCGTGAGCCGGTGGGCGGCCGGTATTTTGAAAACACCACGCCGGTCACCGGCGGCAAGCTGTGCGATATCGCCCGCTCCGACGAGCGCGACATCAATCTGGCGCTGGACGCCGCCCATGCTGCCAAGGACAAATGGGGCAAGACCCCCGTTGCCGAGCGCGCCAATATGCTCAACCGAATTGCCGACCGGATGGAAAGCAATCTGGAGCTCCTGGCCCGAGCCGAAACCTGGGACAATGGCAAGCCGCTGCGTGAAACCATGGCTGCCGATATTCCGCTGGCCGTCGATCATTTCCGCTATTTTGCCGCCTGCGTGCGCGCCCAGGAAGGCTCGATTGGCGAAATCGACCACGATACGGTCGCCTATCACTTCCACGAGCCGCTTGGCGTCGTCGGCCAGATCATTCCCTGGAATTTCCCGATCCTGATGGCCGCCTGGAAGCTGGCGCCCGCTCTTGCCGCTGGCAATTGCGTCGTGCTGAAGCCTGCCGAGCAGACCCCGGCGTCGATTCTCGTCTGGGCTGAGTTGATCGGCGACATCCTGCCGCCCGGCGTGCTCAATATCGTCAACGGCTTTGGCCTGGAAGCTGGCAAGCCGCTGGCATCCAGTCCGCGCATCGCCAAGATCGCCTTTACCGGCGAGACCTCGACGGGCCGGCTGATCATGCAATATGCCAGCCAGAACCTCATTCCGGTGACGCTGGAACTGGGCGGAAAATCGCCGAATATCTTCTTCGAGGACGTGCTGCGCGAAGATGACGATTATCTCGACAAGGCTCTGGAAGGCTTTGCGATGTTTGCTCTTAACCAGGGCGAAGTCTGCACCTGCCCAAGCCGGGCGCTCGTCCATGAAAAGATTTATGACCGTTTCATGGAAAAAGCCATCAAGCGCGTCGAGGCCATCGTTCAGGGCGATCCGCTGGATATGGGCACGATGATCGGGGCGCAGGCCTCCAGTGAACAGCTCGAAAAGATCCTGTCCTATATGGATATCGGTCGCCAGGAAGGCGCCGAAATCCTGACCGGCGGCCATCGCAATACCCTGTCCGGTGATCTCGCGGGCGGCTATTACGTCAAGCCGACCGTGTTCAAGGGCCATAACAAGATGCGGGTATTCCAGGAGGAAATCTTCGGCCCGGTCGTTTCCGTTACCACTTTCAAGGACGAGGCCGAGGCGCTGGAAATCGCCAATGACACCCTTTACGGCCTGGGGGCGGGCGTCTGGAGCCGCGATGCCAATACATGCTACCGCTTCGGTCGCAATATCCAGGCTGGGCGCGTCTGGACCAATTGCTACCACGCCTATCCCGCTCACGCAGCCTTCGGCGGCTACAAGCAATCGGGCATTGGCCGCGAGACCCATAAGATGATGCTGGACCATTATCAGCAGACCAAGAACATGCTGGTGAGTTACAGCCCCAAGGCCCTCGGCTTCTTCTAAACCCGTCGATATTCACGTCTGGAGGGGCTGCAAATGGCAATGCGCTGCGCTTCCGGTGCTCACGTACTATAGTACGCTCCGCTCCGGTTCTCGCGCATCACCATTTTCGCCGCCTCCAGCCGCGAATCTCGACGGGTTTAGCCGTCGAGTTCGTCGTTTTAATAGATTGATGCGAATTCGCAGGGCTCGCGGTTCTTGCATTCTTCTCCCCAGCGGGGAGAAGGTGGCGGAAGACGCAAGAGGGGGCGAAGCCAAGACGGACTTCTTTCATTTTGAAACGAGGCAGTTATGGACACGATTTTGGATGGTGAACCAAGGGTCGTCGCCACACAGGCGGCCATCGATTTGATCGGCGAGATCCGCCGGGATCATCCGCAGATCCTGTTTCATCAGTCCGGGGGCTGTTGCGATGGGTCATCGCCGATGTGTTATCCGGTGGATGATTATATCGTCGGGGATACCGATGTGAAGCTCGGCGAGATTGATGGCGTGCCCTTCTATATCCATCAAAGCCAATATGAAGTCTGGAAACACACTCAGTTGATTATCGATGTCGTGCCGGGGCGAGGGGGTATGTTTTCGTTGGATAATGGCCGCGAAAAGCGCTTTCTGACCCGCTCTAAGCTGTTTGGGGGTGAGGTCTGCGCCTTGCCTGCCCGCTAATAATTTAGCCGAAGCGTTGACATCTCGCTCTATAGCAAGCCGCATTTGGCGCAGGCGGCGTCGATAATCTCGAGCTTCACGGTTTGCGCCCTTTCATATTCTCGCCGGAATTGGTTGGAAACCCAGAGTTCCGAGCGCCCGCGCCGTCCTTTCCAGCCGATGGTCCCGACGTTTGCTGCATCCAGCAGTTTGCGGGTGAGGTGTGAGCGAGACAGGTGGAATGTCTCGGCCATGGCCTGGATCGATACGGTGCCGATTAAAATCTGCTCAGCGTCGGCCTCGGTGTCCTGGCTCTTGGCCATCAGCCAGTCGATGATGATATTGCCGTTATTCAACCAGACGAAGGGATCAAAAATCTTCGGCTGCTCGCGCAGTTCAGGGGTTTGCATGAAAGCCGAGGCGACAAGCGGATGCAGCTTGCTCATGTCCCGGCCATTGGCCTCGAAGTTTTGCAGCCGTGCGCCGTCGTCAAACCCGTCCAGGCTTCGCAGATGGATTTCCATCCAGCCCGCCGCACTGGCGAGACTGGCCTCGCTCGGCACAAGCGGCCTGCTGCGCCGGTCGGTGGTGGTTGTTTCGCGGGCGATGCCGTAGGTTTCCATTTCCTTCAGAAATGCATCCGCCGTATTGCGGCTGGCCACGCCATTGGCTTCGATAAAGTCGAAATAGCGGGCAGGCAGGATCTGGCCCGCCTCAAAATATTGCATCAGGGCAATCTGTCCGAGAAGCCAGCGCTGGTGACTGGCAAAAACCCTGGCGATCTGAGGGTGCTCCTCGAACCGTTTCAGAAAGGCCTCTGCCTGCAGGCGGATGATCGGATGAATCCGCGGGTGGGATAGCATGGCGCTGGATGTGAAAGGCATGGCCCGGTGCTTCGGTTGCTGTACAGGAATATCGTCTTGAGCTTGCGTGCAGGTCATGGTGTCCGAGCCATTTTTTCAATGCAAATAGAAAGGTATCCGAAGCTCAACCTTTCATCAATGGAATAGCGGCCTGCAACCATTCTGTTTTGATCCTAGGTGTTTTGTGTAGAATGTCACATAGACTCGATGCTCAATTCCCGCTCGACCGAAAAGCTATGCATGGACGTGAAAAAGCGGTCCTTCACACACCGAAGGAAATAAGGCGCGATCGCAAAACGCGCAGAGCGTTTTCGTTTGTCATCGAAATGTGAAAACGCTCTATTTTTTTGTTTTTCACATTTCTGAATGGAAATGCAGTCGTGTCGCGACGATCAATCGAACAGGCTGGAAACCGAGGCTTCGGCGCTGGTCCGGTTGATGGCTTCGCCAAGCAGGGTGGCGGTGCTCAATACCCGGATATTATGGGCTGATTGCACTGCGACTGTCGGCTGGATGGAATCTGTGATCACCAGTTCGCGCAGCTTGGAGGAGGTGACGCGGGTGACAGCACCGCCCGAAAGCACGCCATGGGTAATATAGGCGGTAACGCTGGCTGCGCCCATGTTCAGCATCGCTTCCGCCGCGTTGCAGAGCGTGCCGCCGCTATCGACGATGTCGTCGATCAGAATACAGTCCTTGCCCTCGACATCGCCGATGATGTTCATCACTTCGGATTCGCCTGGGCGATCGCGACGCTTGTCAACGATGGCCAGAAGACAGTCCAGACGCTTGGCAAGCGCACGCGCACGCACCACGCCGCCGACATCAGGTGAAACGACCATGAGATTGGCAAGGTCGTAGTGCTCCTTGACGTCACGGGCGAGGACGGGTGCTGCAAAAAGATTGTCGGTCGGGATATCGAAAAATCCCTGGATCTGGCCGGCATGCAGGTCAAGCGTCAACACGCGGTCGGCGCCTGCCTCGGTGATCAGGTTGGCAACCAGCTTTGCCGAGATCGGTGTGCGGCCCGAGGCGCGACGATCCTGGCGGGCATAGCCGAAATAGGGAATGACGGCTGTGATCCGCCGCGCCGAGGAGCGGCGGAAGGCGTCGATCATGATCAGCAGTTCCATCAGGTGGTCATTTGTGGGAAAGGACGTTGACTGGACGATGAAGATATCCTCGCCACGGACGTTTTCCTGGATTTCCACGAAGATTTCCTGGTCCGCAAAGCGGCGAACGCTGGCTTTTCCAAGGGGAACATTGAGATATTTACAGACCGCTTCAGCAAGTTGCCGGTTCGAATTACCTGCGAAGACCTTCATTTGTGCCCGCCTGTTTGCATCCCGATGCGCGACCCCGCCTGGGCATCACACACCGGATTAAAACTGTTACAACCGACCCCAGCACACTTGTTTCATGCGCGGCGCTGCAATGCGGGCTTTTTAGCGCCCTTGCCCCTGAATGCAAGTGGTTTGCGACAGTTCTCACGGAAATTCGTAAACGAAGTGATTTTCCTGCAGGTGGTGTTCCGAATCCATCTAGGTTCTGTGCGAAAAACAGCGGATTTAATGAACAGGGCGACTATGCGCCAAAAGCGGATGTCGATATCGTCTGGGTATCTGATGAGAGTTGGCCGGTGTATAAGACAGGATGTCCTCAATTATTGCAGATAGCGTTATCGACCTCTATCAGGAAAACGCCGTCGCTTGGACAAAACTGCGCGGACGAGACTTAGTCGAGCGTTCTTGGCTTGATATCTTCCTATCCACTATGACGCGGGACGGATCGGACGTCATTGACATCGGTTGTGGATCAGGTGAACCAATAGCGCGCTATCTGATTGATAACGGCTGCCGTGTCACTGGCGTGGATGGTGCTGCTGCGTTGATCGAAGTCGCGAAGACGAATTTCTTTGATCATCTATGGATTACTGCTGACATGCGTAACCTGCCCTCGCTAGGCAAGTTTCATGGTCTTATTGCCTGGCACAGTCTATTTCACCTGAAACCAGAAGATCAGCGTCCAATGTTCGCTACGTTCAGTCATCTCGCTCTTCCGGGTGCCGTTATGCTATTTACCAGTGGTACAACATATGG
The DNA here is from genome assembly GCF_013426735.1 of Agrobacterium vitis. Lineage (NCBI taxonomy): Bacteria > Pseudomonadati > Pseudomonadota > Alphaproteobacteria > Hyphomicrobiales > Rhizobiaceae > Gillisella > Gillisella vitis. The sequence goes on from NZ_AP023272.1 coordinate 1,649,059, forward strand.
CGAGGCGATTGGCACCTTTGAAGGCAAGCCTTTGTATCACGGGAGTTTGGATCGCGCCGAGTATGAAGAGTTGTTGCACCCTAACGGCTTCGAAGTTGTACAGTATGTCGAGAACGATCTTTCATGCGGCGGTGCGACGATCTGGCTTGCACGAAAACGCCCCACCAAACGACCTTGATCGTTTTCCACCGTCATCCCGTATTTTTCGCCCGCCAGTCAACATATTCCTCAAGCGTCTTGTTGGCGATGATCTGCATGACGGAGGCGGGGACGGCGGCCCAGGGGTCTTGGGCTTTGCCCGGCACGGTCTGCTGGCCTTGGATGCGGTGTAGGCGGTTGCCGCTGGCGTCGAGAATATCCCATACATAGACGACGGTGATCTTGCCGCCTTCGCCATAGGCGGAGAAATAGCCTTTGAGAATATGGCGGGCCTGTTCGCCGCTGGAGCTGCGCATCATCAGGCCTTTGGCGCGGGCCTCGGCCCCCAACTGGCGTGAAAGCGGGGTCACGGCCTCAACCGGTGCGCCGATGATGGGCAGGAACCGGATCGAGTCCGGTCCGGCATCGCCAGCCGGTGCAAGCGAGGCTTGCTGTGAGGGTGCGGGCGAGGCGGGGGCGGCGGCCTCCTCATCGGTTTGCGACGCGAGAGCGGTCTGTTCTTCAGGCTCCGACTGGCTGACCGATGACCCGGCCTGTTCTTGCATCCGGTTCTGTTGTCGTTCGGGCTGCTGCCAGCTTTGCTGGCGGCGGGGCTGGCCGTCCAGAGGTTCGGAGGCAACCGGATTATAGCCGTTTTGCAGGGCTTGCGCCTGGGCTTCCAGCGAATTTTGCGGCTGCGACTGGCTTTCCTGCTGCGGATAGGGGGAGTAGGCCTGTTCCGGTGCTTGCTCACGCATCGTGCGATGCGGGCGGCGCGGGACATCGTCATTCTGGCGCATGGCCGTCTGCATGTCTTCACCGGTCAGCGGTTTGCTGATCGAGCCGCTGGTGCCGACATCGACGGGTGGCGTCAGCGTGTCGGAGACGCTGCAACCGGCCAGACCCGTACTGGCCAAGCCAGCGCTGGCCAGACCACCAAGGGCCAGAACGAGCGCGGAGCCGATGCTGGAAGCGGGACGTCTCATTGGCTGCCTCCTTAACGGCTGCGTTCGTATGAGAATCCCGCGATTATCTTCCTAAAACGTTAAATTTTGCTTCAAACGCGACGCATCTGTCGCCTTTTATCGACAGAATCGCATCTTTGATGTCAGGGCATCGAAGATGCTCACGCCTTGACGATCAGATCCAGCGGATGACGCGACAGCGCGCGTGGCGCCCCTTCGGTGGTGAGATAAGTGTGGCCGAGCGTCATCGCGGTCTCGCGTTCGGAATCCATGATGATCATGTGGATGAACAGCGACATATTGGGCAGGATTTGCTGCGGATTGCCGATGTGGAACATCTGGTGCTCCATCCAGGACGGGGAGAAGCGGGCACCCAGCGAATAACCGCAGGCATTCAGCCGGTGGCGGGTCAGGCCTCGTTCGTCAAGAACTCTGGCATGGGTCTCGAATACATCGCCGAATGTATGGCCGGGCCGCAGCACGGTTTCGATTTCCTGGATCGCCTCCCGGCAGGCGGCATAAAGCTCGCGGTGGCGAGGCGATGGTTCGCCGACCAGCACGGTGCGCATCATCGCCGCATGGTAATGGGCGGAAGCACCGGCCCATTCCAGTGTCAGCTGGTCATTGGCCGACAGCGTCCGGCGGCCTGCCTTGTAGCGGCACAGCAGCGCATCCTGGCCGGAGCCGATAATGAATTCATTAGCCGGATAATCACCGCCACCTGCAAAAACCGCACCCTGCATGGCAGCGAGAATGGCAGCTTCATCGCCCCCGGCTGAAATCAGCGGCAGGGCGGCATCCAGCGCGTCATCGGCAAGGCTGGCGGCCTTTTCGACATAAGCGATTTCTTCTGGACTCTTGATCAGCCGCAATTCGCTGACCAGCATCGACGCGTCGATCAATTCACCGAAGCTCAGCAATTGATTGTCCAGCAGCCGAGCGACCCGTCCGGTCATGCCATGGGTGTCGTATTCGATGCCCAGCCGGCAGCCGAGCAGGTCGAGGTCGTTGAGCAGATCCTTCAGGTCGCTGGTCGGATCGGCGTTGGTACGGTCAACCCAGATCAGGATATTATCGATGGTTGAGGTCTGGCGGGCCTGGCGCAGATCCGCCGAACGGGTCAGAAGCGTCATCGAGCCATCGGCCTTGACCACCAGTGTCTGGAAGAAGCAATAGCCAAACGTGTCATAGCCGGTCAGCCAATACATGCTTTCCTGGGCAAACAGCAGCATGGCATCCAGCTTCTGTTCGCGCATCCTGTCGGTCAGGCGGTCCAGCCGGGCGGCGTATTCGGCAGTTGAAAAATGCAATGTCATACACGAGGCCCCTGAAGCATGATGGCGGAAATCTGGCGGCCGTAGTCCGGCTCGCTGGCGTGGGTGGTGCGGCGATAGGAGAAAAACTGATCCGGGTCGCCATATGTGCAGATGCCAAGCATGTCGGCGGCAATCCCGGCATCCGTCAGCCGCTTCACAGTCAGTCCCGGCAGGTCGAACATCGCGTGGCCGGGTTTGGTCGAAGGCGTGAAGAACCGTTGATAGGCCGGATCATGGGCCAGAAACCGCTCGACGAATTCCGGGCCGACCTCATAAGCTTTGGCGCTGATCGATGGGCCAAGCGTGGCGACGATGCTGGCGCGGGCAGCGCCAAGCGCGATCATTGCCTCGATGGTGTTTTCCAGTACGCCGGTCAGGGCGCCCTTCCATCCGGCATGGGCAGCCCCGATGATCCGGTTAACCGGATCGGCAAACAGGATCGGTCCGCAATCGGCGGCAAGCGCGCCAAGAATGAGACCGGGTTGGTTTGTGACCATGGCATCCACCTGTGGCCGATTCGAACCGAAAGGCGCGGTTACCGTCACCACATCGGGGGAATGGACTTGATGAACGGTAACAAGATCCGCTTCGGTGCCGCCAAACCAGCCAGCGACGCGGGCGCGGTTTTCATGCACATGCGCCGGACTGTCATTTGATCCGAGCCCGATATTCAGCCCGGCGTAAATGCCGGTGGAGACGCCGCCATGCCGGGTGAAAAAGCCGTGAACGATTCCGTCCGATCCGCAGGGAGCCAGAAGGGTACTCTGCAAGGGGGATGGTTTGGTTTCGGGTTGAAGGTGGGCCACATCGTGTGTCGAGGACGGCATCGGTGTCCCTTTCGCATGTCTTAATCCGAATCAATCGGCATTATGTCCAGGATTTTGCCCGCAGCGTGGTCAGATCCGGCGATTTGGCCGGATGTGACCATCACTGCGGTAATCTGTCAATCCAGGGTCAAAGCTTGGCCAGGGTCAAAGCTCGGCCTAGGTCAAAGCTCGGCCTGAGCTAAAGATCCGTCTGGGGCAGGGGCCGGAACGGGGCGAGCGACAGGGTGGGGCTGGAGAGGGCGAGCACCTTGAACAATTCGCCCATCCGTCCGACGCCGGCACCGGCCAGCCGGTTGACGGCCTCGGCCAGTTCAAGCTGGGTGGCCTCATCCTTGCCGCGTCCCAGAATTCCGGCCCGTTCCTTGATGCCGAGTCCAAGCAGGAAATCCCCCTGGCGCAGGCAGCCGCTTGGCGTGACCCCGGCGGCAAGGGCGGTGCGGGCCAGATCCTCGAAATCGACATGGCTGGTTAGGTCGGCAATGCCGGGATTGGCCAGCGGCGGATCGTAATCATGGGCGCGCAAGGCTTGCAGCGTATCGCCGAAGCCGGTGGAGATATGGCCGTAATCGATGATCAGTGCCGCCCCGCCTTCGGCTTTCAGCCGCTCGCACATGGCCGCCATCACCGCGCGGCGGGCGGGTGAAAACTCAAACACCGTACCGTCAGGCTGGGTGCTGGCGCCCGGCGGCAGAAGAGCCGGATCGAGTGTCGCAATCCCGGTCGAGAAGATCAGCTCGTCGTCTAAGCCGAGACTGACCATGCGTTCGCGGTAATGCGGGCCGAGCTTGACGAACTGGCGGATGGGAATGGCGTCGAACAGCTCATTGGCCACCACCAGCACGAAGCCTTCCGGCACATCGCCAAAGCTGTCATGCCAGTCAATCTTTTCGATATGCGGTTCCAGGCTGTTGCGCTGGATCTGGCGCAGCCGGTCGCTGGTTTCCACCAGATGCACGGTGGAATCCCGGTAGAGATCAGGGGCAAGCCGGGCGATCACCCGCAGCATGTCGCTCATCATCGTGCCGCGTCCGGGGCCAACCTCTGCCAGCCGTACCGGGGCGGGCAGGCCATGGCGCTGCCAGGCATGGACAATGAAAACGCCGATCATCTCCCCGAAGATCTGGCTGATTTCCGGCCCGGTGATGAAATCGCCCGAGGTGCCGAATGGCTCACGGGTTTTGTAATAGCCGAATTCCGGATCGGCCAGGCAGAGAGCAAAGTAATCCGTGACGCTCAACGGACCGTTCAACCGGATGAGCGCCTTGATCTTATCACCAAGCGTGGTGGTCATGGTCAGCGTTTCCCGATTCATCCCTTTAGTCCTGACGGCTCTTGGCTGCGCCCGGCACGTCTTGCCCGCCAGATAGCCCACAGCCCCAGCGCCAGCATCGGCAGCGAGAGTACCATGCCCATCGTTAACCAACCACCTGCCAGATAGCCAAGCTGCTCATCTGGTTCCCGGAAAAATTCAACAAAGATGCGCGCCAGCGCATAGCCGCAGATAAACACGCCGCTGATGACGCCAGAGGTTTTCAGCGCCTGGAACTGGCGGACGAGCACTTGCAGCAGCACAAACAACACCAGGCCTTCCAGTGCCGCTTCATAAAGCTGGCTCGGATGGCGCGTGAAGGGACCGCCGGTCGGGAACTGCATGGCCCAGGCCACGTCGCTGATCCGGCCCCACAATTCGCCATTGATGAAATTGGCGATCCGACCGAAGAAAAGACCGATGGGGGCGACACAGGCCACGAGGTCGAACAGCATCCACACGGGCAGGCCGTTGCGCCGGGCAAAGACGATCATCGCCAGTGTCGCGCCGGTCAGGCCGCCATGGAAGGACATGCCGCCGCGCCAGATTTCCAGCGCCACGACCGGATTGTCCAGCACCGGTTGCAGGTCATAGAACAGGATATAGCCGATCCGCCCGCCCAGGACGATGCCGATCGCCGCCCAGACCAGAAAGTCATCCAGATGCTTTTCGGTGATCGGTGTGGCGTTACCGGGCCAGAGCGACAGATTGGCGATCATCCGGCGCGCCAGCCACCAGCCGATGAGAATGCCCGTCACATAGGCCAGCCCATACCAGCGAATGGCAACGGGGCCGATGCTGAGGGCAATCGGGTCGATCTGCGGATAGGGCAGAATAGCGAAAAGGCTGGCTACTGTGTTCAAGGATATGCTTTCATTCGATTTGTCCGAAAAATGGCGGGCAGGCTTGCGCTGGTCAAGGTGAATCTACCGGCCCGCCTTGATCCGCTCCGATTAAGGTGAAAATTGCACCGAGAGCTTAAAAAAAGACATGAGATCCGGAATGTTCTGTGCAAAGACCGATCATCCCCAGGGCGTTTTCTCTTGCATAGCCTGCCCCGAATCCCTACCTCCAGAGAATGCCGCGCCCCAGTGGGCGCCTTGTGGTGGAGCGTAAGGAACACGATCATGAGCACCGGAACAAGCCGTATCATGGATGAATTCGCCAAGTTGATGACCGATGCCGCGGGTGCTGCCCAGGGTGTGCGCAAGGAAGCGGAAACCGCCTTGCATGCCCAGGCCGAACGCTGGCTAAACAGCCTGGACGTGGTGCGCCGCGAGGAATTCGACGTGGTGCGCGAAATGGCCTTGAAGGCATTGGAAGAAAACGAAGCCCTCAAGGCCCGTATCGAAGCGCTGGAAGCGCAAGCCAGTGCGACTGCGATCCCTGATTCGACTCACTGATCACATATACGGAACAATCAGGATTCGGCCTGTTTGCCCGTAGATAGGCTTGCAAATCATCAATCACGCTATCCGGCGGTTGCGCTCACGCGCAGCCGTTTTTTATTGCGCGTCTGGGGCCAATCCAGCCTTGGCGGGGCGTTGTGGTTAATGATTGCTTACTATTTTTTTCCACATGTGGATTGTTTCAAAAAAGGCAATTCCATGAGTCAGTTAAGCCCTTGGACCTGGGTGTTGATACACGCGCTGTCCACAGTGACGCTCGTGAAATCGGCGGGGAGGGGCTGGTTTGGGGCAGTGCCCGCTATACACTGATTTTAAATGATGATTCGAAACGAACCCGACCAGTTTCGGGCAGGGTGCCGCAAGCATTCTGGGGCTATCGGGTGTCATTCGAAGCGTATTTCCGGTCAGTGCGTTGTGGTGTGTCGATGGTGTCAGCGTGTCGTCGTCACAAGGGCATTCCCGGTTTAGAAGGTGCGGCATGAGCCTAATGGAATTTCAATTTGAACGTCAGTCCAACCCGGTCGATACGATCGAGTATGTGGCCTCCAATAATGACTGGTCTTTCGAGCGGTCCGGCGAAGATGAAATCGCCATGACCGTGGATGGCCGCTGGGCTGCCTATCACGTCTCCTTCTCCTGGATGGAGGAATGCGAGGCGCTGCATCTGGCCTGCGCCTTCGATATCAGGGTGCCGGAACCCAGGGTCAACGAGATCATCCGGCTTCTGTCGCATATCAATGGTCAGGTGCTGATGGGCCATTTCGATCTGTGGCGACAGGAAGACGTGGTGATCTTCCGCCAGTCGCTCATTCTGGCTGGCGGTGCCGAGCCGACCAACCAGCAGGTTGAAGTGCTTTTGTCCAGCGCGGTCGAGGCCTGCGAGACCTATTTCCAGGCGTTCCAGTTCGTCGTCTGGTCGGGGATCGATGCCAAGTCTGCTATGGATGCGGCGCTGTTCACCACGGTTGGTGAGGCCTGACAATGACAAGCCTTATCGTTCTTGTCGGTGCTGGCAATATGGGCGGTGCGATGTTGTCGGGCTGGCTGAAGAATGGCGTTGATCCGGCCTCGGTGATCGTTATTGATCCCGGCGCAAGTGATGCCGCCAAGGCCCGGTTTGCCCAGGCTGGCGTGCGCCATGTCACGCAGGCGCCGGGCGATATCGTGGCTGGTCTGTTGTTTCTGGCAGTCAAGCCGCAAGTGATGGAAGCGGTGCTTGCGCCGCTCAAGCCTTTGGTCGATGCCGACACGGTTGTGGTGTCGGTTGCGGCTGGTAAGACCTTGGCTTTCATGGAAACCCATTTGGGGGTTGCGGCCATGGTCCGCGCCATGCCCAATACGCCTGCGATGGTTGGGCGCGGTATCACCGGCGCTTATGCCAATAGCGAGGTCAGTGAAGATCAGCGGGCGCGGGTGACGGCGCTTTTGGCTGTTTCCGGTCCAGTGGAGTGGGTGGCGAGCGAAAGCGATATCGACGCCGTGACCGCCGTTTCCGGCAGCGGTCCGGCCTATGTGTTTTATCTCGTCGAGTGCATGGCTGAGGCAGGCCGTAAAGCCGGTCTGCCAGCGGACCTCGCCATGCATCTCGCACGGGAAACTGTCGCCGGGGCTGGTGAAATGTTGCACCAGTCCCCGGACGATGCCGCCACGCTGCGCAAGAATGTTACCTCGCCGGGCGGCACCACCGCCGCAGCCCTTGCAGTGTTGATGGCTGACCAGGGCATGCAGCCGCTGTTCGACACGGCGATAGCCGCCGCGAAACGCCGGGCCGAGGAGCTTGCCTCTTGAGCGGGACGGAAAAAACCTCCGACGAGATCACTTACAGCGATTTCGAAAAAGTCGATATCCGGGTCGGGACGATCATTGAGGCGGAGCCTTTTCCTGAGGCCCGCAAGCCAGCCTACAAGCTGCGGATTGATTTCGGGCCTGAGATCGGCATCAAGCGATCATCGGCGCAGATCACCGTACATTATACGCCGGAAAGCCTTGTTGGCCGCCAAGTGCTCGGCGTAGTGAATTTTCCGCCGCGCCAGATCGGGCCTGTGCGGTCTGAGGTTCTCACTCTCGGTTTTGAGGATGAGGCCGGAGCCATCGTGCTGGCGTCGGTGGAGCGCGGCGTGCCGAATGGGCGCAAAATGATGTAGTTTGCCGCGCTCGGGCGTTCCGTAAACCGGCCTACGGTGTTAAACCGGAATGCGGATCGTGGCGCGCAGGCCTCCGAGCGGGCTGTCGCCAAGTGTGACATTGCCGCCATGGCTGCGGGCGATGTCGCGGGCAATGGCGAGGCCAAGCCCGGTGCCTGACGCATCCTGGTTGCGAGCCTCATCCAGCCGGAAAAACGGCTTGAACACATCGTCGCGGGATTGGGCGGGAATGCCGGGACCATCATCATCGAAGACGATGGTCAGCCATTTGGTTCCGTGGCGGGCTTCGACATGCATGGTATTGGCATAGCGGCGGCCATTGGCGGCAAGATTGCCCACCAGCCGCCAGAAGGCATTGGGGCGCACCCGGATCTGCTCGTCACCCTCGATCACATAGCTGAAGGTCTTGCCGTGCAGCCGGTAATCGGCGCTGATTTTCTCCAGCATGTCCTTCAGGCTGAAGGGTCCGAAATTTTCCTCGGCCTCGCCCTTGGCAAAGGCCATATAACCTTCCAGCATCGTTTGCATGGCCTCGACATCTTCATTCAACGGTTCAAGATCGGGATTGTCGCCTGCTAGCGCCAATTGCAACTTGAACCGGGTGAGGATGGTGCGAAGATCGTGGCTGACGCCGGTCAGCATGGCGGTGCGCTGTTCCATCTGCCGCTCGATGCGCTCGCGCATCAGGATGAAGGCGAGACCTGCCCGGCGGATTTCATCAGCTCCGCGCGGGCTGAAGTCCTTGGCCGGCTTCTGGCCCTTGCCAAAGCTTTCGGCAGCCTCGGCCAGCGACAGGATTGGGCGGATCTGGCCGCGTAGGAACAGTGCGGCGATAACGATCAGCACCAGCGACGTGCCGAACATCCACAACAGGAAGATATGAGTATTTGAGGCATAGGCTTGGTTGCGCCGGGCGAAAATCCGCAGCACCTCGCCATTCAATTGGATACGGATTTCGATCAGCGGCGAATCGCCGACGGTATCGATCCAGAAGGGCCGCTTGATCTGGTTGCGCAATTCATCGCTGAGCAATTGATCGAGAATCGAAAAGAATGGCTTGGGGCGAGGGGCCGGCAATTCGCCGTTCTTTTCCAGCGAGGCGACCAGACCCAGCTTGGAATTGGCAATTTTCAGCGTGTTGGCTGCGTCCTGGGGATAGGTTTCAAGCAAGACGATCACCGTGGCAATGTCACGGGTGACGGCGGCGGACAGGCGTTGCGTCACCATCTGCCAATGGCGCTCCATGAACACGAACAGCAAGACGGTCTGGAGGATCAGCATCGGCAGGATGATGATCAGCAGGGCACGGGCAAACAGGCCGGTCGGAAACTGGCGGCGCAGCCAGCGGCTGAACCAGCGCAGGTCGATCCACGAAATGCGCCGGTATTTCAATCGGCTGAAGGCTTGCCTGAACGTCATGGTCGTTTCCGTTATGGTTGACCGCTGCTGGTCGGATGCAGCCTTTAGAGCATCAGAACGATGCTCTAAATTTTTGTTTGCGCATCGGATTCATCCGAAAACCGGTTCCCACTTTTCGGTCCGATGCTTTAATCCCGGCTGAGGCGATAGCCGATGCCGCGCACGGTTTGCAGCCAGACCGGATTGGCCGGATCGTCCTCGATCTTGCGGCGCAGGCGGTTGATCTGCACGTCGATGGTGCGTTCGCCGACATCGGTATCCTCGCCCACCAGTTCGTGACGCGGAATGGTATCACCCGCCCGGTTGGCAAACAGCAGCATGATATCCTGCTCGCGGTCGGTCAGGTGAATGACCTCTGGTCCCTTTTTCAGCTCCTTGCGCAGGATGGAGAATGTATAGGGGCCGAACATCACTTGTTCGATTTTCGGCGTATCGGCGCTGGTGTTGCGCCGCAGGATATTGTTGATGCGCAGCACCAGTTCGCGCGGGTCAAAGGGTTTTGCCAGATAGTCGTCGGCCCCTGCCTCCAGCCCGGCAATGCGCGAATCGGCTTCCGTGCGGGCCGTCAGAAGAATGATCGGCGCAGTGATCTCGCCGCTCAGCGATTTGGTCAGCGACAAGCCGTTTTCGCCCGGCATCATCACATCGACGATCAGCAGGTCATAGGCCAAGCCCGCCAGCTTGCGGCGGGCTTCCTGCGCTTCAGCAGCGACGGTGACGCGAAAGCCCTGTTCGGTCAGATAGCGATGCAAGAGATCGCGGATTCGTGTATCATCATCGACAACAAGGAGGTGCGGGGCATCGTCGGTCAGGTCAATACGCTTCATACTGCTCAAGGCTCCTGATCTAGCGGGGGTGCCGCGCCATTCTCACTGCGCATGGCAGCCAGAAAAGTACGAACCGCCTGTCTCTGTTCGCCGGAAAACCCTTCGAAGGCACGGGCAATCCGGCGCGATTGCGGATCCGACAGCGCCAGCGCCAGTTCGCGTCCGGCCAGTGTCGGGTAGAGGCGGCGCTGACGCCGGTCGGCTGGGCCGGTCATTTGTCGAATATAGCCCTCGTCGATCAATTCCTTCAGAACCCGGGCGAGGCTCTGCTTGGTGATGCGAAGCAACCCCAGAAGATCGGCCACCGTCATGCCCGGCTGGCGGTTGACGAAATGCACCGCCCGGTGATGGGCGCGGCCATAACCCAGCTTGGCCAAAATCTCGTCCGGATCGGAAATGAAATCACGATAGGCGAAGAAAAAGGCTTCGATCGTTTCGAAATCGATGCTTTTATCGTCGATATGCGGCATGTCCGGCAGCTGTTTTTTCGCCGTTCTTACCGATGACGTTTTCTGCACGTGTTTCAATTCCTTGTTCTACCGGTCATGGCACCGCGGCGGTGCTTCGGTGTGGTCCATGCACTTGAAATTCGGTGCAAAACTATGACGAGTGCGATCAAAACGCTATTAAAAAAGCCGGTTTTCCAAAGATGCCGTCAACAGAAGCCATTCCTGCCTGGGAAATATTTTCAAGGCCATGCAACCAAAGCTCCGCTCAAGGCTTTATGAGGACAATAGATGGGGAACGGGGTGGCGATTGTCGATGGAGACAGTCGCGATCCCTTCAAGGCGATGAGGATGCTTTGGCGTTTTCATGCACTGGTAGAACAAGAGGCTGACTGCAATGTCATCAAATCTCGCGTCGGAGACCGTACCGGAATTCTCGTCCGACACTCCTGTCGCACAGGCTGTCGAAAACACCCTGAAGCCGGTGATGATCCTGGTTTTCACCTTAAAAATCGCTGTGGCAGCGCTTCTGGTCGGCAATGTAATGATGCCGAACCTTCATTCGGCCGAAGCCGAAATGGTCGCCGTACCCTGATCCTCTTCGATGGTGTGAGACGCCTTGTCTCCTTCGCTCGATGCGAGACTTGTAGCCTTTTGTCGCTATAGGATTTTCCGCGAGACCGTTGTCCACTTTTCAGCCCGATGCTGTATATGGTCTGTAAAAGGTCGCCATTGGTTCGTGGCATGCCGATAGTCAGAGGTTTATTATGGGACAGCTTCAGGCGGGGATTATTCCCGTGACGCCATTTCAGCAGAATTGCACAGTGTTCTTCGATAGCGAGACCAAGGAAGGCGTGGTGGTCGATCCGGGTGGCGATGTCGAGGACATCCTGCGCATGGTGCAGGAAAACGGCATTACCCTGAAGGAGATCTGGCTGACCCACGGCCATCTCGATCATGCTGGTGGCGCCGAAGACCTCAAGGACGCGCTCGGCATCCAGATTATTGGCCCGCATCGCGATGACAAGGTGCTGCTGGATGCGCTGGAGGGGCAGAGCGCCCGCTTCAATCTTCCCATCAAGCTACGCAATGTGACGCCCGATCGCTTTCTGGAAGAGGGCGATGTCGTTGGCTTTTCCGGTCATGAATTCGAGGTGCTGCATTGCCCCGGCCATGCACCGGGTCATGTGGTGTTTTTCAATCGCGTCCAGAATTTCGCCCATCTGGGCGATGTGCTGTTCAACGGTTCCATTGGCCGCACAGATCTGCCGGGCGGCAATCATCAGCAATTGCTGGCATCGATCCGCGACAAGGTCTTGCCATTGGGCGACGATGTCGGCTTCATTTGCGGTCATGGCCCCGGCAGCCGGATCGGCGACGAGCGCCGCAGCAATCCGTTTCTGAAAGGCCTTTGAAAAGGTCTTTGAAGGGTAGAAAAAACCCGGCAAAACTTGCCGGGCCGCTGGGCGAAATGAAATGTGTGAACGAGGGTCTCAGCCTGCGATTTGCAGATTGACGGCCTTTGGTCCCTTGCCGCGGCGGTCCGGTTCCGTATCGAAGCTTACTTTTTGATTTTCACTCAATCCGTTCAGACCGGAAGCCTGAACGGCGGAGATGTGGACGAAAATATCCGCACCGCCATTGTCCGGCTTGATAAAGCCGAAGCCTTTGTCGTTGTTGAAGAATTTTACAATGCCAGTTTCGGCCATGCGTCAGGTCCTTTTGTCTCTGTCCGGGATCGGCGGACAGCATTGCTCAATCCTGCCCAGGGTCGAGGCAGGGGTCTAGGCGAGCAAGTTTAAATTGTGAGGAAAGGTCCCTGTTACCGCAGCCACAAGCTGTGAACGACGCCAGTCGTATCCCCTTATGGATGCCCGGAACTTCTGCGTCTCCGGTGCCAGTCGAAATTTAGATCTTTCCGCGCCTTTAAATTGCCCGAACCCTTCAAGAGTGCTTGGTTTGTGGGAAATTGGCAAGCAAAAGTTTTTTTACCAATCTATGATCTGGCATGGTTCAAGCCGGAGCAATTCGTGCCTTTCCGGGCCAAATCTGTGCTGATTTCGCCGAAAATTGCGGAAACTGCATCGTGGACGATGTAATTCATCCTCAATATGCCGGTTGCAGCGGTAAAGTTTTTCAAAGTTGTAAAATAAGGCGTGACTTAAAATTTATTGCCTGACAGCGCGCTGTTTGCCCCATTCAGGCACGATTTCTACCGCCAGCATGGCGAGAAACATCAGGGCACAGCCGAGATAACCGATTGGCGCCAAGGATTCATGCAGGATGACAGCGCCCAGGAGCGCACCGAATAGCGCCTCCGACGACATGAAAATCGCCGCTTGCGAAGAGGATGTGTAGCGCTGGCCAATGATTTGCAGGCTGAAGGCCAGTCCGCTCGACAGCAGGCCGCCATAAAGGATCTGGGTCATCGAATTCTCGATATCGGCAAAGCTGATCGGCTCCAGCGTGAGGGCGGCGAGCGTGCAGAGGAGGGCGGTAACGGCAAACTGGATGGCGGCAAGCGCCAAGGGCCGTGACAGGGTCTGGATAATCCGGCCCGTCAGCAGGATCTGCAACGCGAAAAACCCGGCGCACAGGATGGTCAGGCCGTCGCCTGTACTCAGGGCTGACAGGCTGCCGCCGCTGAGCAGCAGGATGCCGAGCAGGGCGGCAAGTGCGGAGGGCCAGATGATCCAATGAGGACGGTGTCGAAGAAACACGACTGCCATGACCGGCACGATCACTACATAGAGGCCGGTGAGGAAGCTGGCATTGGTGACGGTGGTGGTTTTCAGGCCAAATTGTTGGGCGGTCTGGGCGGCAAACAGCAGGACGCCGATAATGACGAACATCCTCACGTCACCCACCGACAATCTGTCTCGGGCACGCCGGCTTTCGAGCATGGCAAAAGGCAGCAGGACAATTGTTGCAATGCCAAATCGCAGGGCGTTGAACCAGTTGGCGCCCAGATGATCCATGGCGGTGGATTGCGCCACGAACCCACCGCCCCAGATGGCGGCAGCCAGAAGAAGAAGGAGATTGGCCTGAATGCGGGTCACTGAACCATCCTGATCCTGCCCTGCGGCTAGTATTTTGGCTACGCGGGCAATGCGATGGCTCTATCAGGCGTCATCAATGGCCGCAAGAACAGCAATGTCTGTTTTGGACAATCCCAGGGTTGTTTCAAGTGTTTCAGAAAATACCAAACGTCCCTGCGGAAATGCTCTAAAGATCCTGATTGTTTTTTGGCGGTGCCCTGTTGAGCCAGACGACCAGCAAGCCGAACAGGCTGAGCAGGGCAAGAACGCGTCGGTCGGCCAATACCGAGAGATAGCCCGGGACATGAACGGAGGAAACGGTGCCAGCGACGGCTCGGTCGACGCCGTTGTTGCGGGCAAGTGTATTGGTCAGCAGATCTTTCTGGGCGATCGGCAGGGCAATGCTGCCGGTTTCCATCGTATCGACCGGTGTTTGATCGGTCATTGTGCTTGTCGCCACTGAGGGGGCCTGTTGTCCACTTGCGGGGGCCGCCGAAACCCATGCGGTCGGAAGGGTCAAAGCCGCCAGCGCAATCCAGGCCGCGAACATGGTTTTCCGGCTAAAATCCCAGGGTTTCGAGGGGGTATTTTCCGTCCTGTTCCGTCTCATCTTGCCGCGTCCTTCTGCCCAACCACAGGATGATAAAAGCCGGTCGAAATCGTCGGCAAAGGGACCGAATTGCGGCACTGCACTGCAAAAATTGAGGCGATATTGTGGCGCGTTAACATTTGGCCATTCCGACCGGTTAACGGCGCTTTCCGTCGTCCTGGCCAGCATCCTTGGCGGTGGTTTTTGTGCGGTCCTGTCACGGTGACAAGAAAAGCATCGGCACTGGCCGTTTCCGCTTGATCCGGGCAGGCAGAATTGTCATACAGCTGTAACCTGAAGCCTTGGGCAAACCAAGGTTTGCAATCGATCAACAGCTTCAGGATAATTTCATGGCTTTTCTTGCCGACGCCCTTTCCCGTGTTAAGCCTTCCGCCACCATTGCCGTGTCGCAGAAAGCTCGTGAACTGAAAGCGAAAGGCCGTGACGTGATCGGCCTTGGCGCGGGCGAACCTGACTTCGATACGCCCGACAACATCAAGCAGGCCGCCATCGACGCCATCCATCGCGGCGAGACCAAATACACGCCGATCTCAGGCATTCCAGAACTGCGCAAGGCGATTGCCGACAAGTACAAGCGCGAGAACAATCTGGACTACAAGCCGGAGCAGACGATTGTCGGCACCGGCGGCAAGCAGATTCTGTTCAACGCCTTCATGGCGACGCTGAACGCCGGCGATGAAGTGATCATTCCGACGCCTTACTGGGTCTCCTATCCGGAAATGGTGGCGCTGTGCGGCGGCACGCCTGTCTTCGTTGCCACCACACAAGAGAATAACTTCAAGCTGACGGCTGAAGATCTCGAAAAGGCGATCACGCCGAAGACCAAGTGGTTTCTGTTCAACTCACCGTCTAACCCGTCGGGTGCGGCGTATACCGAGGCCGAGCTGAAGGCACTGACCGATGTACTGCTGCGCCACGAGCAGGTCTGGGTGCTGACCGATGACATGTACGAGCACCTGGTCTATGGTGACTTCAAATTCACCACGCCAGCAGAAGTCGAGCCGAAGCTCTATGACCGCACGCTGACCATGAACGGCGTGTCCAAGGCCTATGCGATGACCGGCTGGCGGATCGGCTATGCCGCAGGCCCGCTGCCGCTGATCAAGGCGATGGACATGATCCAGGGCCAGCAGACCTCGGGCGCTTGCTCAATCGCTCAGTGGGCGGCTGTGGAAGCGTTGAACGGCACCCAGGACTTCATTCCGGAAAACAAGAAGATCTTCGAGGGTCGCCGCGATCTGGTGGTCTCGATGCTCAACCAGGCCAAGGGTATCGTATGCCCGTCGCCGGAAGGGGCTTTCTATGTCTATCCGTCCTGCGCAGGCCTGATGGGCAAGACCGCGCCGTCGGGCAAGGTTCTGGAAAGCGATGAGGATTTCGTCACCGAACTGCTGGAAACCGAAGGCGTAGCCGTGGTGCATGGTAGCGCCTTCGGCCTTGGCCCGAACTTCCGCATTTCCTACGCGACCTCGGAAGCCCTGCTGGAAGAAGCCTGCAAGCGCATTCAGCGCTTCTGCGCCGCCTGCAAGTAAGCTATAGCAAGACAGCACATAAAAGGGCGGGATGGTTATGCCATCCCGCCCTTTTTCTATTCTTGCATAACGAGCGCAGATGAATTCGCTCAGGCGTTCTGCATCTGCTTTCCTGCCGGGGCGGGGGCCGGAACCGGTTTTGGTTGCGGGGCCGGGGCAAAATGGATGTCGCGTTCGCGGTAGAGCGCGGGCAGAGCCAGAAGCGACACGCAGAACACGGCAATCGCGGTTTTCGACAGTTCCGAGAACGGTCCGATCCGGCCATCGATATAGCGCACCGCAAACACCACCAGCACATGCCAGAGATAGACATGCAGGGAGTGACGGCCCAGCAATTGCAGGAAGCTGAGGCTGAAGACACTGTTGACCACGCTTGCAGTCTTGCGGACGATAGCGCTGTCAGTTTTCGGACCGGCAATCAGCAACCAAGCAACCAGGCTGGCCATGGCGGCGAAATTCAGCAGATAGACCGGGCCGAAATCGGCGCGCACTTCCATCGTGCCGAACTTTTGCAGCACGACGTCAGGCATCAGCCCATGGGCGGTCATGATCCTGAGCGGTAGGAAGAAGATGAGAATGGCAAGGGCCGTCTTGGGAATCAGCGTCCGCTCCGGGCTGAACACCTTGCTCCACTCGATATTGCGGGTCGCCGTCAGGCTTCCGGCAATCAGGCCACCGAAAAACACGATCTGCCAGCCCAGCAGATTGAAGCTGGCGCGAATGCCTTCCTTCTCGGCAGCACCCAGCCAGGCATCGAGCGGATAGGTGATCAGGCGGTGCAGACCAAGCTGGCCTGCCATCCAGACGACCAATGAGCCGATGGCGACGCTGGCCCAGCGACCGGTAATGCAGAGCCAGATCAACACAGGCGCAAACACCATGTAGATGATATATTGCGGCAGGATATCCATATAGGTCGGCTGGAACAGGAATGTGGCGATTGAGGCGAGGCGAAGTGGATCGCTGAGCGATACCTCGCCCAGCCAGTCGTGCCAGATCCCTACGGCACCCGGCAGCACGAATCGGGCCACGAGGACCAGCAGAATAATGCCCATGGCATAGCGATAAAGCTCCAGCGCTCGCGCCCAGATCCGCTCGCGTCCCGCTTCATAGCCGCTTTTCAGCATCTTGCGGCCATAGACCATGCCGACCAGCAGTCCGGACATGAACACGAAGCCCTGCGCATCCTCGACAAATGTCAGGTTGCGGTGATTGACCTCGACCAGCAGATAGCCGCCCGTGAAGATCAGGTGGTTCAACATCATGAAGACGAGGAAATATCCCCGCATTCCGTCTAGGACATCTAATCTTTTCAAGGTCCCGGCTCCCGGTTCGCGTCCTGCCCAGCAGGTCGGTTTTTGCCCTTCATCGTGGTGACAATGCGGCGGACCGGGTAACGACCCGATCACATAACCGCAACGAGTGTTTGCAAGAAAGGTTCCGGCATCAAAATCTTGTGACTGGATTTTGACCGGCACCCCCTGAGATCAAAGGCCCAGAGCAGACAGCATGATGAAGGTGGCAAACAGGATGAAATGGGTCATGCCCTCGATGGCATTGGTCTCGCCATCGTTGAGGTTGATGGCCGCCGCAACAAGGGTGATCAGCACCATCACCGTCTGCACCGGGGTCATCGCCATGATGAAGGGCTGACCGGTGTAAAGGGCGATGGCCTCCATGACCGGCACTGTCAGGATAACGGTTGACAGCGATGCCCCCATGGCGATGTTGACGGTGGCTTGCATACGGTTGCGCAAAGCAGCCTTCAAGGCGGTCATGATTTCGGGGGCCGCGGAGATGGTGGCAACGACGATGGCCATGATGGTCGGCGGCGCGCCGGTATCGCGCAGACCCTCGGTCATCAGGGCGGACATGAATTCGGCAAGAATGCCGATCAGCACCACGCCAAACAGGATGACGGCGATGGAGGATGCAATGCTGCCTTCTTCCTCGTCATGGGCTTCGCTCTCATGCGGAGCCTGCTGTGGTTCTGCGGCGTTTGTGGTTGTGTCGATGCCAGCGGATGGGACCTTCGTGGTTTTGGGCGCGGCGCGCCCTGTATAGCTGTAGCTGAAGAAATAGCTGTGCTGCCCGACCTGCATGCGCAGGAACAGCCCGTAAAGCGCCAGCATGGCAAAGATGGTGAAGGTTGAATAATAGGTCCATTTATCGACGGGAATGAATTCCGGCACGATCATCGAGATGCCCATGGCCGTCAGGATCATCACGCCATAGGTCTTGCCGCTATCGTCATTATAGGGCTGTTCGCCGTGTTTCAGCCCGCCCAGCAGGGCGGCAAGGCCCAGAATGCCGTTGATATCCAGCATCACCGCCGAATAGATCGTGTCGCGCACCAGGGTGGGCGAGCTTTCGCCCTGCATCATGATGGCAAGGATCAGCACTTCCACGGCCACGGCGGACAGGGTGAGGATCATCGTGCCATAGGGATCGCCAACCCGGCGAGCCAGGATTTCCGCGTGATGCGCGACTCGGATCGAGGCCACCAATATGCCGCCGATCAGCACCGCCGCCGCAATGAGGCTGATGGTTGGTCCGGCCTCAATCAGGGAATGTTCGAGGAAGAACACGGCGATCGCCAAGGCGATGGGGATCAGCAGGGACTTTTCCCGGAGCAAAACTGTCACGTCTCTTCATCCTTTGAAACCGCAGGCGCGGCATTATTTGTCATTCAAACAGGGTAGTCGGGCAAGCAAGAGCCATTCAGGGGGTAAGCATGGGATTTCTGTAAAGCGATTCGCCGTTGCGGTGCGTCCATTCTCTTTCGCACCTGCAACGTGCCGAGGCAATTTGCAGTTCCCTCGTCAAGATGCGATAGTTACACCTACGGCCATTGAAAATGGCCGTAGGTGTTCCTTTTTCGAATATCTCAAGCCTTTGACGCATTTGAGATATTCGAAACACCTTCAAGGTGAGGATGCGGTAGCATCTTCGAGCCTTGATATTACGGGACAGGGAGCTCATTCATTGCACAGGGAGAAGATACATCATGGTCAAGGTTACCTATGAAATCGTTCCGCATGATGAAGGCTGGGCCTATCGGCTGAACGGTGCCTATTCCGAACGTTTCGATACGCATGACCAGGCATTGGAAGCGGCGCGGATCGTCATGCAGGAAATCGCCCAGGCCGATGAGCCGGTGCGGATCGTCTATCAGGATGAGAGCGGCAAGTGGCGTGCGGAAATGAGCAATGGCGATGATCGGCCCGAGGTGGAAATCCTTGACCACCACGACCAATCCCGCACGGCCTGAACGACCGGCATTGCCTGAACGGCCCGCGCTGGCTTAACAGGTTGCGCAATCCAGGTTCGCTTGCGGACCAGGACAGCATTGCGCGTTCGCGGTCAACGTCATTCGCGCAGATAGGCCAATAATCCCTCGACCACGGCGTCGAACACCGTCCTGCAGCGGCGGCTTAGTTTCAGGTCCTCATGCATGACCACGAATGTGTCGAGCGCGATATCGAGGGTTCCGGGCAGGACTTCGATGAGATCCGCATGGCGGCGGGCCAGGCCGGGCTGACACATGCCGATCCCCAATCCGGCGCGGATGGCTGCAAATTGTGCCAGATTGCTGTCGCTGCGGAACTGAAAATGCAGGGCATCCAGATCCGGACGGGTTCTCAGCAGATCCCTGATATAGGCCAATTGCCGGTCGAAACCGATGAGGCGATGATCGGCAAGCTGCGCCAGACTTGATGGCGTGCCGTGACGCTCGAGATAGCGCCGATGGGCATAAAAGCCGATGCCAATCGCCCCGATATGGCGGCTGATCAGAGCAAGCTGGGTCGGCGCCACCATACGCACGGCAATATCCACTTCCCGGTGGAGCAGATCCTCCATCTGGTCGGTAGCCGATAGCTCGATTTCCAACCCGGGAAACTGTTCCTGTAAGCGGGTGAACATTGGGGGAAGCACTTCCACGGCGATCATTTCGCTGGCGCTGATCCGCACCGGTCCGCGCAATTCTCCTGCCTCTCCCTGCTCCCCGGCTGCGATGCGCGCCAGCGATGTGCTGGTGGCGGCCATCAGGGCAGCGTGGCCCCGCATGGCAAGGGCGGTTTCCGTTGGCAGCAAGCCGCGCTGGCTGCGCAGGAACAAGGGCGTGCCAAAAGCTTGTTCCAACATTTCGATATGACGACCGACTGTCGGCTGGGTCAGGCCGAGCTGACGCGCTGCGGCAGACAGCGAACCCTCCGTGATTACGGCGAGAAGACTGCGGTAGAGATCCCAACTCAGTTGATCTGCATTCATGCATTTTTGTATAGCATGGATAAGAAAATATACAATTTCGAATACTTCAATAGTGAGGGATGATCGGCAATCGAAACAGCACAAGCCTGGAGATTGCTATGACAAAGATCGACGATATCACGGGTTCCATTCCGCAGCCCGGCCCGATTGCTCTCGTGCTTGGTGCAACGGGAGGTGTCGGTGGCGCTGTCGCAAGGGCGCTGGCCGGTCGAGGATACCATGTGCGGGCTTTGCACCGCGATGCGGCCCGAATGGCTGCAAAGCAGAAGGAACGGCAGCCAGCACTGGAGCCAGTACTGGAATGGGTGCAGGGTGATGCGATGAACCGCGACGATGTTATCTACGCGGCCAAAGACGCCTCGGTTATCCTGCATGGCGTCAATCCGCCCGGCTATCGCAACTGGGGGACACTGGTGCTGCCGATGATAGACAACACTATTGCCGCCGCCCGTGCCAGCGGTGCCTGTATCCTGATGCCGGGTACGATCTATAACTACGGCCCGGATGCCTTCCCGCTGCTCAATGAGGAGAGCCCGCAACATCCGCGGACGGTCAAGGGCGAGATCCGGGTAGAGTTGGAGCGGCGGCTGGAACAGGCGGCATGCGAGGGGGTGCGGGTCATTCTTGTCCGGGCTGGTGATTTCTTCGGGCCTGAGGCGGGAAACAACTGGTTTGCTCAAGGGCTGATTACCCCCGGCAAGCCCGTGACCCGGGTTAACCTGCCGGGCAGGCCGGGCGTCAGCCATAGCTGGGCCTATCTGCCTGATGTCGCGGAAACCTTTATCCGGCTACTGGAACGCGTGCCTGATATGCCAGCCTTCGCCCGTTTTCACATGCAGGGCCATGTCGATACGGACGGATATGCAATGGCACAGGCGATCCGGCGAGCAAGCGGCAGCGATTCTGTCCGGTTCAAGCGCTTTGCCTGGTGGATGGTGCCGCTGTTGTCACCCATCCTGCCGGTGTTCAGGGAATTGCTGGAAATGCGCTACCTGTGGCGCGAACCCATTGCGCTGGATAACCGACGTCTTGTCGAGTTGCTTGGGGAAGAGCCAAGGACGAGGCTGGACTTGGCGGTTGCCACGACCTTGAAGAGCCTGAAGTGCTTGCAAACCTCTGCGGTTCACCCTGACGGAAGCCGTTCGATGGCATCTGAAACCGCGCCGCAATAATGCAAAAAGACCCCGCCGGATGGCGGCGGGGTCTGTATTGAGGTCTACGATCAGTCGTCGAGCGTCGGATAGTCGATATAGCCCTTTTCGCCGCCGCCGTAGAATGTGCTCTGGTCGGCTTCGTTCAATGGTGCGTCTTCCTTCAGGCGACGCACCAGATCCGGGTTGGCGATGAAGGGCTTGCCGAAGGCAACCATGTCCACCTTGCCTGACGCAATGGCGTCCATGGCCATCTGCCGATCATAGCCGTTATTGGCGACCCAGACAGCCTTGCCGCCCGCATTGCTGTAGGCGCCCTTGAAGGCATCCCAGTCGAAGGGCTTGTCGCCCTGGCTGAAATCACGCGGGCCGCCGGTCGCACCCTCGATCACGTGAATGTAGGCCAGATCGAAAGCCGCCAGCTTTTCGACCAGCGCGGTATAGACCGATTGCGGATCGGGATCTGAAACGTCATTGGCGGGCGTGACTGGCGACAGGCGGATGCCGGTGCGGCCGCTGCCGATTTCTCGAGTCACGGCCTGGACAACCTCAATCGTCAGGCGGATACGGTTTTCAATCGAACCACCATAGGCATCGCTACGCTGATTGCTGCTCAGCCGCATGAACTGCTCCAGCAGATAACCATTGGCGGCATGGATTTCGACGCCGTCAAAACCGGCATCGATGGCGGCGCGCGCCGCCTTGCGGTAATCCTCGATCAGGTCGGGGATTTCCGAGAGTTCCAGGGCGCGGGGCTCGGAAGTATCGACAAACGCGCCGCTGCCATCCGGGTTGATCACATAGGTCTTGCCCTTGGCGGTGATCGCCGAAGGTGCAACCGGCTTGCCGCCATTTGGCTGAAGCGACGTATGGGAAATGCGCCCGACATGCCAGAGCTGGGTGACGATCTTGCCGCCCGCTTCATGCACCGCCTTGGTGACGGCCTTCCAGCCTTCAAGGGCTTCAGGCGTATAGAGACCCGGAACATCGGCATAACCCTGCCCCTGATGAGAAATAGCCGTGGCTTCGGTGATCAGCAGACCGGCGGTAGCGCGCTGCTGGTAATAGGTGGCGGTGATTGGCTTTGGAACGGCATTGGGGGAGCGGTTGCGCGTCAGCGGCGCCATGGCGATGCGGTTTGCAACGGCGATATCGCCAACTTGCAAGGGGTCGAAAAGAGTGGCCATTGAAATGTCCTTCTGAGGGTCATGATGAGAGTGTGATGGGGGAGGTCAGAGTTCCAACGACAGCCGGGATAGAAAAGCAGCAATGGCTGCCTCGTCCCGCTTGTAGAAAATCCATTGTCCGACCTTGTGTGAGGTGATCAGTCCGGCCTTGTGAAGGCTCGCGAGATGGGCCGATACGGTGGATTGCGACAGGCCGCAGCGCTCGAACTGCCCCGCGCAAATGCCCATTTCCAGCGGATGAGCCTGATCGCTGAAATGCTTTTCCGGTTCGCGCAGCCATTGCAAGATCTCACGCCGAACGGGATGCGAGAGCGCTTTCAGCGCGTCATCCATGTCCGGCTTGCCAAGGTCTTCCAGCGTGTCAGAATTCGTATCGTCCATGAACGATATATGGATCGTAAAAATCCGATATCAAGAGAGGTGACCTCTGTTTTTGGAGCGGCCAAAAAAAAGCACCCGCGAACGGATGCTTCAAGTGTGAAGGTCGTCAAACCTCCAGAGGGGAACAGCTACAAAAAACTACCAATGATAGTTTCTCCGCAACTATGCAATTATATAGATCAATCCTTAGAGTTTTCAAGGGTGCGTGCAAAAGTTTGCTCCCCGTAAAAACGAGGACCCAAAAAGAAAAAAGCAAAAAAAAGGGGCCACCGGATTACTCCAGGGCCCTTAAAGTGTGAAGGTTAAAAACCTCCAGAGGGGAACAGCTGGTGCGGTGGGAACTGGGAGGAAGCCACCGTGTGCATCAGCTATGAGCGATATGGTGGTTTTTTGTGCAGTGAACAATGCTTTTTTGTGCATAGGAGGCATGCAAATGTCGCATGTCTGCTATTTGCGTCGCAATTGAAAAACGATTTGACGATGATCAGCGACCTTGTCGCTACTGCATTGCAAGGCCTATGCATAGATGCGCATAAGACGATCTGACGGATTCAGAAGTTCCAGTTGCGCGCCTTGCTGACGATGAAGTCGCGGAAAACTTTTAGCTTGGCCGCATTTTTCATCTCGTCCGGATAGCAGAAATAGGTATCGAAGGACGGAACTTCGGCATTGATCGGCAACTGAATCAGTCCCGGATCGCGTCCGACAATGTAATCGGGCATGCAGGCGACCCCGATTCCAAGCAGGCAGGCGCGCTTGATCGAGGTTTGGCTGTTGATTTGCAGATGAGGGATGCGGCGATTGTCGGAGGAGCGCCCGGCCACTTCCAGCCAGTTAACGTCAAGCAGGTAATTGGGGGCCGGTTCGCCAAAGCTGATGATCCGATGGTTGTCGAGATCCTCGATGGTCTGCGGCTCCCCATAGCGATTGATATAGGAGGGCGCGGCATAGACATGCATATGCACGGTAAACAGCTTGCGCTGGATCAGGTCTGATTGCTGCGGCTGGCGCAACCGGATGGCGCAATCGGCGTGGCGCATGTTGACGTCCAGTTCCTCGTTGTCGAGGATCAGCTGGATCGACATGTCGGGGTAAAGTTGCAGGAATTCCTGCACCTTGTCGGTCAACCAGCCCTGGCCAAGCCCGACCGTTGTGGTCACGCGCAGCTTGCCGCTCGGCTTCTCGGTGGTCTCGGTCAGCTGCATTTTCACTGTTTCCAGCTTCAGCAGCACGTCATGGGCGGTGCGATAGAGCAATTCGCCCTGTTCGGTCAGAATCAGGCCACGGGCGTGGCGGTGAAACAGCTTCACCCCCACATCCTGCTCCAGCGCGCTCACCTGCCGGCTGATTGCCGATTGCGAGAGATGCAGCTTATCTGCCGCATGGGTAAAGGACCCGGCTTCGGCTGCGGCGTGGAAAATCCGCAATTTGTCCCAATCCAGCGGTATATTGCTGCTGCCTCGCATCATGCCCTCACTCCGCGGCCTGCGCCGGGATAATCTCCGCGGCAAGATAACGTTCTGCCTCAAGGGCGGCCATACAGCCCATGCCGGCAGCAGTAATAGCCTGGCGGTAGATATCATCAGTGACGTCGCCGGCGGCAAAAATGCCCGGCACGTCGGTCGCGGTCGAATCCGGTGCGGTCCACAGATAGCCGTTTGGCTTCAGTTTCAGCTTGCCAGTGAACAGTTCCACGGCGGGCGCATGGCCGATGGCGACGAAGACGCCGTCGATTGGGGTATCGGTGACGATGCCGCTGTCGAGGTTCTTCAGCCGCACGCCGGTCACCGAGGGCGGCATCGGCGGCTTGGCCGGGATGCCGGTGACTTCATCAATAACGGTGTTCCAGAGGACCTTGACATTATCCTTGGCAAACAGCCGCTCCTGCAAAATCTTCTCGGAGCGGAAACTGTCGCGGCGATGCACGACGGTCACGGTCTTGGCGATATGCGACAGGTAGAGCGATTCCTCGACCGCCGAATTGCCGCCGCCGACCACGATTACATCCTTGTTGCGATAGAAAAACCCATCGCAGGTGGCGCAGGCCGAAACCCCGAAACCCTGGAAATGCTGCTCGCTTTCGATCCCCAGCCATTTCGCCTTGGCGCCGGTGCAGATGATCAGCGTATCGGCGGTCCAGACGGTGCCGGAATCGGTCTTGACGGTGAAGGGGCGGCGGGTGGTTTCCACCTCGGTCACCAGGTCATTGACGATTTCCGTGCCGACATGGGTGGCCTGTTTCAGCATTTCGCCCATCAGCCAGGGGCCCTGGATCGGATCGGCAAAGCCGGGATAATTTTCCACATCGGTGGTGATCATCAGCTGGCCGCCCTGTTCCATACCGGCGATCAACACCGGTTTCAGCATGGCGCGGGCTGCATAGATGGCGGCGGTATAACCGGCGGGACCAGAGCCGATAATCAGCACTTTGGTATGGCGGGCGGACATGGTCTTTCCTTTCCATGGCGAGGGACGTGTGGTGTGCGGCATATAGGATGCCTGCCTCGCCTTTTCTTCATTTCATTTATGAAGGCTCCATGCATTTATTCAAGGGCAGCTCTGCGTTTATAACAGGGCAATTCCATCCACCGTAATTTTACTGCGGCAAACGGACATTTT
Organism: Agrobacterium vitis; assembly: GCF_013426735.1. Taxonomy (NCBI): domain Bacteria; kingdom Pseudomonadati; phylum Pseudomonadota; class Alphaproteobacteria; order Hyphomicrobiales; family Rhizobiaceae; genus Gillisella; species Gillisella vitis. Next base: position 1,674,649 of record NZ_AP023272.1, read on the forward strand.
CTTGCGTTGGAACCCGGTCAGGGTCATAAGCGCGCATGGAGTTTGATAAAAGGGTGACCGCGTGTTTCGCGCCGAATTGGATGCCATCGACATCAAAATTCTAAGAGAGTTGCAACGCGACGGTCGGATGACCAATGTCGAACTGTCGGAGCGCGTCGGTATTTCCGCACCGCCCTGCTTGCGCCGGGTGCGCAAGCTGGAAGAGACGGGCTTTATTCAAGGCTATCATGCGGCTTTAAGCGGCCCCAAACTGGGCTTCGATCTGGTCGCCTTCTGCATGGTGGGCCTGAAACACCAGTCGGAAGCCAATCTGAAGAGCTTCGCCGCCGCCACCGAACAATGGCCGCTGGTGCGCCAGGCCTGGATGGTCAATGGCGAAAGCGATTTCCTGCTGCACTGCGTTGCCGATAACCTCACCAGTTTCCAGGATTTCGTTATCGAGACTCTGACGGCCAATAGCCATGTCGATACGGTGAAAACCCTGTTGACGATCCGGCAGATCAAGCGGCTGGACTCGATTCCTCTCTAATGCCGACTGCATGATGCCTTAAATCGGCATCGATTTAAGGAGAAATTATGCAGCAGATTTAAAGTGTGGCAGCGTCTTTTGTGCGTTTTATAAAACGCACGGCGCTGGAGGTGTCGAGCAGGCTATTGACCCTGTCGATCAGGGCCTCGACCGAATAAAGCGCCAGCACTTCGGGGGAAGTTGGCTGAAAGGGCGCCCGGAAGAAATCTTCTATTCCGTCGAGATTTACCGTGCTGTCGAGCAGGAAGACGTTGGACGGATGATAAAAGTCCGCCGCGCGCACTGAGCCATTATTGGTCAAAAGCTTGCGACCGTAGAGGGTGGCTTCGAGCGGGCGCAGCGTCAGGCCCTGCTGTCCGTCCTGGACAATGTCGATAATGCAGCGGGCCGCCAGATTTTCGGCGAGATAGACCGGGTAAGGGCTGTTTCCGGTGTGCCTGGCGAAGCGGTCGGCCAGGGTTTTTCGCGGCTTCTTCAATTCCGTAAACCGGATTGAGGTGGTGAAGCCGCGGTGCCGCAAATCGCTGCTTAGCGCTTCGATCATCGATTTGCGGCCCTTGTCCTTGCCGAGAAAGGCAAAGTCCACGACGGCCTGCACAGTTTTGACACTGTCGACGCCGGCGATATATTGCCGGTAATGTTCAAATCCGTAGCGCTGGCAATCGGCCTTGTCGAAGGACAATACTGGATAGCCATCGGCATGTAGGTCTTGCAGCAGAGGCACGATACCGTTCTTGGTGACAATCGGATTGCGCACAACGATGGCGATCTTGGCGCGCGGGCGGGCCCGGTGCAGATATTCAATGATTTCCTCGCGCTCGTTCACAAGGAAAAGTGCATTGGGTTGACTGGCGATCTGCTGGGCGATGATCCGATTATAGAGATATTTACGACCGAAGCGCGGTATGACCTTGAAGATAGGCCGGTGACGGGCCGCATCTTTCACATTCAGGACCCGGACGTCGAATCGGTTTGGATCGGCCGTTGTCCAGAAATAGTCTTCATAATCGGCCCAGAAACCAATGCAGGCAACTTGCTGGCGCTGCTGCGCCAAGGGGGTAGACGTCACGTTGGGCTCCTGCGCAAGCGACGTCTCCTCAACGTGGACGCCATGATTTTCACCAGAAACAGATTTCGCTGTATAGTTCGTTAAATCTGAGCTGATTAAGGTGAAAATTCGGCGGCTGGACCAAGCAGCCCAGCGTTATATTGCATCCCTTCTTGGCCGCAAAACCATGGGTATGCTCAGTGTTTCCGAATGCACGCGGCATCGTCTTTCGACCCGGATGAGTGAAGGCCCACGCCGCATCGGTTATAGCTGTCAATCTGAGAACTTATAATTGAACAACTCGATTTCTTCCTGGAAATGCGTCTGGACGAAGGCTTTTGTCTCCTCATCGAAATAGCGGGTATAATCGCCGCGCTTCGACTGGTTTTTCTTCGGAACAGGATTGCTCAGCCGCAGTCTTTCCAGGAGGGTGGGCTTCATACCGATTTTTTTGCGGATATGACGGAAGTCGGAATCAATATTTTCCATCATGCCGATATAGTCGCAGCCGGACAGCCAGAACATTTGCGAGCGGCGCTGAAGCGGCGGCAAGGCCTCGTCTGGCCAATGTTCATCATGTCTCGAATAATAAGCGTCTTCGAGCAACCAAGCCTTGAAGCCGATGTCGCGGATATGCTCTTGGTAGATCGGGCACTCATAGCTCTGCAGTCGCTTCTGGCAAAGAAACGAATAAAGCGACACCATACGGTCCCAAGGATTGCGCACGAAGCCGAATGAGTAGCGCCCATCAATGCCGAATTGGGAAAGCTTCCTGTGCGGAACATGTGTCGGCACACCATTCGTTTCGCCGCCCAGCACTCTGGTAATAGATCTGCCGGCGGATTTCGGAACATGTACGAAGACAAAATTGGGCGCAACGACCGTCATGGTCCCTCCTGTGAGTGAATGCCGCGTCCAAAGCGTTGGACCTCGGTAGGGCGCAGGTGCCCGTTTCAATGTTTCCCGCAAAGCACATGAGCCCCGATACCGGCTTCCGGGTTCGGAACTCCACAACTATGCGCGGACATTCGGATCAAGTTCATTTTGATCCAGTCGCTGATATCATCTTTATTTGCGCCGGTGGCGGCGCATTTGGGATAAACCCATGTTATTGTAGTAACCAATAAGTTACTGATTCGCGCCAGTGCTTTTTCTAAAATCCCCGTGCTTTTTTAAAAATCATCCGACAGCAGCCTCGTCGGCACTATGGACGAGGGATATGCAGTGCCAAGAGGCTGTCGCCTTGGAAATGTGGCAGTCTATCCAAGAATAGCCGCCGACGAATTGGTGCGGGCGCATTGCACCATCTGCTATTCCTCGTCGTTTTGACTGGATTTGCTACAGGCCGGCGTGTGGGTGATCACCTTGTCACGCTTCAAAATTGCCGCGCCGATCTGTTCCAGACGGATCGAGGATGTGGCCGAACCGCCTTTGCCCGAGCGTGAACAATTGCTTTACAATATTGCCTATGCCCATTGGACGCCGGAGGAGATCCGCGGCGGTGAAATCTGGGTGAGATCGCTCCCATTCTTGCCATGGGTTGTATCGGGGGCAGCCGTCCGTCCGCAATGGCGCTGCCAGTTCTCTGCTGCCGGGGCTCCAGTTGCAGGGGCTGTGACCGTCTTCGTTTTCTGTCGTCGCTGTAAGGGCTGGAATGGGCTGGATCGGTCCCCTTCATATGGGATAGAGGTAGGTGAGTTGAAGCAGGAAGCTGCAATGTCGTGAGGATTTCGCAGCTATTCCGTGACAGGATAACGCATGTTCGGGAAGAAAAACGGGCCACGCAAGAAAAGCCGGATTGAGCGTTTCTTTTCTCTCAATCAGCATCGCAAGCGCTGGGGCGCGGCGCGTCATGCGATGGGGGATCTGGATTATCAGGCGCTCAAACATCAGATCGTCGAGGGTGATGCTGCGCAGCAGACGCGCGGTTCGGAAAAATCGCTTGATCTGCATCTGGAAAACCTGCGCCGCGAATTTGCGGGCCAGCCGGAATTGCTATGGCATCATGCCCGGCTGATCGTGCTGTTGCGCCGCGAATTCCAGGTGGAACAGACATTCGCAAAATTGCAGGCACTGTGGGAGGCGGAGGCTGATTTCCTCTGTGAAAACCTCAATCTGCGCTGGCTGGTTTCGGCTGCTGACAGTTTTGTCGATCATCACCCGGATGCCGGGGAGCGAGCAAGAGCCATGCTGGTGTCGCTGCTGGTCAATACGGTGAAAATCTATGAGACCGAGCGGGTGCTGGCGACGGCTCCGGCACCGGCCGACGCGCAAAAGCTGGAGCGGTTGCAATCCGAGCTGATTCCGCTGTTTTCCGGCCTGTCCTGCTTTACCATCGGCACCGACGATACCCTGCGCAACATGCGCTGGCGGCTGGACGGATTGATGGCGCAAGGCCCTGTTGGACTGATGCTGAAAACCGTTTTCGACCGGTTGCAGGTGGAAGATACCGCCTTTGCCCGCCTCAAGGCCCAGCATCACCGGGGGCGGACGGGCTGGTGGTCTGAGTGACCGCCAAGGTCTTCAGATAGTCGAAATCCTCGCGCCGGACTGGCACCTGACGCCGCTGCGCATCATTGCTGTGGCAAAGCTGACGCAGGCCCATTCGCAGCTGGGCCTTGATCCGCCTGAGCCGAAAGGCGAGGGCAGGGCGCTGCTTTTCTGATTGAGCGGGCGAAATCGAAGACTGGGTCGCAATCGGTTCGGGCAGGCCATAGGGCACGCAGCGGTCCAGTTGCACGGCCAGAGCCGGATCGGCCTGGAAAGAGGCAAGCTCATAGGCCGCGCAGATCACCGCATCGGCAATGGCGCCGTGGCGTGCACTGCGCTGGAGAAGTTTGGCAGCTCCCGTTGGCCAGAGAATATACGCCGCCGCCCCCGAACGATCCTGATAGAGTCGGCGCAGCGGCAGATTGGAGAGGCTGGCGCGCGCGACAAGTTTTTTGCGGCTGCGGGTTTCCAGCGTCACATGGTCGAGATCGCTACGATGGCGCAGCGCTTCTAGAAGGGCAGGCACCTTATCGGACAGAACCGCGTCGTCTTCCAGCACCAGCACGGGGTTTGCGCCTGAGGCAACCGCCTCCCAGATCTGGCGATGGCTGAGTAGGCAGGCTCGTTCGGCTGGCCGAATCGGTCTTTCCCAGCCGTTCCAATAGGCCTCGCCCAGATCGGGAAGATGATCGGCATCCAAGGCTGCTATACGGGTAAACGAGAGGCCAAGAGCGCGCATCTGCGCTTGCTGGAAAGCCAGACGCTCACGGGCGCGGTCGAGATTGATGATCAGCACCTGCATGGCTTTGGCTTTATGGTTGGGGCGCGGGCGGCGCGATGACCGGCCTGCCGAGCAACCGGCTATAGACCGCCTCCAGCCCTGCCGCTTCTCTGGCAAGCGCAAAATTTTCCCGCACATGGGCAACGGCAGCCTTGCCATGCAGGCATGCGCGACCGGGATCGGCCAGATAAGGCTCGATTGCATCACGCAGCGGCGCATAGGCATCGGCGGTAACCACGGCACCGGTTGCCCCTTCGGCAATCAGTTCCGCATAGGCCCCGGCATCCGAGGCGACCACAACGGTTTCAGATGCCATGGCTTCCAGCGGCGTTAGTCCAAAACCTTCATTGCGCGAGGGCGCGACATAGAGCGTCAGCCGCCGATACCATGGCTTGATATCTTCGACCTCGCCCAGAAAAACGATCCGCTCCGTCAGACCGGCAGCGGCAATCTGCGCCTTCAGCCCCTCGGCAAAGCCTTTATGTTCCGGGGTGACGCGGCCGGAGACCACGGCTGTCCAGCCGGTATAGCGGGGCAGCAGCTCGATCATTGCCTTGACGAACAGATCGGTGCCCTTTTGATGGCGCACCCGACCAAAGCAGCCGATCAGATAATCGCCCGGCAGGTTGGTGGCTGCGATCCTGTCCTCGGCACCTTGCGGCGGATGAAACAGCTCGGTGTCGATACCGTGGCGGATAATGCTATGCGGAACCTGCAAAAACGAGCCGGAGCGGGCGCTGGTGGCGACCACGGCATCCATTTTCGAGATCAGCCAACGGGTATAGCGGCTGTGATGACGCTGGGCCGCCGAGGTAAACAGCAGTTTCAGCGGCATGCGCAACACATCGCGCAACACCACGCCTGCCAGCATTTCCAGATTGCGCCGGGCATGCCAGACGCGATGGGAAGCGCCGCGCGGCTTTTTCCACAAGGCTGGCATTTGTGCGAAGGTGAGGGCGGGCATGGTCTCCGGCAGGCCGGGACCAAGTGTGGCAATGGCCAGCCCACGGCGGCGCTGCTGCGGGATCAATTGCACCACGGTGGAGGTTACGCCCGAAAGCCGCCGCTTGAAATGAGGAGCCACCACAAGGATTGAAGCAGGATCAAGCACGCACAGGGTACCTTTCGCCATCATGGCTACATTTGATGTTACGCACTCACAGAAAAAAGACGCACCTGCAAGGCGCGCCTTTTTTCAATAGCAGAGGCTGGAGATCAACCCCAGTTGACCGCGATAATTTCGTAGGCCTTGGAGCCGCCGGGAGCCACGACTTCGATACTGTCGCCGGCTTCCTTGCCAATCATGGCACGGGCAATCGGCGAGGAAATCGAGATACGCCCAGCCTTCACATCGGCTTCCTGATCGCCGACGATCTGGTAGATTTTTTCCTCGTCGGTATCTTCATCGATCAGCTTGACGGTAGCGCCGAACTTGATTTTCGAGCCGGACATTTTCGACAGATCGATGACTTCCGCGCGCGCAGTCAGATCTTCGAGTTCGGAGACCCGGCCTTCATTATGGCTCTGGGCTTCCTTGGCGGCATGATATTCGGCATTTTCCGAAAGGTCGCCATGGGCGCGCGCTTCGGCAATGGCCTCAATGATCCGAGGACGTTCTTCTTGTTGACGCCAGCGCAGTTCCTCCTGAAGCTTGAAGAAGCCGTTCTGCGTCATCGGTACCTTATCAACCATGTCCTCTTCCTTCACCTTTCATGCCCGCATGGCGTGGCCATGAAAATAAAACAGGTTCCGAAGCAAAGCTACGGAACCAGCCACATATCCAACTCGTGACATTATAGCAGACTGTAACAGTCAATTTCCAGAGATTTCGAATGGACGTATTTTCAATCTGTCCATCCGGCACAACTGCCCAGGCGCAACCGTGTCACTGCGCTGATATAAGCTTCCAGATGTCGTTAACAAGGGCAATGGCGACAAGCCACATCGCAATTGAAATCGCAAAGACCAGAAGCAGGTATTTCATCCTTGGGGTCATTATCTCTGCCGTCTATCGCCGGTTCTACGCTCAACTCTATGCGATGATTCGGCCTGCGTGGATGTTAACCTTCGATCAAGGATGATTTTTTGTAAATGCGAAGGCGGGGCTGTCTCGTTTTGGTTCATGGAGCGCTCTGCCGGTCAATCTTCAATCGGCTTGGTAGACCAAGGCTCGATTGAGTAATCGCCGGGCGGCGGCATATTGGGTGGCCTGTAGGGGGTCGTCCTCGATGGGTGGTCCAGCCGGTCGATGACGGATTGATGGATGACGCTGCCTTTTTCGATAGAGCGAGGGTCGCAGAGCGGCAGATACCAGCCCTTGGGAGGCCGGCAGCGCCAGGAGGAAAAGGGTACGCGACGCGGCACGATCTCGAACGGCAGCCAGGACCAGGTCATGGAATCATGGATCGGGGCCAGGGGATCGAGCTTCACATGGTCGTTGTCGTCATCTTCGCCATAGACGATGTCATGGACGGTGTCTTCGTCGTAGTGCAGCCCGAATGGCCTGCTTTCGGCGATCATCCAGGCCAGCGGAATCTTGGCCGTCGCGCTCTGCGCCTCGCTATAGCCGCCGCCGACATCGCCATGCGAACCGGCAAACCAGACCTGTTTGAAATCCTGAGGCTTGATTATATGCGGGTCCTCCGGCTTGAACGGGCTGCCCCAGAATGGCTGGCCGGACTTCCAATAGACCGGTCGAAACATCGTGCGCCGCTCATCAATGGCCAGGGCCTGGCGGACAGCGGCCACGCTTGGATTGCGGGTCGTGAAGGGAAAGGTCTGGAAGGTGAGACCTCTCTGTGTCTGGTTGATCACCGTCGATACGGTGTCGAACAGGCCGAGAAAGGCAATCGCCGGACGGTAGCCGCGCAATGTCCGCTCATAAAGACGCATGGCGGCAAAGGCGGAGGGTGCCGAGTGGCTGACGATGTCAGCCGTTTCGCCATACCGCTCGCTTATGGGAATGGTTTTATAGGTCCGGTAGGCGTAGTCCACAAGATTGAGAAAATTCGGCGCAATAATGCCCAGGCTGTTGATGAAGCCGGCCAGAACCCTGGCGCTATAGGCGCCGCGGCTGAAACCGAGGATGTAGATCCTGTCGTCCTCGCCAATTGTGTTGCCGGCGTCGTCCCTCGGTGCGGCCCGATAGTTCTCAACAAGAAACCGGTAGGCGCGCTTGACATTGCGGTCGAGACCCCAGCCCGTTGCCAGGCCCCAGACTTCGGCGGATTGGCGTGCAAGTCGCAACCAGTTGTCGTCTGCACCGAACGTGCCGACGTCCGGCTCATAATAGACCAATTGCTGGTCGCTGCGGGTCAGGCAGCCAAGCAGTCTGACGATATTGGTTCGGCTGGCTGAAATTTCATTCGACGTGCCGTCAAACAGAATGACGATGTTTTTGCCCACGCTGTCCCCTTGCCAGATCAAGGGGTTTTCATAGCATTATCAGCGTGGTGCAGCATCCCTGGCTTTTGAAGGGTCAGGCGGAAAGCCTCACCCTTCGGTCGCATTCGCTCACAGTCTGTTCAAGAACGGCCATGTGCTGACGGACAGCGTCGATTATTGGGCGGGCTGTCAGAAATAGCTTTGCAGCGGACGAACTTCCAACTGGCCCTTTTTCAGCGCCTCGATGGCTTCGGCAGCGGCAAGCGCACCGGCCATCGTGGTGTAATAAGGCACTTTCTGCATCAGGGCCGCGCGGCGCAGCGATTTGGAGTCCGAGATCGCCTTGTTGCTATCGGTGGTGTTGATCACCAGCTGGACCTGCCGGTTGCGGATGGCGTCCTCGATATGCGGACGGCCTTCCAGAACCTTGTTGATCTTGACCGCCTCGATGCCCTGTTCGGCGAGGAAGCGTTGCGTGCCACCGGTGGCCAGAACCTTGAAGCCGATGGAGGTCAACAGCTTGATGGCGGGCAGAATGCGGACCTTGTCCTCATCACGCACCGACACGAACACCGCGCCGTCGCGGGGAAGCTCGACGCTGGCGCCGAGCTGGCTCTTGGCGAAGGCCAGCGCAAAGCTGGTATCAAGGCCGATCACTTCGCCGGTCGAGCGCATTTCCGGGCCAAGCAGCGTATCGACGCCGGGGAAGCGGGCAAACGGGAACACCGCTTCCTTGACGGCAATGTGCTTCAAATTGCGCGGATCGGGCTTGGCACCGTAAGCGGCAATCGCCGCATCCAGCTTTTCACCGGCCATGATCCGGGCAGCGATCTTGGCAATCGGCGCGCCGATGGTCTTGGCCACGAACGGCACGGTGCGCGAGGCGCGCGGATTGACTTCGAGAACGTAGATAACCCCATCCTTGATGGCATATTGCACATTCATCAACCCGCCAACATGCAGCGCCTTGGCCATGGCGGCTGTCTGGCGCTCCAGCTCGTCAAGGACTTCGGTGCTCAGCGAGCGTGATGGCAGCGAGCAGGCGCTGTCGCCGGAATGGATACCAGCCTCTTCGATATGCTCCATGATACCGGAGACGAAGACGCTTTCGCCATCGCACAGCGCATCGACATCCACCTCAATGGCGTTGGTGAGGTAGCTATCGAACAGCAGCGGGTTCTTGCTGAGAAGGGTGTTGATCTGGCCCGTCTTGTCATTTGGATACCGCTGCTTGATGGCTTCCGGCACCAGGCCCGGCACGGTATCCAGCAGGTAGCTCTGCAACATGCTCTCACTATGGATGATCTGCATGGCCCGGCCACCCAGCACGTAGGACGGGCGCACCACCAGCGGGAAGCCGATTTCAGACGCGACAAGGCGTGCCTGCTCGACCGAATAGGCAATGCCATTGTTGGGCTGGTTGAGGTCCAGCTTCATCAACAGCTTTTGGAACCGGTCGCGGTCTTCGGCCAGATCGATCATGTCAGGCGCGGTGCCGAGGATCGGGATGCCGTTCTTTTCCAGGGCCTCGGCCAGTTTCAGCGGGGTCTGGCCGCCAAACTGCACGATAACGCCAACCACTTCGCCTTTTTCCTGTTCGGCGCGCAGGATTTCGATGACGTCTTCCGCCGTCAGGGGCTCGAAATACAGGCGGTCGGAGGTGTCATAGTCGGTGGAGACGGTTTCCGGGTTGCAGTTGATCATGATCGCTTCAAAACCTGCATCCTTCAGGGCGAAGGCGGCATGGCAGCAGCAATAGTCAAATTCGATACCCTGGCCGATGCGGTTCGGGCCACCGCCGAGGATGACGATTTTCTTGCGATCCGACACGTGCGCTTCCGAGCGCAGTGCGCCGACGAACGGCGTCTCATAGGTCGAATACATGTAAGCCGTCGGTGACGCGAATTCGGCAGCGCAGGTATCGATGCGCTTGAAGACCGGGCGGACATTGAGGCCGTTGCGCAGCTCGGCCACTTCCTTTGGACGCTTGCCCGACAGGCTGGCAAGGCGGGCATCGGAAAAGCCCTTGGCTTTCAGCATCCGCAGATTTTCAGCGTCTTCGGGCAGGCCATGTTCGCGGATGCGGGCTTCCAGATCGGTGATTGCCTTCAACTGAGCGATGAACCACGGATCGATCTTGCAGCCTTCATGCACTTCAGCTTCCGACATGCCGAGCCGCAATGCCTGGGCAACCATGCGCAGGCGGTCCGGGGTCGGCGTGCCGATGGCGGCGCGGATGGCGTTCTTGTCGTCGCCCTGGCCAAGGCCGGGGATCTCAATTTCGTCCAGACCGGTCAGGCCAGTTTCCAGGCCACGCAGCGCCTTTTGCAAGGATTCGGCGAAGGTGCGGCCAATCGCCATGACTTCGCCGACCGATTTCATCGCAGTGGTCAGCGTCGGTTCGGCACCAGGGAATTTCTCGAAGGCAAAGCGCGGGATTTTGGTGACGACGTAATCAATCGATGGTTCGAAGGAGGCAGGCGTCGCGCCGCCGGTGATGTCGTTGTCCAACTCGTCCAGCGTATAGCCAACCGCAAGCTTGGCGGCGATCTTGGCAATCGGGAAGCCGGTCGCCTTGGAGGCCAGCGCCGACGAGCGCGACACACGCGGGTTCATCTCGATGACGACGAGGCGGCCATCCTTGGGGTTGACCGCGAACTGTACGTTGGAGCCGCCGGTCTCAACACCAATTTCGCGCAATACCGCAATCGAGGCGTTGCGCATCATCTGGTATTCCTTGTCCGTCAGCGTCAGGGCCGGGGCAACGGTGATGCTGTCGCCGGTATGGACGCCCATCGGATCGATATTTTCGATGGAGCAGATGATGATGCAATTGTCCGCCTTGTCGCGGACCACTTCCATTTCATATTCTTTCCAGCCCAGCACCGATTCCTCGATCAGCACTTCGGTGGTTGGCGAGGCATCAAGGCCGGAGCCGATGATCTCGAAGAATTCCGAGCGGTTATAGGCAATGCCGCCGCCGGTGCCGCCCATGGTAAAGGACGGGCGGATAATGGTGGGCAGGCCAACAACGTCAAGCGCCTGAGCTGCAACCGCCATGGCATGGTTCATATAGCGCTGCTTGCGGTCGGTTTCGCCGAGGTTCCACTGGTTTTCCAGCTCATCCAGCGCCTTGTCGAGCGCGTCGCCGGAAAGCCGTGACTTTACCTCATTACGAGCAATCTCATGGGTCTTGCGGTCGGCATCCTTGATCTCGGTGGCATTGGCCAGCATGGATTTCGGCGTCTCAAGGCCGATGCGGGCCATGGCTTCCCGAAACAGGGCGCGGTCCTCGGCCATGTCGATGGCGGCAGGCTTGGCGCCGATCATTTCGACATTATAGCGGTCCAGCACGCCCATGCGCTTCAGGGAGAGGGCGGTGTTCAGTGCCGTCTGCCCGCCCATGGTCGGCAGCAGCGCATCCGGGCGTTCCTTGGCGATGATCTTGGCGACCACTTCCGGGGTGATCGGCTCGACATAGGTTGCGTCGGCCAGGCCCGGATCGGTCATGATGGTCGCCGGGTTGGAATTGACCAGGATGACCCGGTAGCCTTCTTCCTTCAGCGCCTTGCAGGCCTGGGTGCCGGAATAATCGAATTCGCATGCCTGGCCGATGACAATCGGTCCAGCGCCGATGATGAGGATGGATTTAATGTCTTGGCGCTTTGGCATGTCTCTATCCGATCTCTTCACCTGCGCGAAAAACCGGCCAGGGTGAGGGGCATCACCGGTCGGGCGCAGATCCATGGTATTTCAGGCTAGAAGCGGCTTATAGGGAATTGTGGCGATCAGCGGAACCCCCGTTTTCGCTTTTTCTACGGATAAGTGAAGGGCAGGCGAGGCGGGGATGTGGTCCGGCAATTTCCCCTGGGACATTACCCTGAGAAATGGACTGGTTTGTCACATGCCATTTGCGCAGGCGCTGTAGAAAACCTGTTCGGTTTCAAAGGAGATGGCCCTCATGCCGCAGACGCAACTGTCGTGCGACCTCATTCATTTCTCTGCGGCTGGCCGCTTCGGGCCATCGAAACGTCTCGGCACCCGTTTCGATGCGGAAGGTAATTTCTTACCCGAACCGGGCAACACCATTGTCTGCCATCTTCGCCCGGGAAGTGAAAGCCAGAAGGCGATTGTCGCCTTGCAGGAGCGCTATAAGCAAATGCCGGAGGCTGATCATCTGGCCGTTACCCCTGCCTCCAGCCTGCATATGACCCTGTTTCAAGGCATTATCGAACATCGCCGCACCGCCGGTTTCTGGCCAAAGGATCTGCCGCTGGATGCGCCAATCGATGACATGACGGAAATCCTCGCGCAGCGGCTGACACATTTTGCGCCCGGGCCAGATTTTCGCATGAAGATTGCCCGGATGCTGCCGACGGGGCTTCGGTTGGAGCCAGTGGGCGAGGCGGATCGCCGGGCATCGGCCCAGTGGCGCGACAGGTTGGCGGATCTGTTCGGCTATCGCCATCCAGACCATGAGACTTACGAATTTCATATCACCTTTGCCTATGTCATCAGGCCATTTTCCGAGGCGGCCCTTTTTCAGTGGCAGGCCATGTTGGAGACGGCGCGAGAAGAATTCCTGGAGCAATTTGAGGATATCGCCCTTAATCCTCCGGCTTTTTGTGCCTTTAACGACATGAAACATTTCGAAGAACTGATCGTATTGCAGGATAATATCGACTAAAAAAACGACTGTTAAGCAATACGATATTGTATCGTTTTCGCGTCGCAGGTATCTAAAACCCGTTGGCTTTCCCAGATCGATGCCATGGGGTTTTTATGCTTTTCGCAAACAGAGTCTGCCGCTGTTTTGCGACATCCAAATGCTTCTTTGTTATCGGATTTTTTTAGAAATTCTCACCGAGACGACGGTTTAACTATTTGATCCCACGGGAATTTATGGGAAACGGACGCCGTCCTCGACCATTTCCCCTAGCTGCCCCTTTTTAGTGGCGCCTTCAAGGCGAATGGCATTTTTAAATGCACTGTCAGGGTTGCAAAATTGGATATCGACTTGCAGCGGCAAGGCGTGCAGCCTGATTTTCGTCATGTCCCGTGCCTGTTCTGGCAAATGCCAGGGGCATGACAGCAGATTTTAAAAATCCAAGGTATTTTCATGAGACATTTTTTTAATCATCACCTTTGCGGACGTAAAACCGTTTCACACTTATCCTGGAAATGCTCTGGCTGCGGCCTATCTGCCCAGGCAACCGATATAAGCCAGGAGACCTGCCGATGATTACCGTCCATTATCTGGAGCATTCCAGGGCGCACCGCATTCTCTGGCTGCTGGAAGAGCTGGGATTGTCTTATGAGGTAAAAACCTACAAGCGCGGTGCTGATATGCATGCACCGGCGGCATTGAAGGCCGTGCATCCGCTGGGAAAATCACCTGTCATCGAAGACGAGGACCGGATCTTCGCCGAAAGCGGTGCCATTATCGAATATCTGATCGACACTTATGGCGCTGATACCAATGGCAAGACGGTTTTGCGTCCGGCACCGGGCAGTGATGCTTTCCTGCGCTACCGTTACTGGCTGCATTATGCCGAAGGCTCGGCCATGCCCCTTCTGATCTTGAAACTGGTATTCTCCCGGTTGTCCAAGCAGATGCCGTTTTTGTTGCGCGGTGTGGCCCAGCGGATCTCGGATGGCGTTTGCGGCAAGATGATCGATCCGCAGATCGGCGAACATCTGGCCTTCTGGCAGACGGAATTGTGCAAGGACGGCTATTTTGCCGGGCCGGACTTTACCGCCGCCGATATCGCCATGAGCTTCCCGGTGGAATCGGTGCTGTCGATTTCCGGCGATACGGGCGATGTTACAGTCCTTCGTTCCTATCTTTCCACAATCCGTGCCAGGCCGGCCTATCAGCGCGCCCTGGAACGCGGCGGTGCCTATATGTTCGCCAAGACCTGACCGCCTTTTTCTTCAAACCCAGTGTTTGGAACACTGTTGAGCTTAAGAGTGTTTGGAACACTGTTGGCCCCAAGCCGTTACCAGCCTGCCGCCGTTGCTGTTGCACGGCGGCAGTTTTTGCTGAACATGGACGTTCTGCATATGCGGCTGGGGAGAGAACCGATGGAACTGGATGGGCGTCGTCAGTCCGAAAATCTCGAGGATGTCAGGGGTGCATCAGGCGGCGGCGGCTTTGGCCGGCGCGGCATCCGGCTTCCGATTGGCAGCAGTGGACGTGGTTTGAGTTTTTCAACCATCATCGTTCTGGTGCTGATTTACTTCGGTCTTCGCCTGATGGGCATAGATATGTTGCAATTGCTGGAGGAGGGCGGTAGCTCCGCCCCGTCTTCCTATCAGCAGCAATCCGAGCAAACGACACCGGCTCAGGAAGAGATGAAAGTCTTCGTCAGCCGCGTGCTGGCCTCCACCGAGGACGTCTGGACCGCGGCGTTTCAGGAGCGCGGCGCGACCTATGAGATGCCCAAGCTGCGGCTTTTTTCCGGTCAATATCCCTCTGCCTGTGGCGCAGCCTCTGCTGCGACTGGGCCGTTCTACTGCCCTGGAGATCGCCGTATCTATCTCGATACCGCGTTTTTCACCGAGCTTTCCAAACGGTTCCAGGCATCCGGCGATTTTGCTCAGGCCTATGTGATTGCCCATGAAGTCGGCCATCATGTGCAGAACCTCACCGGCATCCTGCCGAAATTCAACGAGATGCGCGCCTCGATGAGCGCTGCCGACGCCAACCAGATGTCGGTTCGGGTGGAATTGCAGGCCGATTGTTTCGCCGGGATCTGGGGTCGGAAGGCCGATCAGCAGGGATTGCTCTCGGCAGGCGATCTGCAGGAGGCATTGAACGCCGCCCGGCAGATTGGCGACGATACGATTCAGAAGCGGTCCCAGGGCTATGTCGTGCCTGAGAGCTTCAACCATGGCTCCGCCGCACAGCGGATGGCGTGGTTCAAGAAGGGATACGACCAGGGCCGGATGGATGCCTGCGACACGTTTTCCGGCCCGATTTGAGGGCGGCTACTTCTCGCTGTCCAGATGCGCCATCTGCGCCTCTGCATAGCGGGAACCGGCGGCGCTGCCCTTGGGGACTGCCGCCTCGAGGGCGGCGATATCCTCCTGTGACAGGGTAAAGTCGAGTGCGCCAAGCGATTCCTTCAACCGGTCGCGGCGGCGAGCACCAATCAAAGGGACGATATCCTCGCCTTTGGCCAGCACCCACGCAATGGCGGCTTGCGCTGTGGTCATGCCTTTTGACGACGCAACCTGCGTCAGGGCTTCGACGAGCGCCAGATTGTGGTTGGCATTTTCGCCCTGGAAGCGCGGGGAATGGGCGCGGAAATCCGTTGATGCCGTTGGTGCGGTCCAGTGGCCGCTGATCAGTCCGCGTGACAGAACGCCATAAGCGGTAATGCCGATGCCGAGTTCCTGGCAGGTTGGCAGGATCTGATCTTCGATACCACGGGATATCAGCGAATATTCGATTTGCAGGTCAACAATCGGATGGACGGCTGCTGCCCGACGGATGGTATCTGCGCCGACTTCCGACAGGCCAATATGCCTGACATAGCCGGCCTGGACCATCTCTGCGATGGCGCCGATGGTTTCCTCGATCGGTACATTGGGATCGAGCCGGGCCGGGCGGTAAATGTCGATATGGTCGGTGCCCAGCCGTTGCAGCGTGTAGGCCAGCGCCGTCTTCACCGCTGATGGGCGTGCGTCGTACCCGATCCAGCCGCCCGCCGGGTCGCGCTGAGCGCCGAATTTGACGCTGATCTGCACTTTGTCGCGCAGGCCGCCCTTCAACCCTTCTCCAATCAACATTTCATTGTGGCCCATGCCGTAGAAATCGCCGGTATCGATCAGCGTTACCCCAGCATCAACGGCGGCGTGCAGGGTGGCGAGGCTTTCCGTGCGGTCGGAAGGCCCATACATGCCTGACATGCCCATGCATCCTAATCCAAGGCGCGAGGTTGGAGGGCCGGATTTTCCAAGTTTTACCGTTTGCATATCCAGTTTCCTTTTCTGCTTTTTGTCTGAAAACAGGTTTACGCTGTTTGGCTTTGTGCGATAATCCTGTTTATTCCGTATGCGTTGTTTGGAATTATGCACAATGAACGACCTGCCGCTCGCCGATCTCGATGCCTTCGCCACCATTGCCCGGTTGAGAAACTTCCGGGCAGCCGGAAAGTTGCGCGGTGTTTCGGCCTCGTCGTTGAGCGAGGCGATGCGGCGGCTGGAGGCGCGGGTTGGCGTGCGGCTGCTGAACCGCACCACCCGCAGCGTGACCCTGACCGATGCCGGAGCGCGGCTGTTGGAACGGTTGTCGCCGACGCTGGCCGATATCGAACTGGCACTTGACGATATCAACCAGTTTCGCGAGCGACCCTTCGGACGGTTGCGGCTTAACGTGCCGGGTATCGTCGCCCGCTGTGTGCTGCCACCTGTTGTCACCGGCTTTCTGGCCGCCTATCCAGACATTTTGCTGGAGGTGACGGTCAACGATGCTTTGATCGACGTGTTGGCTGAAGGCTGCGATGCTGGCATCCGCTATGAAGAGGCGCTGCATCAGGACATGATCGCGGTTCCCATCGGCCCGCGCCGCCAGCGCTATGTTTGCGTGGCAGCACCGTCTTATCTTGAGCAGTACGGCAGACCGGAACATCCGCGCGACCTGGTCCATCACCGCTCCATTCTGCATCGTTTCAACAGCGGTCGGGTGAATGAATGGCATTTCGAACGCGATGGCGAGGCGATCAATGTCTCCCCGCCACCCCGGTTAATCGCTGAGACGGTCGATCTGGAACTGGCCGCAGTGCGGGCTGGACTTGGCATGATGGGGACATTCGAGGACTTCGTGATCGAGGATTTGAATGCCGGACGGCTGGAGAGGGTGCTGACCGATTGGGAAGACGAGTTTTCCGGTCCCTTCCTCTATTATCACAGCCGTCGCCACATGCCCGTACCCTTGCGGGTCTTCGTCGATTATATCCGCCAGCATGGCGATCCCGGTTGATCGCCCATCAACAACCTTGATGGAACGACGAGTTTTTCTGAAGCATCTGCTTGTGTCTTGAAAACGTCACGGCTTTGACGTACCGAGGCAATTGCATATTATTTCCTCACGCCGCCGTTGGTTGAGCAGAAAAAAGTCGGTTGAGAAGAACATATGCATTGCAGCTGACCTGTATGCGCCATGTCCGGTATACGATGCTGAAATCCCGCCGCTCGTCCAGCCCGACTGGAAGCGGCTTTTTTCGTTTTGGAAGTTCTCATGACTTATGCCTCGTCCCAGCGCCTTGGCGCGCCCATTGAAAGTTGGCTTAGCCATGTTCGCGCCACGCTGGCGCTGGGCATTCCCCTTGTAGGCGCGCAACTGGCGCAGCTGGCAATTCACACGACCGATGTGGTGATTGTCGGCCGTCTGGGAGCCGAATCTCTGGCGGCTTTGGTGCTGGCCGGGCAATTTTTCTTCACGGTGTTTATTTTCGGTTCGGGCTTTTCCATCGCGGTCATGCCGATGGTGGCCAATGCCTATGGCAAGGGCGATGTGCGGCTGGCACGCCGTTCCATTCGCATGGGCTTGTGGGTGTCGCTGGCCTATAGCGTGGTGACCTGGCCGCTCTTTCATTACTCGCGTGATGTGCTGCTGGCCCTGGGGCAGGTGCCGCAGGTGGTCGAGCTTGCCTCAAGCTATATTCGCATCATGTGGCTGAGCCTGCCTGTGGCACTGATGTTTGCGGTGATGCGGGCCTTGGTCAGCGCCATCGGGCGGGCGCAGATCGTCCTCTATATCACCATCGCCACCTTGCTGCTGAATGCCGCCCTGGCTTACTGCATTGTGCTGGGCCATTTCGGCTTTCCGGCTTTTGGCATTCTGGGCGCTGCCTGGGTGGCGGTTTCGGTCAATGTCTTCGCCATGATCGCCATGGGTCTCTATCTGCATTTCAACAGTGTCACCAGGAAATACGAATTGTTCGTGCGCTTCTGGCGGCCCGATTGGGATGCGTTGCGCGATGTGATCAAGCTCGGCCTGCCGATTGGCGTGACTGTTCTGGCTGAAGTCAGCCTGTTTACGGCGGCTTCCCTGTTGATGGGCAGCATTGGCACGATTGAACTCGCCGCGCATGGCATTGCCCTGCAATTGGCTTCCATCGCCTTCATGATCCCGCTGGGGCTGGCGCAGGCCGCCACCGTGCGGATCGGCGTTGCCCATGGGCGCGGCGATTTTACCGATGTAGTGCGGGCGTCCATCACGGTTGTCTGCATGGCAGCCCTGATCTCGGTGATCGGCGGGTTGCTGTTCTTCTTTTTCTCCAATGAATTGAGCGGAATGTTCCTCGATCGTGGCCGTGGCGACGCGGCGGCGGTGCTGGATTATGCGGCGCCGCTGGTGGTGGTTGCCGGTATTTTCCAGCTTGTGGATGGCATGCAGGCGGTTGCCACTGGACTGCTGCGCGGCCTGAAGGATGCCAGCGTGCCGATGGTTCTGGCGTTGATTTCCTATTGGCCAATTGGTTTGGGGCTGGCCTGGTTCATGGCGTTTCCCCTGGGGATGGGCGGTCTTGGCGTCTGGTTCGGTTTCCTGATCGGGCTTTCCAGCGCCGCCGTCATGATGGGGCTGCGGTTCTGGCTGCGGCTTCGCCACGAGATGCGGATGATGAACCGGTAAAGCCCGTTCTACCCGTATCATAAGGCTCTGCACGAAAATCACAGTACACGAGGCAAACGTCTTGATGTGCTGCTTACCCCCCTCTGCCTTGCCAGGCATCTCCCCCTCAAGGGGGGAGATGCCTGGCAAGGGGTTGGCTTGTCATGTCACTTTTACGCTTCGAAGATATCGGAAATCGCAACTTTATCCGTTGAAACGGGCGGTTACGTCTGTCCTATCTCCCTCCCTGAGGGGGAGATGTCCGGCAGGACAGAGGGGGGTATGCGGCACACGAAAACGCTCGTGTCGTATGTTCTGCATGAGAATCAAATAAGCCGACCAAGTGATTGGTCGGCTTATGTTTTTCGTCGGCTATCGTTTTTGTCTCAGCGCTCGGCCAAAGCCGGTTCGCCCTTCTTCTCGCGCACCATGTTGATGAAGCGGCGGAACAGGTAGTGGCTGTCTTGCGGGCCGGGCGATGCTTCCGGGTGGTGCTGAACGGAAAACACCGGCTTGCCGGTCAGGCGCAGGCCGCAATTTGTGTTGTCGAACAGCGAAATATGAGTCTCTTCAACGCCTTCCGGCAGGGACTTCGAATCCACCGCGAAGCCGTGGTTCATCGAGACGATCTCCACCTTGCCGGTGGTGAAATCCTTAACCGGATGGTTGGCGCCGTGATGGCCCTGATGCATCTTCTCAGTCTTGGCGCCCAGCGCCAGACCCAGCATCTGATGGCCAAGGCAAATACCGAACAACGGGATATCGGTCTCGATCAGTTCCTTGATCACGGGCACGGCATATTCCCCTGTTGCCGCCGGATCACCAGGGCCATTGGAGAGGAAAATGCCATCCGGCGACAAGGCCAGGATATCTTCGGCGCTGGTATTGGCGGGCACAACGGTGACCTTGCATTTCAGGCCGGTGAACAGCCGCAGGATATTGCGCTTCACGCCGAAATCCACGCAGACGACGTGATAATCGGCATCCTTGTCAGCCAGTTCGGAAAAGCCTTCGTTCCAGACCCAGGGCTTTTCACCCCAGGTCGAAGACTGGCCGGAGGAGGCGACCTTTGCAAGATCAAGACCTTCCAGCCCGCTCCAGGCCTTGGCCTTGGCCTTCAGCGCCTCAATATCGAAATTGCCGTTCGGGTCATGGGCGATGACGGCGTTCGGCGCACCGTTTTCGCGAATCCAGGCGGTCAGCGCCCGCGTATCGACGCCGGACAGGCCGATCATGCCGCGTGCCTTTAGCCAGGCATCGAGGTGCTTGGTGGCGCGGTAATTGGATGGCTCGGTGATATCGGCCTTGAAGATCACCCCGACCGCGCCGTGGCGGGCGGCAGGCGTCAGGTCTTCAATGTCTTCCTCATTGGTGCCGACATTGCCGATATGGGGAAAGGTGAAGGTAACGATCTGGCCGAGATAGGAGGGATCTGTGAGGATTTCCTCATAGCCGGTCAGCGCGGTGTTGAAGCACACCTCGGCCTGAACATCGCCGGTGGCGCCGACGCCCTGACCTTCGATGACGGTGCCATCGGCCAGAACCAGAAGTGCTGTCGGCTTGGATGTCGTCCAGGCTGCGGTGGGCAATGGCGATGTTGCGGTCATATCCGTTCCTTTTCCAGCCGCTTGCCCCGGCCGATGCAAACCGGCGGCGCGTGGCTATCTGTGTGTGCCAGTATCTAAGTGTGCCAAGGCTCCTCGCGCAGCAAAAGATGCGCGTGCGGGAACCTGATGTCGATGTCTGTGCAGGCGATGGTACATAGACGAGAAGCGTGGGCCGGGTCAATTGTTCCTCTGGCAAAAGAGGTGTTTTCCCTTGAAGTCTTGAAAGAGCCCCGCATTGCGCGGAGCCGCCGGGAGGGGTATCACCACGCCTGAAGCGAGCCACGGTTCCATTTGAACGGTGGCCAGGGGCTCCACAGTCACCCAAGGAGATGAAGACATGCTACGCGAGGATCTGACGACTGCGCTGAAGGAAGCGATGAAAGCCAAGGATAGCCGCCGGCTTTCCACCATCCGCCTGGTGCAATCGGCCATCAAGGACCGCGATATCGCCAATCGCGGCGAAGGCAAGGCTGAGGCCAGCGACGACGACATCCTCCAGCTGATGGCCAAGCTGGTAAAGCAGCGTGAAGAATCGGCGAAGATCTACGAAGACAATGCCCGCCCCGAGCTTGCCGCCCAGGAGCGCGACGAAGTGGCGATCATCAAAGGCTTCATGCCCGAACAGATGGATGATGCCAAAGTCCGCGAAGCTATTTCCGGCATTATCACCGAAATCAGCGCCGAAGGCGTGCGCGACATGGGCAAGGTAATGGCCGCCTTGAAAGAACGCTACGCTGGTCAGATGGATTTCGCCAAGGCGTCTGGCGTGGTCAAGGAATTGCTGACGAAGTAAGCTTGCCGGTAAAGCGCCGCCCCATGGGTGACGCTTTACCGTTTTGCCTTATGGGCATTTTGCTCGTTGATGAAATGTCGCAGCACGGCATTGATCCGTGTCTGGTAGCCTTTGCCGGAGGCCTGGAAATACTCCACGACATCCTCGTCAAGACGAATGGAAATGGCTTTCTTCTTCTGCGGAATGACCAGCTCTGCCTTTGACCAATCAACGTCAAGGAAATCCTGCCAGTCAGGATCGTCGCGCATATCGCGTTCGATGTCCTCATCGGTCTTGGCATCGACGAGAGCCCAGTTGGTCTTGCTCTCGCCGCGGGCAATTTTCGCGGCAATTTCTTCAGCTGTAAATCTGACGATATGCTCTTTGCTCATTTTTCCGTGCAGCCCTTGCTGATATGATCCGGCAGGTTTTTTCACGCATCGTGTACACCACGGCGATCAGTCTCAACGTATCTGGACAAATCGCCAGTGTCCGGCATTCTCCGTCTCGATCCGAGGCCGTTTTTAGATGTGGCTTTTGAAGCGCCGCAGCGGCGCGGACGAAATCTATGCCGTGTTTCTCGATGTTTATCTTGTTTTTAGTCTCATCCCATTCAAACGAATGGAATTCGCTTTCGAGGCCCATTAGCTTTTTCCCGATGATTGCGTCAGCGGATTATTTTAAAGCCTGAACCTTTCTCCAATCTCATTTCATAGTTACTGTATATACACTTGTATTTTTGTCAACCGCTGTGAATAGCGGGTACATCCCACGAAAGCCGTAGCGCTTCTCTCGCACAGCCCCTATATGAAAAGATCATCCTCAAGGTTGCCCGATGCGCTTTTCAAACGACTTTCTCGACGAGATCCGCGACCGCGTGCCGATTTCGGCCGTGATTGGCGCGCGCGTGCCGTGGGATCGCAAGAAAACCAACGTGTCGCGCGGAGATTACTGGGCCTGCTGCCCGTTTCATGGTGAAAAAAGCCCGAGCTTTCACTGCGAGGATCGCAAGGGCCGTTACCATTGCTTCGGCTGCGGTGTGTCCGGCGATCATTTTCGCTTTCTGACCGATCTGGAAGGCCTGAACTTTCCAGAGGCCGTCGAGCGGATTGCCGACATGGCCGGTATCGCCATGCCCAAGGTGGATGTGCGTGACATAGAGCGTGACCGTGAGCGCACTGGCCTTCAGGACGTCATGGAAATGGCCACACTGTTCTTCCAGGATCAGTTACAGGCAGCCCAGGGTGCCAAGGCCCGGGCTTATCTGCGGGAGCGTGGCCTGTCGGGCCGCACCATCGAGACCTTTCGTCTGGGCTATGCGCCGGAAAGCCGCAATGCGCTGAAGGAACATCTGGCCGGAAAAGGCGTGCCGAAGGAGCAGATCGAGGCCTGCGGGCTGGTGGTGCATGGGCCGGATATTCCGGTTTCCTATGACCGTTTCCGTGACCGGATCATGTTTCCGATTCTGTCGTCCCGCGACAAGGTGATTGCGTTTGGCGGACGGGCGATGTCGCCGGATGCGCCAGCCAAATATCTCAATTCCAACGAGACGGAACTGTTTCACAAGGGCAATGTGCTCTATAATTTCTCCCGCGCCCGGCGGACGCTTCAGGGCGCCGATGGGGCAGAGACGATCATTGCCGTCGAAGGCTATATGGATGTGATCGCGCTCTATCAGGCGGGTGTGGAAAACGCTGTGGCGCCACTTGGCACGGCGCTGACTGAAAACCAGCTGGAACTGATGTGGAAAATGACGCCGCAGCCGGTCCTGTGTTTCGATGGCGACGGTGCCGGGCAGCGGGCGGCGTTTCGCGCCGTTGATCTCGCACTGCCGCATCTGAAGCCGGGAAAAAGCGTCCGCTTCGCCATGCTGCCGGATGGCAAGGACCCTGACGACCTGGTCAAGCAGGATGGCCGCGCCCCCTTTGACCGGGTCTTGGCCGAGGCCCGCTCTCTGGACGAAATGGTCTGGCTGCGCGAAACCGGCCAGGGCCGCTTTGACACGCCGGAGCAGCGCGCCGAGCTTGAGGCGCGGTTAAAGCAGATCGTCAATATCATTGCCGATGAGAATGTGCGCCGCCATTATCAGCAGAATGTCAGGGACCGGCTCTATGGTTTCTTCCAGGGGCAGGGCGCTGGCCGTGCCGGGCGCGGCAATTTCGAGCGCGGTGGTGGTGGCTTTACCGGCAACCGGCCCGGCAATGGCCGTTTTCAAAACAATGCGGGTGGACGCGGCGCGCCCGGTGGCCAGCGTCCCGGCAGCACGGTTGCTTCCGACCGGCTGACGCGGTCGGGCATGGTCAGCCGCAGCCATGACCAGCCCAGCCTGCGCGAAAGCGTGCTGGCGCTGACCATCGTCAACCATCCGCAATTGTTGCAGGAGGATTATGACGAGATTTCCTGCATCGATTTCGACAGCCGTGATCTGCAACGGCTTTGGCCTGCGGTGCTGACCGCTGTCGCGCAAACCGGTGCGCAACTGACCCGCGAGGATCTATATGAGCGGTTGATGGCTGCTGGTTTCGATACGCTGTTGAAGGCGCTGGACCAGCAGATCCGCAATGCCAGGCTGTGGACGGCAACCACGGTGGCGGCGCTGGAAGATGCCCGCGAGGGATATACCCAGGCACTGTCCCTGCATAAGCGCGCCAAGGCGCTGCGCCGCCAGCGCATCGAGTTGGAACGCGAGATTGCCGAGGCGACCGAAGCTGATGATGCCGGGCGGATCGATGGGCTGATGTCGGTTTTGCAGGAAGTGCAGCTGGAAATCGTTCGGATGGAGAACCAGGAAGCGATCATCGATGGCTTCGGCGTAATGTCGGGCCGCGTCAAGGGACCGGCTTATGGTCACAATTCATAACGGTTTTGCAAGCTTTGTTATGGCAGATACCAACCGCGCCCCTTGTATCGGCGGCGTGAGTGCCTAGATTTCAGTTCAAACCGGGTGAAGTTCCTGAGATCGAGGCCGTGCCTGTCCCGAAAGGATGTTCCAAAAGGACAGGTTAATGACGTGACGATTAAATGGCTCCCTGCCACTTGTGGCGCGTGTGGAGGCGTTTGGATAAGGAGCGTAGAGCGAGATGAATGGTTTTTTCGCGATATCAACAGGCACAATCGCTTTAAAAGGCTTGACGTATCGATAAATTGTGGGAATCACGGTCAAACGAAAAAACAAGGTGACGCAGGTTGCGCCGGGTCTATGCTGGCGGGCTTCGTCGCCTGTTTGTGTAGTTATACCGCAATCTACGGGAACCGTGGTGGTCAACCGGGAATTAGACATTGCTTGGTCAACGTGCCATTTCCTTCAGGAAAGCACCAAGGCTGACGGAATGTTTCGCATCTAAGGCATGGTTTTTCTTCAGCCTCATCTGGTTTGAGAAGTTGTGCTGCACATTTAAGGTTTTACAGCGTGTTTCGTGCGTATGGTCCGCGCATGGCGCTGTAGGTCATAACCAGTGATTCGTAGTGGTCGGTGCAAGGCTATGCCCCATCTGGCGCGTGACAGCACTGCGGAAAATTGAAGCGTCAGGGAAAGCGACGAGATACATGGCAACCAAGGTCAAGGAAAACGAAGAAGCCGAGAACGAGCGCGATGGCGCGACCGACGGTCCGCTTCTCGATCTTTCGGATGACGCGGTCAAGAAAATGATCAAGGCCGCCAAGAAGCGCGGCTACGTCACTATGGATGAGTTGAATTCGGTTCTGCCGTCTGAGGAAGTGACCTCGGAGCAGATCGAAGACACCATGGCGATGCTTTCCGACATGGGCATCAACGTCGTCGAGGACGAGGACGCCGAAGATCCGGCAGCCGAAGAAAGCGATAACGACGAAGAAGCCGAAAGCGAAGGCGGCGAACTGGCGCCTGCTGGCAATACCGCTGTTGCCACAGCCAAGAAGAAAGAGCCGACCGACCGCACGGACGACCCGGTGCGCATGTATCTGCGCGAAATGGGCTCGGTGGAGCTGCTGTCGCGCGAAGGCGAAATCGCCATTGCCAAGCGCATCGAGGCTGGCCGCGAAACGATGATCGCCGGTCTCTGTGAGAGCCCGCTGACCTTCCAGGCGCTGATTATCTGGCGCGACGAGCTAAACGAAGGCACGACTCTGCTGCGCGAGATCATCGATCTCGAGACCACCTATTCCGGTCCCGAGGCCAAGGCCGCACCGCAATTCCAGAGCCCGGAAAAAATCGAGGCGGACCGTAAGGCTGCCGAGGAAAAGGAAAAGACCCGCCGGGTCCGCTCCAGCGAAGACGACATCACCAATGTCGGCGGCGACATGCAGATGCCGGAAGAAGAGGAAGAGGACGAAGACGAGTCCAATCTTTCGCTGGCCGCCATGGAAGCCGAGTTGCGGCCCCAGGTCATGGAAACCCTCGACCTGATCGCCGATACCTATAAGAAACTGCGCAAGTTGCAGGACCAGCAGGTGGAAGCGCGCTTGGCCTGTGCCGGCACGCTGTCATCAGGCCAGGAGCGGCGCTACAAGGAGCTGAAGGATCAGCTGATCACGGCAGTCAAATCGCTGTCGCTGAACCAGAACCGTATCGACAGCCTTGTCGAGCAGCTCTACGACATTTCCAAGCGCCTGATGCAGAACGAAGGCCGCCTGTTGCGGCTGGCCGAAAGCTACGGCGTCAAGCGCGACAGCTTCCTGGAGCAATATCAGGGCGCGGAACTTGATCCCAACTGGATGAAGTCGGTCGGCAATCTTGCAGCCCGCGGCTGGAAGGATTTCGCCCGCGAGGAAAACAACACAATCCGGGAAATCCGTCAGGAAATCCAGAATCTGGCGACCGAAACCGGCATTTCGATCGCCGAATTCCGCCGTATCGTCTCCATGGTGCAGAAGGGCGAACGCGAAGCCCGGATCGCCAAGAAGGAAATGGTCGAGGCCAATCTGCGTCTGGTTATTTCGATTGCCAAGAAATACACCAATCGCGGCCTGCAATTCCTTGACCTGATTCAGGAAGGCAATATCGGCCTGATGAAGGCGGTTGATAAGTTCGAATACCGGCGCGGCTACAAGTTCTCCACCTATGCGACGTGGTGGATCCGGCAGGCAATCACCCGTTCGATTGCCGACCAGGCCCGCACGATCCGTATTCCGGTGCATATGATCGAAACGATCAACAAAATCGTTCGCACATCGCGCCAGATGCTGCACGAAATTGGCCGCGAACCGACGCCTGAAGAACTGGCTGAAAAGCTGGCCATGCCGCTCGAAAAAGTCCGCAAAGTGCTGAAAATCGCCAAGGAGCCGATCTCGCTCGAAACCCCCGTGGGCGACGAGGAAGATTCGCATCTCGGCGACTTCATCGAGGACAAGAACGCGCTGCTGCCCATCGATGCCGCCATCCAGGCCAACCTGCGCGAAACCACCACCCGCGTGCTCGCCTCGCTGACGCCACGCGAAGAGCGCGTGCTGCGCATGCGCTTCGGCATCGGCATGAACACTGACCACACGCTGGAAGAAGTCGGCCAACAGTTCTCGGTCACCCGCGAACGTATCCGCCAGATCGAAGCCAAGGCCCTGCGCAAGCTGAAACACCCCAGCCGAAGCCGCAAACTGCGCAGCTTCCTGGACAGCTAAGCTTAGCCAAGAGACAAAAGTTGAAAACCCGGCGGAAACGCCGGGTTTTTGCGTTTAAGGGTGGGGAAGGGAGGTTGGCAGAGCAGAGGGGCGATCTTGCTCTGCCAGAGCCGTGCCTGGGCAAGCCAACACGTCAAACCCGGCTTGATGTCCAGGCTTTACGGCGATGACACTATTACGGGCCACGAGGAGATATGATTCCCTTGCAAGCTATCGCGGGTGCTTAAGAATTTGTCTGGTTCAATATAACGGTACACGACGCAAAGTTTTCGGGGCTTCGCCATCCCCTCATCCGGCTGCCGCCACCTTCTCCCCGCTGGGGAGAAGAGACCACGCTGATAGCTCTGAACCTCAAACGACTGCATAATTGCAGCGGATTTAAAGTGTTACAGCGCTGTGCGTTTTATAAAACGTACGGCGCTGTCATGTTGAAAGAGCAAAACGTTGCCTCATACATCTTCTCCCCAGCGGGGAGAAGGTCCCGGCAGTGGGATGAGGGGGCAAACGGCATATCAAAACGTCTGCGCCGTGTCCTGTGGTTCAACATGAACCTGCAAACTCTCGCTGCTCACGTATCGCGGACGGATAGGGCGGCAATGGTAGAGGGAATGCTGGCGGCAGACGAGGTGGCCACAGTCGGTTTTGCAATGGGCGGCGCGGGGTTTGCGGCAATCAAATATCCCGTCCGCGAGGGTGCTGGTGGGATGCTGGCAGCTATGGCGGATGCAGATGTCATTTTGTTCTCCTGACCGGCCTTTTCCGTATCATTTGGCGTCGTCCGGTTGGCAGCGAGGCCGTCATCGCCCCGCCAGAATAACCGGGCTTGCCCGGCGCGCGCCAATATCCTGTACACCCGTGAGAAAATTCTGATTTGAAAAAGGATAATTTTATCGATTGTGCATAATGCAGTGCAAAAAATGCTGTTGTGGGAAAAAAACTCGCTGTGTGGGTATGTTTTACCAAAAAATATCTGCGGCGGATCCGTGCGGTAAGGGTCTGATCTTGCTGCATCAACACCCTCATCCCTGCCCAATAAAATCCCGTCTGCCCCACTTCCAATTACCACCCTTTATGCGCTAAACATCGGGTGAGATCGGTTGTAACGCGCCGATCTTGGGGCGTGGAAACCCCTTACACAACGGCCTGTGTCGGTCGTTATAAAGACACCCCTCAGCCATAGGTTTGTGGCTGAGGCGGTGGACTGTGTCTATACGGTTTGCTCTCTACCATTCTCTATGGTCGGGGAGGCCTCGGCGTATGTCCAGAGCTTCGGCTTAAAGGTCGGGGCGGTCGTCTTGTGTACGGCTTTCCAACTCCCCGATCACCAGAGGGCAAGACCCTCCGGTGATCGCTCGTGTTGTTCACAGGGAGCGCCGCAATGGAGACTTACGATATCTGGGCTGACCTTCTCGCCACCTTCCGCGCCTCACCGGATGCGATCAAGGCCCTCTGGCTGCTGATACCGCCGGGCATGTTTCTGGCCGTCCTGGCGCTGCTGCTCCGCTACCGCCTGCGACGCAGAGAAACAGATAAAAACACCGAACTGACCTACACCGTCATCCGCCAGGACGACCAGACCGTACAAATCTACAGCCACGGCACCGGCAACCCCCACAGCGACCCAATCTTCCTGCTTGTAACCAGAGCCGACAGTGGCAAATTGCTGGAATATTGGGAACGGTCTGAGCGTTCCTAGAGTTTGTCAGGGAAAATTGGAATCTGACAGACTCTAGTGGTGCAGTGCGTGCTGTTTCGATCATCGTTCCCATGCTTCTCAATCTTGAGACAGGCCAATGGCGTGGCTGAAGGTTTGGCCAAAGAGAATAAAAATGAACCTAATCCCAAATCATCCTGATGAGAAAATGGGTGAACGCCCTACACTCCACCACCTCCAGGGCTTCCTCAAAGGCAAAACCAACGGTCGCGTTCTCTCCATTGAAGAGATCAACGAAGCCATCATCGACGGTTGCCTCGCCGCCAATCACCCCCGCACCACCCGCATAAACACCCTCGCTCCAATCTCAATCAACACATCTGGAAAGTCATAATCCGGGTTGTGCAACGCCGGGTGTGTCTCGCCTGCGCCGAGGAAGAACATGGCGGTGGGGCATATGGTGCGGAAGCGGCCGAAGTCTTCGGAGGCGCGCATCGGCAGGGCGCGGGCGTCGTGGGTTATGCCTTCGGCATCGAGGGCGGTGGTGAGGGCGGTGACGGCTTGCGGGGCGTTTTCGCAGTGTAGGAAGATGTCGTGATAGGTGAGGGTCAGGCCAAGGCCGTGTTGTGCTGCGGTTGTGCGGGCGAGGGCTTCGGCTTGGCTGCAAAGCCCGTCCATGCCCTGATCGGTCAGGGTTCTCAGCGTCACCCAGATCTCGCCGTCGCCGGGCGCGATGCCGAAGGCGGGTTCGCCTGCTTTTGCGTGGGTCACGGTGGCGAGGCGGAAGTCGGGGGCGGGTGGGGCGCTGTGGGAGAGGGCGGTCAGGGCTGGCATCAGGCTGCTGATGGCAAGCATTGGCGACAGGCCGGTTTCGGGCTGCGAGGCATGGGCGGTTTTGCCGGTCAGCGTGATTTTCAGCCCGCGTGAGGCGCAGTTGACCGGGCCTGCCTTCAGCGCCACATGGCCGAACGGAATGCCCGGCAGATTGTGCAGGGAAAAGGCCAGATCCGGCGCAATCTCAGCAAAGCGCGGATCGGCCAGCACAGCGGCGGCACCAGCCCCATTTTCCTCGGCAGGCTGAAACAGCAGCACGACGCGGCCTGTGGCAGGCGGCTGGCGCGACAGGCCAAGTGCCAGCGCCAGTAGAATGGTGGAATGGCCGTCATGGCCGCAGAGATGGCCTTTCCCCGGAATTGTCGATCCATAGGGCAGGCCGGTTTTTTCCGTAATCGGCAGGGCGTCGAGTTCTGAGCGAAACAGCAGGGTCGGGCCTGCTGCCGCACCCGCAAACACCGCCGCCACACCATGTCCGCCAAGCCCGGTCAAGATGCGATCCGGGTTGAGCGGCGTCAGTGCCTCGACGATCCGCCGGGCTGTCTCCTGTTCCTCACCGGATATTTCCGGATAGCGATGAAGCTCCTGCCGGATGGCGGTGAGACTGTGCAAATCGTCGGGGCTGAGGAACATGGTGGGTCCGCAATGGCGTGGCTGACATGTGTCTGTTAGCACGCCATTGTGTCTGCCTGGAAGTGGCGAAGTGGACCTTGCGGGTTTGCGGCGGGCGTCAGCGCCGTGTATGGATCGGGCAATGCAGGAAAAGCCGCAACCGATGCATAAGCGCTTTGTCTGGGGCATCACCGCCTCGGTGCTGCTGCATGGGCTTCTGGTTCTGGCATTCCTGGCCCATTGGCCTTCCCCGGCGCCTGATGCGCCGAAGGAAGAGGTCGTGTCGGTTTCCATTGAGCCGCCGCCAGAGGAAAAGCCTCAACCTGAAAAGCCAAAACCGGAAAAGCAATTACAGCTGGAGTTGAAGCCGGAGGCCAAGCCAAAGGAAGCCCCGGCACCTGCCGCCGCTGCGCCCAAGCCAGAAGAGAAGAAGCCAGAAGAAAAGCAGGAAGCCAAACCGCCTGCACCTGCGCCACAGCAGGAGCCGCCAAAGCCTGCCGAGGAAAAGCCGCAAGCTCTGGAATCAGCCCCGAAGGACGAGGAGGCCCCGAAGGAGGATGCGCCGCCCGTGCCACCGCCTGCCGAGGAACCGGCTGCACAAACCCAGTCACCGCCCCCCGATGCCCCGAAAGCCGGGCCGGACAAGTCCGCCGCAGGTGATCCGCAAAAGACTGAGCCGCCGCAACCGCCCGCCTTGCCTAAGGATGTGACGCCGCCGGATGCCGGGCTGGCCGGGC
Organism: Agrobacterium vitis; assembly: GCF_013426735.1. Lineage (NCBI taxonomy): Bacteria > Pseudomonadati > Pseudomonadota > Alphaproteobacteria > Hyphomicrobiales > Rhizobiaceae > Gillisella > Gillisella vitis. The sequence goes on from NZ_AP023272.1 coordinate 1,705,310, forward strand.
AATTGCCGACGCCGGACAAGGTGGAAAAGCCGGGCGGCGGGCTGGTGACGGAGCAACGCTTTGCGCTGGATGAGGAGAGCGCCGCGCAGCCGCAGCAAAAGCGCGAGGCCTCGCCTTCGCCTGCATCGGCGGACAAGAAAGCCGCGCCTGTTGCCGCGTTGAAGCCTGCCAAGCGGATCTATTCGAAGGCAACGCTGTCTGATCCGCGTGTGCGCCAAGCCCTCGGCACGCTGCCTCCTGAGCGCCGGATCGTGCAGATTTGCAGCATTGAAATGCTCGAACAGATCCGTCGCGCCGTGCCCGGCGCGGTTCCGGATGTGATTGCGGGATCTCCGACGACGCGACAGACCGTTACCGCTCGGTTGATGGATGTGTCCGGCGCTGCCTTCCGCAGCCGGGGACAATGGTATGATATCGGCTATCATTGCGAAACGGATGCCAAGACCCTTGCAATCACTAGTTTCAGCTATTCGCTCGGTGCCGCTGTGCCGAAAAGCCAGTGGCAGGCGCGGCGCTTTCCGGTGAATTGACGCTTACGAATGCCGAATCAGCCCGATGGCGATCCAGGCCATGACCACGGCGATGATTGCATCCAGAATGCGCCAGGAGATGGGCCGCGCAAATACCGGCACCAATAGCCGTGCGCCATAGCCGAGCAAGAAGAAAAACAGGAAGGAAGCCGAAACAGCGCCAAGGCCGAAGGCTGTCTTGTGATCCGCAAAACGGCTGGAAATCGAGCCGATCAGCAGCACCGTATCTAGATAGACATGCGGGTTGAGAAAGGTGAGGGCAAGGCAGGTGGCAAGGCTGGCGGTGAGCGTGCTGGGCTTGGCTTCGCCGGGTGTCAAGCCGTTCTCGGGTTTCAGTGCGGCGAGCGCGTGCCGGGCGCTGTAGGCCAGAAGAAACGCCGCGCCGCCATAGCGCAGCACCGGCTCAAAAGCGGGCAGAAGTGCGGTTACTGTCGCCAGCGCGGAAATGCCAAGCACGATCAGCAAGGCATCAGAGGCGGCGCAGGTCAGGCAGAGGATAAAGACATGCTCGCGCCGCAAGCCCTGGCGCAGCAGGAAGGCGTTTTGCGCCCCAATGGCGACAATCAGGCTCAGGCCAAGAAACAGGCCGGAAAAATAGGCGGTTTGCATAGGCGGCTCCAGGTTGGGAGCCTTTGACTAATGCAAATGAATTCATTAGAAAAATTAACAAATATAACCAGGCATAAGAATTTCTAATGGCATTTGATGGTGAGCATTTATCAGCGCTGGTGGCTGTGCTGCGCAGCGGCAGTTTTGAAAAAGCCGCCCGTCAGTTGGGGGTAACGCAATCGGCGATCTCGCAGCGGATCAAGCTGCTGGAGGAGCGATCCGGCACGGCGCTGATCATTCGTGGCCAACCTTGCTTGCCGACCTCGGCGGGGGCGCGGCTGTGCCGCCATGCCGAGGAAGTGGCCTTGCTGGAGCGCGAGGTGATCGGTGATCTCGGTCTTGCGCAGGCGGCCCAGGTAACGGTGCGACTGGCAATCAATGCCGATAGTCTCGCGACATGGTTCGTGCCAGCCATGGCTGCGGTGGAGGGCCTGTTGTTCGATCTGGTGCTTGACGATCAGGACCACAGCGCCGATTGGCTGCGGCGCGGTGAGGTGCGGGCGGCGGTGACCTCGCTTGCCGCGCCCGTTCAGGGCTGCGATTGCCGACCGCTTGGTTTGCTGACATACCGCGCCACGGCCAGCCCGGATTTCGCGGCGCTATGGTTTCCCCAGGGCATCACCGCTGAGGCTCTGGCTGTCGCCCCTTGCCTTACTTTCAACGCTAAGGATGGATTGCAAACCGCCTGGATGGAGCAGGTGGCCGGATGTCCATTGTCACCCCCTTGCCATTGGTTGCCCTCCAGCCAGGCTTTTATCGACGCGTCGCGTCTGGGGCTGGGCTGGGGCATGAACCCGGCGGTTTCGGTGGCGCCTTTGATCGCCGAGGGCGTTCTGGTGGATCTGGCGCCGGATCAACCGCTTGCCGTGCCGCTTTATTGGCACTGGAGCAGGGCGCTGGGCCGGGCGCTCGATCCGCTAACGGCCAGCGTCCTTGCCGCAGCCCGACAGTGCTTGCTGCCCATGGCGCATAAACCTCCATCAATGCGGTAAGACTGCATTCACCACAAAGTATATTTGGGGCGTAGAGCTGGGTGGTACAACGCTTTGTTGTTAAGTTTTCCCTCATATTCTTGCCTCGCGTCGATAGCTGGGAGGCATTGGGATAGACTATGAAAGGGATGGTTTTTACGGAAATGCTCGAATTCGTCGCCGCGACCTGGAATGAAGACATGGCCGACGACATTATCGAAGCCTCTTTGCTGACCAATGGGCTTGCCAGTGGCGGAGCCTATACCAGCGTCGGCACCTATGACCATCGTGAAATGATGGCGCTGCTGGCTGCGCTGTCGCAACGCTCCGGCCTTGGTGTCGATGCATTGATGCAGGCGTTCGGACTGCATCTTGCGGGACGTTTCGCCGTGTTGTTTCCAGGCTTTTTCGACCTCAGCGGCGGTCTCTTCGGCTTTCTCGCCAGCATTGATGCCCATATTCATGTCGAGGTGAAAAAGCTTTATCCCGACGCGGAATTGCCTTCCTTCGAAATTCTCAGCCAGGACGGTACGTCCCTGTCCATGCTCTATCGGTCCGGGCGGAAAATGGAGGCGCTGGCGGAAGGCTTGATCCAGGGTGCTGCCCGGCATTTTGGTCGCACTGTTACGGTCGAACGCAGCGCGCGCGACGATGGGGCAACTCTGTTTGTGATCGCCGAGAGCGCATCGTGATGGTAAACCAGCCACTAGAGGTTTCCGAGCCTGACCGGATCGACCGGCTGACTCGCCGTCTGGAGCGCGAGCGCGCGGCCCGCCGCCAAGCCGAGACATTGCTGGAAGCGCGTGCGCGTGAACTTTACATGGCCAATTGCCAATTGGCACGACAGGCGGAAGATCTCGAACAGCGGGTCATGCAGCGCACGGAGGAGCTGGTTCAGGAGCGCGAACGTGCCATTGCGCTGGCCCAGCAGGACCAATTGACCGGGCTTGCCAATCGCCGCAGCTTTACCGCGGTTTTGACCGACGCTTGCCAGAAAAGCCGCCTTCGAGGCGACCGTGTTACGGTTGTTCTTGTTGATATGGATAGGTTCAAGGCGATCAACGACGCTTATGGTCATGAGACGGGGGATGCGGTGCTGCGGGAATTTGCCCGCCGGTTGATGGTTGCGGCTGGACCTGGAACGGTGGCACGGCTGGGTGGTGACGAATTTGCATTGATTCTCGACCATCTGCCGGATGTGACGGCCGATCATGCCTTTGTCTCGAGTTTTCGCGCCAGTTTGCAGGAGCCGGTTCTCTTCAACGGCAAGCGCCTGGAGGTCTCGGCGTCCATCGGATATGCGAGCCTGCCGGATCATGCCGCATCGTCCACCGAATTGCTGCGGCATGCCGATATGGCGCTTTACGTTTCCAAGAAAGCTGGGCTGTCGCTGGCGACCGCTTTTGACGACGACCTTTGGGCCGAGGCCAACGAGCGACGCTTGCTGGAACTGGAACTGGTGCTGGCCATGGACCGCCATGAAATCATGCCCTGGTACCAGCCGATCGTGGATGGAGCCAGCAAGCGGATACTGGGGGTGGAAGTGCTGGCACGCTGGCATCATCCCTATCGCGGTCTGGTGCTGCCGGGTGTATTTCTGCCACTGGCGGAAGAGCGCAACCTTCTGGATCGGTTGTTTGCGCAGGTCGCTCGCGCGGCCTGTGCGCAAACAGCGCCGCTGGTCAAGGCTGGCAAGCTCAACTACGTGTCGGTCAATATTTCTCCAAGCCAGTTCAAGTCCGGTAATCTGGCGATGGTCATCGCGTCCATCCTGGAACAGACCGGTTTTCCAGCCACGGCATTGGTGGTGGAGATTACCGAGGACCTGATCATGTCGGACCTGCTGCGGGCCGGGCGTGAGCTTTCCGAACTTTCGCGGCTCGGCGTTCGGGTTGCGCTCGATGATTTCGGCACCGGCTATTCGAATATTTCCTCTCTCAGCAGCCTGCCGATCCAGTGGTTGAAGCTGGACCGTAGCCTGATCAGCCGGGTTGGGGACGACCGGGTTGGGCAGGTTATCGTTCAGGCCGTGCTGCAAATGGCCCAGGCGCTCGGCATCGATGTTGTCGCGGAAGGTATCGAAACGGAGGTGCAGGCACGCTGGCTTGTGGAAGCCGGATGCCGCAAACATCAGGGTTTTCTCTATGGCCGCCCGGCACCTCTGGAAGACTTGCTGTGTTTCTCCCAGCCGGAACGTCTAAGCTTTGCAGCTGGAAAGAGCCCTTGACGCAGGCGTTCTATGGGCCATTTCCTTGACGGAGCGCAATTCGAGGACCATGCCATGCCGCAAACCAGCCTGTCGATGTCCACACGTGGCCAGGGTCTGTACGAATTTACCGATCAGGCCGATGATTTTGTCAGGCATGCGGGCGCCCAGGAAGGACTATTGACTGTTTTCGTGCGCCATACGTCCTGCTCGCTGATCATCCAGGAAAATGCCGATCCGGATGTGAAGCGCGATCTCAAAGTGTTTTTTCAACGCCTCGTCCCGCCGTGTAACGATCCTTCCATGGCATGGATCACCCATCGCCAGGAAGGGCCCGATGACATGCCGGCCCATATAAAATCAGCCCTGACGCAGGTGTCGATTTGTATTCCGGTGGCCAATGGACGGCTTTTGCTTGGAACCTGGCAGGGTATTTACCTGTTCGAACATCGCGACCAACCCCATACGCGCCAGGTAGTAATGCATCTAAGCTCCTGAACCACAAGCTGAAACTAATGAACCGAGACTGAATGCGCGCTTCTGATGGCGTTCAGTATTGCGGCGTTAATCTCTCAATCAATCGCTTACGGAAACGGGCTGTCCGATGCGAGATCTTGGTTGGTTTTTCTGCGTCTGTGTTCTGCGCAGATCAATCAAACCCATGATTAGATAAGGGTTTTCGGGGCGGTGAGCCGGTTTTTCAAAGAGAAACCCATGCCGTCCTTCGAGGAGAAAAACAATGCGAAGCATTTTTGCGAAAACAACTCTGGCTGGACTGGCCTTGATCGGCGCGGTGGTTGCTACGGTTGGCCCGGCCGCGGCCCAGCCGGATGTGCGCCTGGGCGTCTATATCGGCGGCGACGCGCCGCAACTGGTACAAGCCTGGGGCGATGACGGTTATCGCCGTCCACCGCCACCGCCGCCGTGGGGTGGTCCGCCGCCTCCGCCTCCGCCATGGGGTGGCCCACCGCCACCGCCGCCACGGCGTTGGGATGGTCCCGATCGGCGTTACGGTGGCGTTTGCTCGCCCGGTGATGCGATCCGTCAGGCCCGCCGCGACGGCTTGCGCCGGCCGAATATCGAACGGGTCACGCCGCGCCGCGTGATTGTCGGTGGTATCCGCTACGGCGAATACGATCGGGTCGTTCTCGCAAACCGCCCCGGTTGCCCCTTCGCGGATTGACAGTCTGTTCAAGAATTGCTGCTGGCCTGGCGAAAATGGTGATTTCGAGAACCGGAACGGAGCGTACTTAACGTACGTGAGGACAAGCATTCCAGGAAAAGTGCGAAGCGGTTTTCCGTTTGGAAATGCGAATGAAGCAGTCAAGCGCAGAAATTTTCATTTGCAGACGGCCAGCGGCGATTATTGGATAGACTGTGAAGCCGGTCTTGAATTGAAGAGTGATGTTAAATGATTGGCGGCGCGCGTCCCGACAGGACGCGCGCCGCCTTTACGTTTGTCTGGTGATCGCACATTTGTAAACGCGCTGGACTTATTGTTTTATTCGTCTGACTATGGGTACGGATCAGATCAAAAGGCGCTGTCGTATCGATACGAGAGACAATGGCGACGTCATAGAGTGTGTCGCTTGGTCTGATCGAAGCATTTCAGAGCCTACTGCATCATTTGTGTTTTTATAAACCGGACACAGGATGCGAGTAACATTCACATTAATATTTATATTTAGTCATTTTTAAAATTCGTTGCTGGAGACATGTCTCAATGGACAGGCTTTCTTCTGAAAACACCACAGATTCCATTTCTGAAATAACCGATATGACTGTCAGCGCGCTTCACGCGCTTGCCTATCCAATCGATACCCATCTGGATTCGCTGTTTCTATCGCGACTGGCCGGATATGATTTCTGGAAGGGGGACTGGAAGGCGCATCGGCGCTCCCTTGTGGTCTGGCTGATTCGCAAAACCTCACCCAGAGGGCGCAACAGGCCATTGTCCGAACATGTCAGCGGGCCTGATTTTCTGGAAGGCGGTTATGGTGGGGCCTGTTTCAGCGCCCACGCCTTGTGGGAAAATCTTATTCCGCCCCCCTTCCTCGACCCCTGGAAAAACTGGGTGGATCATCATCGCTATGTGGAAGAGGTTATCAGGCAGAGCCAGGGCCGGATGCGGCTGGCGCGCAACGCCAACGAGGTCCGCGCCGCCAAGGGGGAGGGTGCGCGATGCGCGATCCTGTCCATGGAAGGCGCCCATATGCTGGGGCCGGGCGGGGCGAAAAGCCAGCCACTGCGGCTGGACAGGTTGGGAGAGATTGCCAAGGCCGGTGCCGCTTATCTGACCCTCAACCATTTCAGCCATACCGATATCTCCGAGGCCGGTTATGCGCCGGTCAATCCGTGGCGCAAGATCGAGGGTGGCGGGTTGTCTGCCTTCGGCAGGCAGGTGGTGGAGCGCTGCGTCGATGTCGGTCTGTTGGTGGATGTCACCCACACATCCACGCAGGGCATTCTCGATGCTTGTGAGATTTGTGTTCGCCGCAACGTTCCGGTCTTTGCCTCGCATGGCGCATCGCGCACGGTGACACGGCGCGGGGAGGAGAGACCTTCACGTCATCTCGATCGGGCCTTCAGCGATGAAGCCATCCGCGCCATTGTCCGGACCGGCGGCTGTATCAGCGTTATCCTAGCACCGTATTTCCTTCAGAACCGCTATCTTGCGGATGGCAAGCCGGACATGGATGCCGACATTGCCTTCGTGATCGCCTATTATGAAGCATTCGCGCAGCTTATCGCCAGTATGGACATTGTCGAGGATCCCTGGAAGCACCTGTCCTTTGGCAGCGATTTCGATGGTGGCATTTCCAGCCTGCCGACAGGCATGCAGAGCGGCGCCGATCTTCCAAAATTGACCGAAGCCATGATCGCCGCCGGTTGGCCGGCGCAACGGATCATCGATGTCTATAGCGGCAATTTCCTGCGTGTCTGGGAACAGGTTAGGCCCTGAGGCCGCCAATTTTCTCTTCGGCAGAAAATAGAGCAGCACCGTCCGCCAGATTTGGCGGGCGGCGCTGTAGCGCTTTATATATGCCGCATAATTTTCTTCTTAAATCGATGCCGGTTTAAGAAATTATGCAGTGTCTTCGAGCCGTGGTGTCAGTCTTCGATGCCGGTCCACAGCCGCTTGTCGGGAAGCAAAGGTGTGTGCCTGTTCCACTTGGCAAGCTTTTCCCGGTAGCGCTGCCGATAGGTTTGATCGTCCTCGAAATCGATATTCTCCAGGGCGAATTCGACACCGATCTCGTAATAGGCCTCCATATTGAGCAGCTCAGGCTTGGGTGTTTCCCCCCGCTCGCATTCGCCTTGCATCTGCCAGAACAATTCTTCAAGCCGGCGGGCGAGGCCTGGCATGTCACGCAGGGCGCTGGTTTCGAATTGTCGGTTCAGGCTTTCCTTGACGGCCATAAGGCTCTGGCGATCCTGGGCAAAGGCGATGGCGCGTTGCACATAATCCTCTGGAGATTGGCAGATCAGCTCTGGCGCTCCCGCCGATGCCACGACGCTGGCGCAGAAACGCGATGCGAAGCTTTTGCCGGGAAAGGTCAGGACCGGCAAGCCCATGTTGATGGCGTCGGCGGCAGTGGAATGCGCACCGTAGGGGAAAGTGTCGAGAAAAAGATCGGCAACAGCGATGCGGGCAAGATGCTGCGCATTGCCGGCCTTGGCCGCAAACAGCAGCCGAGCCGGATCAACGCCGCACCGGGTTGCCATATCGCGCAGACGCTGATTGACCTCTTCGTTGCCGGACAGCAACCAGAGCACGCTGCCGGGTGTCGCTTGAAGGATGGTCATCCAGCGGGTAAAGCCGCTTTGCGTAATCTTCTGCATGCCATTGAAGCAGGCAAAGACGAAGGCGTCTTCGGGTAGGCCCACTTCGGCGCGTGTCGGGCGCGGCGCCACCTTCCGCTTGCGATCGACCGGTTGGTTGCAGGCGATCCGCAATACTTTTTCCGAATAATAGATCTCGTGTTCAGGCGGAACAATATGATTGTCCGCAATCATATATTGATGGAAGGGGCTCGCCATCGAGCCGGGATAGCCGCAGAAATTGACGATAACCGGTGCGGGCCGATAGGCAAAAATCCGGGTGCGTGCATGTTTCGTATAGCCGTTAACATCGATCAGCACGTCGATTTCATCGGCTGCGATCAGCCGGGCTGCATCGACATCACTCAGCGCAAAAATATCGCGCCAGCCATCGACCGCCTGTTTGATACGTTGCTGGGTTTCGTCGAGTGCTATCGGTTCGCCACAATAATAGGCGAACACTTCGATACTGGTCTTGTCATGTAACTCCAGAACTTCGCGCAGCGCAAAGCCGACCGCATGGTCGCGAAGGTCGGATGACAGATAACCGACACGTAACCGCTGGCCGGTTCCGGTCTTCTGGCGTGGCGCCTGGCGTGGTACGGCGCTGAGATCCGGACGGCCGATCATTGTTTTGTTGCAGCGATAGGCCTTGGCCAGATGAAACAGCGGGTCGTCTGAGTAGCAAGAGATCGTCAAGGGGGACACTGCATCCAGCAACTGGCGCATTGTGACATGGGGAGATTCTTGAAGGACCGGCCATTTGCACTGACGCAACCGTATGGCGGACCAATGCTGACCGGCCTCAGTCTTGTCGGGCCGCAGCTCGATTGCTTTCCACAGGGAGGCTTCAGCCTCTTCCATCAGACCGGCATTTTCCAGCACGCGACCAATATGCTCCAGCACCATGATGCGATTGGCAAGCCGGTCAGGCGAAATATCCGTGGTCATTTCGGCATAGATGCGCCATTGTTGCAGCGCATCGTTGAGCAGTCCGCTGTCTTCCAGAGACCGGCCCAGATTGATATGGGCGGCGCCGAATTGCGGATCAATCTTCAGGCAGGCGCGCAGGGCATTGATCGCCCCAGCCATATCGCCAAGCTGCCTTAAGGTGACGGAATAGTTGAAATAGACCATGTGCACCAGCGGATGGGCGCTGTTATAGGCAATCCAGGCCTTGTAAAGTTCCATGGCCTGATCGACCCGACCTGCTCTGGCGCATTGCTCGGCGACTTCGAACAACTTTGTCAGGGAGAGCTGTTGAGTGCGTGCCTGCTCCACGAAGTCGGCAGCAGGTGTCGCGATAGTCGATGTTACAATGCCAGTGTCCATATCCACCCCAGGAACAGTCGGCCGCAAGGCCGGGTAACGACAGCAGGCCTATGCCGATGGGCATGAGGCATGACGCATAACACTTTTCCTCGGTAAACTGGATCGCAATGTCATGCCTGGCCTTGGTAGCTGCATTAGCTTGCATCGGGCTTGACGAAGGGTTGCCAGCAAAAAACACGGGCAAAACATTGCATTTGGGCGGAATGGAGCCTGTAAAAGCAAATGCGACGCCTGGATGAGGCGCCGCATCTGGTCTTTGTATCAAAGGTTTTGCAAGCGCGGCCTAAGCCGCGCCCGTCAGCAGTTAGATGCTTTGATATGCGAGGATGATGGCTTCAACCTGCGACGAGTTGAAGGCCTGGACCTGAGAAGTGGTGAGAGACTGCAACTGGTCGCTGCTCAGGGCGCCGATACCATCCGTGGACAGGCCGGTAATTGACTTGGCGCTGATCGCGGCAATATCGTTGGTGGAGAAGGTAGCGAGATCGGCGGTTTCGAGCGCGGAGATCTGCTTGGAGCTGAGGTTGGCCACTTGGGTGGTTGTCAGAGCTTCCGCTTGAGCGGTCGTCAGAGCCGCAACCTGGCTAGTGGACAATCCGCCGATTGACTTGGTGGAAATCGACGCGACCTGGTCCGTTGACAAGCCAGCCACGGCATCGGTGGTCAGAACCCCAACCTGGGCTGAAGACAGGGTTGCCACCTGGGTTGTTGACAAGGCCGAGACCTGGTCGGAAGACAGGGCCTTGACTTGTGTGGTGGACAATGCGGCGATCTGTGCCGTTGTCAGGGCGGCTCCATCCGCGGTTTCCAGCGCAGCCACCTGGCTTGTGGTCAGGCCGCTGATGGATTTGGCGCTGATTGCAGCAACCTGGGTGCTGGAAAGGGCAGCAATAGCGTCGGTGCTGAGGGCAGCGATTTGCTTTGCGCCGAGGGTAGCGACCTGGCCGGACGACAGCGCGCTGATCTGGTCGGTGGACAAGGACGCGATCTGTGTGGTCGTCAGGCCAACAATGGTCTTGGTGCTGATGGCAGCGAGATCGGCGCTGTCGAGTGTTGCCACATCAGCGGTGTCGAGGCTGCCGAGCTGAGCCGAAGAGAAGCCGGAAATCTGCGTGGACGACAAGGCAGAAACCTGGTCGGAAGACAGGGCCTTGACCTGTGCAGTGGACAATGCGGCGATCTGTGTCGATGTCAGGGCGGCTTCATCGGCGGTCTCCAGCGCAGCTATCTGGCTTGTGCTCAGGCCGCTGATGGACTTGGCGCTGATTGCGCCAACCTGGGTGCTGGAAAGGGAGGCAATTCCGTCAGTGGTCAGGCCTGCGAGCTGCTTGGCGCTGAGAGTAGAGACCTGAGCGGTTGACAGCTGAGTGACCTGGTCCGTGGACAGGGCGCCAACCTGAGCAGAGGTCAGTCCGGTGACCGCTTTGGTGCTGATTGCCTGGATCTGGTCGGAGGACATCACGGCAATGTCATCGGTGCCAAGTGCAGCGACTTGTGTCGCGGACAGGACTGAAACTTGCGACGACAATAGATTGGCTGTTTGCGTCGTGCCAAAATTGCCGATCTGGGTGGCCGTCAATGCGGCCACAGCCTTGGTGCTCAAGGCGGCTTCCTGACCCGAGCTCAACGCGGTCAGCTGGCTGAGCGTCAGACCGACAACGCCAGTAGCGGAAATAGCGCCCATCTGGTTGGTGTCCAGCACAGCCAGGTCTACCGTTTCGATCGCGGCGATCTGCTTGGAAGACAATGCCGCAACCTGAGTGGTCGACAGTGCAGCTGCGTCTTCCGTATTCAGTGATGCGATCGCTGTGGTGGACAGTGCCTTGATTTGCGTAATGGATAACGACGAAACAATAGAAGTCATTGAGATGTGCCCCTTGGGTTAACGGAATGCCAACATCACCCTCCCACCATGGATCCTATCGGGTCACGACATGTCGCACCGTCGAATCAAATCGCATCAGAAGAGAAAATGCTACTCAGGACATGGCTCGGATGAGCCGGCACGTTAGGAGCGCATCATGCATAAGAGCTCACAGAAGCTCTGATCCTACGTCAACTGGCGATAACGTGTTGCAAAGGTGCATGTCGTTTCGCCAAAATTTGCCTTTAACATAGTCCACCTCCGTTCTGCACGAGAGATCGACTTATGCGATCATATGTACCCGAGGAATTACTAATTTTCATTTAATGGGCGACGGTAGAGCGATGGTGCAACTTCTGTTGTTAGAAACGTTATTTGATCCCTGATGTCTCTCTTGGCGCAATTCTCAAAAACATTGCATTTGCTGAATGTGTTGCTCTGGAAATAGATTATTGACAATAGCAAATTCCAGAGATCGGCGTTATCTGGTGGAGATGTAGATCTCTTGTTGATCTTGGCCTTCTTATCGCAAACACAATGATTTACCATTCGTGTTGAACAGCAATGGGGAATCGGGGTTGATGAAAGAAATTGCAATTGTCGGCGCAGGACTTTCAGGAGCGGTCATCGCGCGCGAACTCGCCGCAGCGGGGCACAAGGTCTCGGTGTTCGAGGCGCGCGATCATATTGCTGGCAATTGTCACACGGCGCGCGACCCTGAAACGGGCGTTATGGTGCATGTCTACGGGCCGCATATCTTTCACACTGATAACGAGACCGTCTGGAACTACATTACTGGGTTCGACACGTTTCAACCCTATACCAACCGGGTGAAGGCGATAACGGAAGGGCGGGTTTTTTCGCTGCCAATCAACCTTCACACGATCAACCAGTATTTCGGTGAGACCTTCAACCCGACTGAGGCCCGCGCCTTTATCGAATCGAAGGGCTTGAAAATGGATCAGGAGCCGCAATCCTTTGAAGAGCAGGCGCTGAAATTTATCGGCAAGGAGCTCTATGAAGCATTCTTCAAGGGTTACACGATCAAGCAGTGGGGTGTGCAACCGGACCAGTTGCCGGCCAGTATTTTGAAACGGCTTCCAGTCCGGTTCAATTACGACGATAACTACTTCAATCATCGTTTCCAGGGCATGCCCAAGCACGGTTATACTCAGATCGTTGAGCGGATATTGGATATCGACGGCGTTGAGGTTCACCTGAACAGGCCCTTTTCTCCGGCAGAAAAGGATGATTTCGACCACGTTTTCTATAGCGGTCCGCTGGATGCCTGGTTCGACTATCGCGAAGGCAGGCTTCCTTATCGCACGCTGGACTTCGAAATCCTGCGGGGGGAGGGCGATTTTCAGGGAAATGCAGTGGTGAATTATTGCGGCTCTGACGTGCCCTATACCCGGATTACTGAACATAAGCATTTCTCGCCCTGGGAAACGCATGAGAAAACCATCTGCTACAAGGAATATAGCCGCTCCTGCACGGAGAAGGACATTCCCTATTACCCGGTACACCTGACCGGTCTGTCGGATAACCTCACCCGGTACCAGGAACTGGCTGCAGCTGAGAAAAATGTAACCTTCGTCGGCCGGCTCGGCACTTTCCGATATCTCGACATGGATGTCTCCATCGCCGAAGCGCTTGATTGCGCAAAGAAATTTGTGTCTGGTTGAGAAAAGGTAAACTCAGAGGGGAGGTAGAACTCTTGAGTTCATTGGGGTCTTTCAGGTCCCTATAGCTGCGGTGGGAGAAGGACAATGCCAAGCTGACGCAGATCGACCCCGATCTGTGTTTGGATAAGGCGATGTTGCAGGCCAGTTCTGTCGGCTATGACGAGTGCCGCGTTAATTTTTGCAACGTCACTCAGGTCGAAGCGGTGTTGAAGGCCTATTTTAAAACCGGAAGAAGCAATCAATTCTGCCAATTAGCTTTCTATCTCTGTGTTGGTGGTTGATCGACAGGGGATCACGCTATAAAAGTCTGGCGCGGAGTCAAACGGCTACGGGAATTCAAGAGGAAATGTCATGCCTACTGGTACTGTGAAATTTTTTAACGACGACAAGGGTTTTGGTTTTATCACGCCCGAGAATGGTGGAACGGATGTATTCGTTCACGTGTCTTCCCTGCAGCGCGGTGACTCGCTCAGAGAAGGTGACAAGGTCAGCTTCGAAATCGGGCAGGACCGTAAGACCGGGAAGTCGAAGGCTGAAAACGTCAGCGTGCTTTAACGACGGACTCGCGTTCACTGCACAGCGATGCGCACAAACGTATTGCGTGGTTTGAACTCGAAGTTGTCGATATGCTTGAGTAGAAGGCGAAAAGATATTCTGATCGCCTATCCTACCTCGATCTTTTCCTAAAGCATCGAACCGAAAAGTGGTAACCACTTTTCGGTTCGATCGTTTAGTCAGCGCGAGCAGGGATGGCTCGTGTTTTCCCGGTCGTTAAGCGCACGGCCTTTCTTCCCATACATCTGGATCGACGACAAATGCCATCTGTCCGCAGCGAGGCAATTGCTTTGTCGTGTGTTGCGTCTGGTTTTAGAGTCTGTCAGCACCAACAACTGGTCGTGCCGTCTTCGGCCTTGAGTTTCTATATCCGCAGTTTATCGACATCCTGAAGTTCCAGATCACCAGCTGCCGCAAATTCGAGCGTCTGAAGGCCTGCCTCCCGGCAATGCTCACCGATCTGGAGCGGGCGGCGCGTTTCATCTATCTCCAGAAGCTCGCCTTCGGAGGCAAGGTCGCAGGCCAGACCTTCGGCGTTCAGCACGAGGGCAGCGCCAGGTTCAATCTAACCCGGCTTGCTCCGCTCCTGGAAGATGTCCACGAGCGTCTCGCTGGCGTTGTCATCGAGAACCTGGACTGGCTGGCCTTGATCAACCGTTATGATCGGCCGGGTGTGCTGTTCTATCTCGATCCGCCATACTTCGGCTGTGAGGATGATTACGGTAAAGCTCTATTTGGTCCCGAACAGTTTGAGGTTCTTGCCGACCGTTTGAAGGGCCTTCAAGGCGGCTTCATACTGTCGATAAATGATCGTCCGGAGATCCGGGAGATTTTCGCAGCGTTTTCGGTTGAGGGGGTGGAGTTGCCCTACTCGGTGGCGGGCGAGAAGGGGACGGAGGCGCGGGAGTTGATGTTTTGTGGTGGGGATGGGCGATGTTGAGAGCAAATGCTTAGAGCAGCTTTGCGCCAGAAGGGGAAATGCGCCTAGGCGTTGATCAGGGTCGCTTTCGACCCGATTTGAGTCAATGGCGGTAACGTTCTTAAATCCTAGAGGCCGCCGATCGCTCGCGTAGCTTTGGGCGTGCTCCGTCCGCTACGGTTCGTTGGCGAGTGCAGCTTTCGCCTCATCAATGAACCTTCGCTTCAGCTCATTGTATTCGGCCCGACCGGTTGGGGCAGCTGCAATCGCTGCCTCTTTCGCAGCAACGTAGGCCTGACGGAGATGCATATCCCGCCTTAGAGCGTCCCGCAGTTGCAGGTTCGAGGTCCAAGACTCTCCCTCGAATTCAACGATATGAAGCAAGTGCGTGCGTTCGCTTCTGTCTCGTCCTCGTCCAAAAATGAAATGGCCTGGGATACCCGCGTGCTCTGCATAGTCGTATCCCAAGCCTTCTAATCGCTCGACGCACTCTCGCCAACGCTCCAGCGGACGAACACCAACCAGAATGTCGAGTATCGGCTTTGCTTTCATACCCTCAATGGACGTTGATCCGTAATGCTCAACACCTTTTGCAAGAATCCCAAGTGCGGTTTTGATCCGGCCACGTTCGGTCTCAAATTCCAGCTTCCAGGCCGGTTGGTAATCCACCAAGTAATTCACACCGTGCTTCAGTCCCAGCATTTGCACCTGCCTATTTCTCCTGCCGCCTATAACTCCTCGTCAGATTACAGGATTATTGGCTAGAACCAGACAGTTCCCTTTCTACTCCATGACAATTATGACTAGACCGATCCCTTAATAGCCGCATCGGGCCAAAGGCCGCCATGGCCGGTTCGCGCCAATACCGGTCATTGTCGACTTAGATTTCTCTGATAGCATGCGATTGCGTCGGAGGAGAACGTGATGCCCTTTAAGACATTCGCGGCCCAGTTCACCGTCATTGCCGCCTTCACAGCAAGTCTCGTCTCAGCGTCGGCCAACGAAGAAGTGCGATTCACCAGTGAGGCCGTCAAACTCAGCCCGTTCCGAGAGAAGCTTGCTAAGCAAAGGGGCGAAGCCTTCCCGCCGCCGCAGGGTACTCCTTTGATCGGCTTCCTTAGTCGTCCCGAAGGCGACGGGCCATTTCCGGCAATAGTTGTTATGCATGGATGCGGAGGCTTGGGATCGCGGCTGAAAAATGATGTCGCGGGACGGTTTGCGTCTCAGGGTTACGTGGTGCTCGTTGTCGATAGCTTCCAAACGCGGCAAATGAAATCGACCTGCCAGAACACTCAGCGCGACGGGCTTTTTACGATGTCCGACCGCGTCTATGATGCTTACGGCGCACTTGATTTCTTGTCGGCGAAACCATTCGTCGACGTACGCCGAGTTGCGCTGATGGGATTTTCCTCTGGGGGAGTTACCGCCCTAGAGGCAACCAAAGTCGAAGGCGATGAGCAGCTAATGAACCGAAAGTTCAAAGCCGCCGTAGCCTACTATCCGACCTGTTCCCCAAGTGAAGGGGACGCCACCGTTCCAACGCTCATAATGGTGGGCGAACTAGACGACTGGGGACCACCGGCTAAATGTCAGGAGAGGTTGACCCACTTGAGCGGCAAAGGCCCTGAGATACGGCTTGTAGTTTATCCAGGTGCCTTTCATGACTTCGATGTCCCTACAGCAAAGCCTGGCACTGTCTACTTCGGTCATCCGCTACAATATAGCGCCTCTGCGACGGCGCAAGCGGCCAAGGATGTCGATGGCTTCCTGCGGGAGGAGCTTCAAAACTAGCCTGCTTGGCTTCGCTATGGCCGCAATGGGCCAAAAGCCGCCATGGCCGGTTCGCGCCAGAAGAAGACGTGTTCCCTTTCGCAACGCTTGACCTTGAGGCTAAGCAAGCAAATTATTCTCGGCCTGAGTAGTCGGATAAACTACTGATGTTGGAGGGTCACGAGGTGACTATCGTATTCGTTGTTTTTCTTGTCTTGGCTTGCGGTGTCGTCGGTGCGACGATGCCGCATCGTAGATTGGGGTCTGGGTTCAGCAAGCTCGATTACTCCCAAGCGTATGAAAACCTCCAGAAGCCGATTTCTCGTAAAACGGCATTCTGGATGAAAATGCGGCTTCTTCTTTTGCTTGTTGCGTTGGCTGGAATGATCGGAGTCCTCTGTATAATTCTGTAGGGCTTTGTCCCGATTGTTGTCAGTCAGGCAGATGTGGAATTGGCGGGAATTTGCGAAATTTCATGGGAACAGGTGGGAGTGGTTGTTTCAAAAAGATATTTTGCCAATCGAACTGCGTCATTGCCTGGGTAAAATAAGCGGGATGGGCGTGTGATCTGGGCGTAAGCGTAGTTTATGACCAAACTTAACGTGTGCCTTCAAAAACCCTTCAGAGCAGGGGTGACGTTTTTCAACGGATTGATATTGCCGGAACATTGCACCAGCGTAGGCTCGCTACGCCTCGCCACATTTGCCGTTAAACTCAGACAGTAAAAATTTCGCGCCGGAATTATCCTCTGCGAGCCAAAAATGCATGGAAATGAATGACTTGTTCGATGCTGGCCATTGGAAGAAAATTTCACGGCGGGCCTTCGGCGCCAGGCTGTAGTGAAGCGCCGCTTAGGTTCCATATTTGATCCTTATCTGATTTTGGCGCCGATTTAGATCGCGTTCAATATCTGAATATTATCTGATAACCGCCCCCGAGTTTCCTCGGCCGCTTGGTCCAAAAGTCGCGTCATTTCTGGATGAAGTCGTCTGCTCTGCGCAATCGGGGACATTCTCGCTTTATCCCCGTGCTATTTCATGGGTCGCATTGATGCCCACCATTTATTTGGAATGCCGTTGAGATGATCTCGAAGTCGGTCTTCGACATGCTCGGCATCCCAAACCGCCGCGCATTCCAGGTGGCCTGCCTCTTCGAAGCTGATCGGGGTCTCGATATTCGCGATTGGATCATACGCTGTTATCCGGCCTGAAATCTGATCCTGCTTGAAGAATATAGTTCTGTCCAAGGCGGCCACTGTGTTTGGATTTACCTTGCCTATCACGGGCCAGCGCCCGGATCTGACAGCGTTGTCCATCACCGCCAGCTTGAATATGACCGGTTGATCTTCTGTAATTGCAGGCGGTTGATCCGTGTCAATTATGTCATCGAAAAATGCGAATAGTGGATTTGTTAGCGCGACGGCATAGAAATGAATTCCAGCATCTACGTCGATCCGAATCAGATCGCCCCGTTTCTGCTTCCGCCGTCGAACCATATCAGCCCCGCCTAATTCGGTGAATAGCCTAGCAACATCCGCAATGTCCGCATAGGGCCGATATTGTTGATTTAGTCGGAGCGACGGCGGTTTGATCGGCGCTGGCGAGGTCAAGGCCGGGGATCAGTGCCAGAAAATCAGTAAGCCAATGCCGATGACAATAGGCACAATCCATCCGTAATTCTGGATGCGTTTTCCGATCTTGGTTTTTGCAGGCGGCGCGCCGAACAGGCTGCCGATGATCATTTCAATGAGTGTACCCATGCTGAGCAATCTAGCAGCGACGCATGCTTGATCAAGGGAGGGGGATTTTGAGACGTGTTCAAAAGGAAGACTAAATGACCACAAATGACGTTGTGTCGGTATGCCGGTTCAAATTTCAACCTTATCTGATGTTGGAGCCGATTTAGAAAGCGTTCCATATTAGACTATTATCTGTTTTTGACGTCGATTTGGACGGCGTTCTATATTTGAACGGGTATTAGCCGTCACCAGTAAACGGCGGTTATACGTGTATTTTGCGCAGCCGGCCGATCACCTTCATGGTAATTCACGGAACGCTGATTCTTTAATTATTCAGATATAGAGATCGCGCGAATTCTAGACGTAAAAACCAGCAAATCTTTCATTAAATGATTCGACTTTGGGTGGAGTTTTGTCTTAATACACTCGCATTTAATTGGGGGGGGAAGAGATGGAAGTTAAGCACTATCAAGTTGCTGTTGAGCGGGATCATCTTAAAAAGCTATCAGCGTCACGGCCAATTCCAGCCATTGCGGAGATCATTTGGAATGCCCTTGATGCTGATGCCACGCGTGTCGATGTTGAATACGATAAGGATAGCATTGGAAGACGATCCATCACGATAAAAGATAACGGTACCGGAATGACGCCTCAGGACGTTGAGAGAAGCTTCAGCAAGCTCGGAGGCTCGTGGAAAGCGCATGGGCAAAAATCCCGGCAAAGAGGCAGGATCCTCCACGGGAAAGAAGGGAAGGGGCGCTTCAAAGCCTTAGCATTGGGGAGGGTCGCGAAATGGACTAGCATCTACCGAGATGGAGATCAGACGTACCGATTCACTGCTACGATTTCGAGTGACGATATTCGAGATGTTCGCGTTACAGAACCCGATGTCGTATCTAACATGCGAACTGGCGTAGAAGTCTTCATATCTGAACTTGAGAGAGACTTTAGATCGCTAGATCACGAGCAATCTATTCCCGCACTGGCTGAAATTTTTGCTATTTATCTAACTGATTATCGGGACGCGGCCATTTACGTCGAGAACCAAAAGGTTGATCCAAGAGAGTATATTAAATCCCAAGTATCTCTCGATTTGCCGGACATTGAGACGGACGATCTTAGTCATAAATGTAAACTTAATGTGATTGAATGGAAGTCTGCCTCCGAAAGGTGGCTTTTTCTTTGCGGCGAGGAGGGCTTTCCGCTCCATAGGATCACTCCGCGCTTTCATAGCCCTGGGCATCAATTTTCGGCTTATCTGAAATCTTCTTATGTAATTACACTTCAGGAGCAAGGGTTGCTTGAGCTAGCGGAGATGAATCCGCCGCTGATCAAGGCCTTGGAATCTACGGCAGAAGCAATAAAAGCCTACTTTCGCGACCGAGATATCGAGGCAATCAGTTCCGAAATTGATCAGTGGAAAGCTCAAGAAATTTATCCTTATGAGCGTGACCCAGAAACTGCTGTAGAGAAGGCTGAGCGCAAGGTTTTTGATATTGTTGCCTTGAACGTCAAGAAGCATTTAGGTGGCTTCCAGGATCTTAGCAAGAAAACGAAAGCTTTCCAGCTTCGCATGTTGCGCCAAGGCATTGAGCGCGGGCCAGAAGAGCTACAGCATATTTTAACTGAAGTCCTTGAATTACCAGAAAACACACGAAAAGAACTATCAAAGCTCCTTAAAGACGCCGCTCTGCCTAACATAATAGCAGCATCGAGAATGGTCACAGACCGTTTGAAGTTTGTGCACGGATTGGAGCATGTGCTTTTTCACCCGGAAATTAGAGCGGTACTGAAGGAACGCAGTCAGCTTCACCGGATGATCGCTGACAATAATACTTGGATTTTCGGAGAAGAGTTCAATCTGACGGTGAGCGATCAATCTCTTACAGCTGTTCTTAAGAAACACAAAAGCCTTTTGGGTGATGAGATCGTAATAGACGGTCCAGTTAAGAGGATCGATGGTAAGGTTTGTATCGTTGATTTAATGCTTTCTCGTTCAGTTCCTCAAAATCATAAAGATGAGTTAGAGCATCTCGTTGTCGAATTAAAACGACCGTCGGTGAAGATAGGCTCAGACGAAATTACACAGATCAAGAGATATGCTTTTACGGTTGCTGATGATGAACGGTTTCAATCACTTAAGACGCGATGGAGCTTTTGGGTAGTTTCGAGCGACATGGATTCTTATGCCAAAGCTGAGATCAAGCAAAAAAATAAGCCAAGGGGAATGATCTACCAATCAGATGAAGGGCATATCGAAATATGGGTGAAGACCTGGTCAGAAATCATAGCTGACTGCAAAGCTAGAATGAACTTCGTTCAGAAACACTTGGATGCCAACGTAGATACTGAACGCTCCTTCAAGTATCTTCAGACCACCTACGCACGATATCTTGGCGATCTTTCATTTGTTTCCGAAGAGGAATCGGAACTAAATGGTGCTGAGGTCGTGGAGGTAGCAGAGTAACCAAGGTTGCTGTCGCCGCCGATTGAAATATTAGATGTAATGAATGCACGGAAGGCCTGGCGAGTTGGTCGGTTCTATGGGCGCGCTAGTATTAAGTGAGGTTGATGGGGGATAGGGGATGTTTAGTGGATTTCTCGGTGTCTTCCTCGTCGTAGCTGCCGCGATTGCAAGCGCGTTATTTTCGTTTTAAAGTTGAAGCGGGCGGACCACCAAAAGATTGCTGAGGTGCGGATTGATTGGAGTGAGCAGTATAGGGAACTTGCGGTGGAACTGTATGGCTTGCTTGTTGAATTGGAATGGCTCATGGCTCCCGGAAAGCGGCGGTCGATACGGCGCAAAGCGGCTTCAGCTTGAGGCCCGTCGTGTCGCGGCAAAGTTACTAATGATGGTTAATTCTGATAGCAGCAATCCAGCCGCATCCGACGAGCACTCGGTCAAAGTTAATATTGGGTCACGGTTAGCCAAAGTTGAGTCTGGCTCGATATGGACTACGTAAGAAGCCATAGGAACGTTCTAAAACATAAATGGTACCAAATAAAAACCGAGTTCTGAGTGTCTAACTTATAGAAAGTCGTCGTCACTTGTATAGATCATGATCGCTTGCGTGGCGTGAATGCACGCAGGATTTTGGCATCCTTGTAGCTATCCCCGACTTTCCGCGCAGAAATCTTTACCACAACGGCAGCTCTCTTCCATTCAGCCTGCTGGATAGCCTTATGATGCCTCGCGCTCAAAAGGGGGTCGTCTAAAGTGGCAACGATGATCTCTCCTGTGCTGACACGTTGCAAACGAACGACAAAACTGTAATCGTCCTCGGATACCACTCCTACGACTTGGAACTCGTCCTGTATGGTGACATCCTGCGAGCTTGAGCGTTGCGAACGGGTTATCTCACGGATGAGGTTCTGTTGAAGGGTAACCCCTTGGATCGTAATCTCATCAGCCTTAGAACTGTTACGGATGATCTCACCCACGGCCTCCCTGTTCAGTTCTCCTACGTGTTTTGCTGCAGCCGATTCTTTATATGCTTGCTCAAGCAGGTCGGTCTTTCTCTTATTTTCCTGCACCAAGTCCTTGATAACTTGGAGAGTGTCACGGCGCTCCGTACTTGCGATTTCTTGTCTCTTTGTTTCCGCCTCTATGCGTGCGGTCTCTTCTTTGAAAGCAGTTTCGATACGCGTCTTTTCAACGTCGTTATTAAGATAGTTTGCAACTTGCGGACTGCCAAAAAATAGTAGCGCAACGACGAGAGCCGTCGCAAAAACTTGTTTGCTGCCCATTTTATCAACACACTTTCCCAAAACGCCTTTTAGTTGTTCCGCTGCATCAGCGTTGAGTTCGGAACTTCCTTCTTCGACTTTGAAAATAAGTTCAAGATCGTCTTTTTCCTGATCGGTAAGCCTGTTGACGCGAGCATCATCTTTAATAAGCAGCGCGGCGGTTCGATAGAATGCGGCTTGATACTCCACAATTCCACGCATCATTGAGGCCGTGACGGTCTGGTGGAAAATGTCACCCTTGAAATTTAGGTGGACCTTCGCCCAGGCGGCGTCACCGAAATCTAGTTCCACATCTTCGGCATCGATTTTGTCGTTTAGGATGTCGCTCAGCACGCGCCATGCATCATCCTCACTCGAAATAGTTATTATTGTTGTCATTGAACCCCACCCAAAAACCGAGTCGAGGAATATCATGGAACAACAAGAAGTTGAATAGCGTCGACATAGTGTCCTGGGCAGAACACTGCAAAACCCAAATAATGACGGGTTGGTCCGCTGCCTCCGACGCCGAAGTTTTCGGTCGCATGAGAATGGTTGGATCACCGTGCGGCAGAATGTGCAGATATTGAAGCCTAGATCCCGCGTAGGAAGTGCTTCTTTTGAAACGCTTCACTCCTAAACGGCTTTACTCCGTCGGGTGCGATCACGGCGGATGCCCCACGAAGATCACACGACCCACGACCGCCAGATCCTCCACTCGGTTCGCGTCAAACGTCTCCACCGGGTACTTCCCTGCAATGTTGTCTGAGATCAGCTCCAGCCGTCCGTCCATACGCCAGTTTGCCCGTTTGACCAGGACGGCGTTGCCGACGCTGAAGACGTAGATGCGGCCGTGGTCGACGGTGGTTTGGCTGGCGTCGACGATGAGGAGGGCGTTGTCGGGGATTGAGGGCAGCATGCTGTCGCCGGTGGACCACATGAGGAAGCAGTGGTCGGGGGCGCCGCCGAGATCTCGTAGGAATTTTCGCTCGAATGCTGTTTCGCTGGTTGGCATCTGGTTGACGGGGAGGAGGCCGGTTCCGGCTGAAGCACAGACATCGTATTGGGGCATCATGACGAAGTCGGGTTTAACGACCTCGGGCAGTTCGATTTGTGAGGTGTTGGCAAACATCTCGCCATTGCCGGTGATCAGCCAGCTCAGATTGACCCCAAACAGGCCGTTGTAAGCGCTTAAGAGCGTCATATTGGGTTCGCTCACGCCGCGCTCGTAAGTTCCCAATGTATCGGCAGGAATCCCAAGAAGCTCCGCGAAGCTCTTCCTATTGTCATGCCCTATCGCTTTCCGGACATCCGTAAGCCTTTGGCCGAGCGGTGTTTTTATGTTTTCTGGACGCGCCATGCCATTAAACGAAGAAATATCGTTTGCAAAACGATGAAACTTCGTTATCCTCTCTATAAATACAGATCCAATCACCCATGAAAAAGGAGGCCAGTCAGGGCCTCCCCGTTCACAACGAGGAACTATTATGCACCGTGCCCGTATTGCGGACAAGGCAGCGAAACTGCGCCTTGATGAGATAAATCGCATAAAAGCCAGGCTCAATGTGGCCGGTCTCACGCTGCTGGCGATCGACCGGGAATATGGCTTGCCGCGCGGCACGGCCGGCAACACGTTGCAGCAGGCCAATCTGGCCGGCGAACGGGCGATTGCCGCTGCCTTGAAGACCCGCCCGCATCTGTTGTGGCGCAGCCGATACCATCCTGATGGCCAACGGCGTGCACCGCAGCCGCCTGAAAACTATCAGCGCCCGCCCAACATGGAAAAGCGCCGCCTTGAAAGCTCCGGCACCCGCGAGGCTGCCTGAGGTGGTGCGGATCGCTTGCTGTTCTAGCCTTTGGCATCCGGGTTTTCACCGGCAGAACAAAAGCACTCCCACACAGAAGCTCCTTCGTTCCGGCTGTCCAGTCCAGCGATCCGCGCCACACGCAAACATTCCCCCAGAACATCGAGACGAACAATGACAAATCGACACGCTCAAATTGTCACCGAAAACCCCTCCATCGCGGAGGGTGCCGCCGATGCCGTCCTTCGGAAGCTGATTGATGCAGCCGGTGAAGATGAAACCGCCGCCCGGCTTGTTGAGCTTGCCCTTGAAGCATTGCGCTACAAGCAGGATGAGGCCATCGCCGCGCAGCTTCTTTCCTCAATCCTTCTTCACGACAATCTCGCGGAGGCGCTCAATGGCCGCCTCTGAAATTTCCCGTCGCAACAAGGCGGAGGCATTGTTTTCCGTGACCTCCAGATGCGCGATCAGGCTTTCGATCGTCTCCTCGTGTCGTCTCTGCGGGGTGATGACAGGTCTCGGAGCCGAGTTGTGGCGGCTCCGAGACCGCTATGCTCCTCTGATTCGTGCCGACGAAAACGGCCGCAAGGGCTTGTGGATGTGTCGCCGAGTAGGGGGCATCCCATGCTGAACCTCCACTCCCAGGCGTCGCTGCATGACGGGGCGTTTCATGCCTGTGTGATGGCAGTGCATGACGGTTTTCCGCATCTGACTGTCCAGGCGATCATCGATCCGCCGCATGAATGGTTCGATGCGGCATTGGCCCGGCAGGTCGTCATTCACCTGATGGTTCGGGTGTTTCTGATCCCCAAACGGCGGGTGGTGGAGCATCAGGAGCGCTCCCGTGAGGCCGTCA
The DNA here is from genome assembly GCF_013426735.1 of Agrobacterium vitis. Taxonomy (NCBI): domain Bacteria; kingdom Pseudomonadati; phylum Pseudomonadota; class Alphaproteobacteria; order Hyphomicrobiales; family Rhizobiaceae; genus Gillisella; species Gillisella vitis. The sequence continues at coordinate 1,729,698 of NZ_AP023272.1, forward strand.
ACCGGGCGCTTCGAACGATCGACCGCCGCCTGCAGACCCCACGATTTGAACAGCATTATTGCAGGATGGCGGCTGCGGCCCGCGCCTCGCTGACTGCCCGCATGGAGGACGCTGCCTGATGGCCGAGTTCAAAACCATTCCCATTGACCAGATCGTGGTTCCAGAGCGCCTGCGGGCGGTCGAGGAAGACCACGCCCTGGCAATTGCCCAGAGCATTGTCGAACATGGGCTGCTCAACCCGATCACGGTGCGTAGCACCCGGGCTGCCAAGGGCGGAAACTATGCGCTTGTCGCCGGCGCTCATCGCCTGCGGGCCATGGTGCTGAATGACGAAAGCGAAATCGAGGCCATGGTGGTCGAGGCCGACAAGGCCGAGGCGCAGTTGCTTGAGATTACCGAGAACCTGTTTCGCAACGAGCTTTCGGTGATTGACCGGGCGATTTTTGTGCAGAGCTACCGCGATGTGTGGGAGCAGAAGTATGGGAAGATTGACCCCGCGAACAACCTCAAGCAATCGAAGGGCCAAGTTGGCCCTTCGGTAGGACACCGAGCAAATTTGGTGCAATTGCTTGAGGACGAAGCCGAGCGTGGATTTTCTGCGCACGTTGCCCAACGTATGGGGCTTTCGAAGCGGTCCGTAAAGCGGCTAAACCAAATCGCACAAAGCCTTTCCCCCGCACTTCGTACCGCGCTTCGCGGCACCCCTGCCGCCGACAACCAATCGCTACTGCTCAAGCTCGCCAAAGCTGGTCCGAGCAAGCAGGCCGGGATTGTTGCCGGGCTGGAGAAGGAACCGGATATCAAAAAGGTTCTGGCCTGGGCCAAAGATCCAGCACCACCGATCTCGGATGCCGACAAGCAGGCGATCGTTCTTCATCAGCTGAAGACGGCCTGGAAGGGAGCAGATGAGGCAACACGCCAGCGCTTCCTGCAGTCCATCGGTCTGGTGGATGATGTTCAAGAGGCTGCCCAATGAGCAAGCCGGATCCTTCCCAGCTCGACTTTTTCGCCCAGCCGGTTTTCCCGGTGCGCGATGGGGCAAAGCAGGTCGATATCGATCGCTACCGCGCCAAGATCAAACGGGCGATGGCCCGCGCCATTCGTGAATGCGACTATGACCGGCCGACCATCGCCGCCCGCATGGCGCATTATCTCGGCCTGCCGAATGTCAGCAAAGCCACGCTGGACGCCTATACCGCCGAAAGCCGCAATGGTCACGATGTGACGCTGATCCGCTTCACGGCCTTTGTTCATGCCACGGGCGCGCTCTGGCTTTGGGATGAGGTTGCCTCTGTTCAGGGCGTGACTGTGCTGATCGGTGACGAGGCACGACTGGCCGAGATCTCCAGGCTGCGGCAGGAGCGCAAGCGCATCGAGGCGGAAATCCGCCGCCAAAGTGCGCGCCCGGTGACGCTGGTTTCCAGGGGGCGGTCATGAAGGAGTGGTTTTCGCTGGCCGAGCTTGCGGAGCTGAAGCTGCCGGATCTGCCGCACAATGTTGCGAGCCTGCATAGGCTTGCGACCAGCCAATATTGGAGGGGCCATGACGGCGTGGCGCGGCAGGTCGCAGGCACAACCAAAAAGGTCTGGGAATATCATGTCTCCCTCCTGCCGCATGCTGCGCAGACACGGCTGACGATTGCTGAGGGATCGCAAACGCCCGAGAAATGGCAGGCGATCATGGCTCGTAAAAATCGGATTTGGGCGCGGTTTGAACGGCTTTCAAACGAGCATCGAGAGATCTGCAAAAACCGTCTGGATGTGCTTTGCCGGGTGGAAGCGCTGGCCGCCCAGCCGGGCGTCACCCGCGCCGCTGCGATTGCCATTGCCACGGCTGATGCCGGTGTCCAAAAGTCGGCCTATTATGCCTGGAGGGCTCTGACAAAGGATCTTAGCCGCGAAGACTGGCTGGCGGCTTTGGCTCCGTCTCTTTCGCCCAGCTTCGAGATCATGCCTGAAATGGCTGACATCCATCCTGAAGCCTGGGTGTTCCTGAAATCCGACTATCTGCGGCCGGAAAAGCCTGCTTTTGCGGCCTGCTATCGCCGAATGATGAAGGTCGCCAAGCGCGAACATTGGTCACCGATCCCCTCCGAGCGGTCGCTGCGCCGCCGTTTCGATCGCGAAGTCGGCAAGGCCGTGACGTTGTTGAAGCGCGAGGGCAGGGACAAGGCGAAGGGACTCTATCCGGCCCAGCGTCGCAGCCGCGCGCATCTGCATGCGATGCAGATGGTCAATATGGATGGCCACAAGGTCGACGTATTCGTTTCGGTTCCCTGGTCGAAAAAGCCGGTGCGCTTCTTCATCATCGGTATTCAGGATCTCTTCTCCGGCAAGATCGTCGCATGGCGGCTGTCTGAGTCCGAAACTTGGGAAGCAGTGCGGCTGGTGATCGGCGACATGGTCGAGACCTTCGGTATCCCTGAGGACATCTACATCGATAACGGCAGGGCCTTTGCCAGCAAGTGGATCACCGGCGGCACGGTCAAGCGTTTCCGTTTCAAGGTGAAGCCGGAGGATCCGCGCGGACTGCTGACCACGCTCGGGGTTGAGGTGCATTGGACCCGGCCTTATTCCGGCCAGTCCAAACCAATCGAGCGCGCCTGGCGGGATCTGGCAGAAAACATTTCCAAGCATCCTTTCTGTTCCGGGGCATATAGCGGCAACAAGCCGGACGCGAAGCCGGAAAACTATATGGAGCGGGCCATTCCGCTCGATGATTTCCGCGCGCACGTGGCGGCGCAGATTGTCGAGCATAATGCGCAAGAGGGACGCCGGGCCGAGAACTGCAAGGGGCGCAGTTTTGATGAGACCTTTGCGGCTTCCATGGCGACGCCGACGACGATTGTTCGGGTGCCTTCAAAGGCGCAGTCCTCGCTTTGGCTGCTGGCATCGGAAGCGATCAAGACCCGTAAGGGCAGCGGCGAAGTCCATTTCCAGGGTAACAGATACTGGAACCGGTCGCTGAACGAATGGGCGGGAAAGCAAGTCGTTATTCGGTTTGATCCGGACGCCCTTCACAAGCCGATCAGGGTTTATGACCTGAAGAACCGGCTGATCTGCGAGGCGGAGTGCCTGGATGATACGGGCTTCAGCAATATCGATGATGCTCGTCTGCACTCCCGTCTTGCCAACACCCACAAGAAGGCGGTGCGCCTTAAGGCCGATGCGGAAGCAGCCCTCAGCGCCCAGCAGCTTGGCGAAATCTATTACAAGGGATCCAAGCCCAAGCCGGTGGACACACCAGAGCCGATCCGGCCAGCCGTGACGCGGTTAATCACCCGCAGCCAGCAGGTGGAAGCGCCGGTCGAGGCGATTTCCGATCAGCATTTCGAAGACAGTTTTTCCCGCGCACTGGGCCTGGTTCAGGGCGGTGGGGTCATTGAATTCCCGCGAGGGAATAGCCCGGTGTCGCGTGTTTCGGACGCCGGGAACAACGAGCCGAAGAGTAATGCGTACGGTTCCGGAAAAAAGAAGGGCAGTCCTAGGACTGCCCGATAACAGGCCCGAATGGGCTATTTGACGGAGCTATAGTTAGATGAACAAACATGTTTTCACAAGCCCCCCGACCGGCCAGTTGAATGGCGGATCGTGGGAGCGGCCATTGCAGGCCCCGGAAGTCTCGGCCAACAAGAGCGAGGCCGATATCGAAAAATGGTGGGAGCTGGTCGACCGGGTGATTGCCGTTGCCCGCCAGTTCCGCTGGACAAAGGCCGAGGTCACTCGCCGTTCAGGCATGAAGGACGCAACGTTCAGCCAGTGGTTTTCCGGGCGTTATGAAGGGCGGCTGGATAACCACAATGCCATAATCGAACAATGGCTGGATGCCCTGCAGGCCGCTGCCAGTGTGGCCGCGATGATCCCGCAGGCGCCCTCATTCATGCAATTGCGCGGCTCTGCCGAAGTGCTGGAAACCCTGACCTGGGCGCAGATCTGCCCCGATCTGGTGATGATCACGCTGGGTGCAGGCATGGGCAAGACGGCGGCCTGCGAATATTTCACCAACACGCGCCCGCATGTCTATCACGCCACCGTCTCGGAAAGCACCAAGACGGTGCATGGCATGTTGACCGAGCTGGCCGAGCAATTGGGCGTTCAGGAGAATAACCCCGCCCGGCTGGCCCGTGCCATCGGCGGCAAGCTGAAGCGCACCGGCGACGGCACTTTGCTGATTGTCGATGAGGGCCAGCATCTGAATGATGAAGCGCTCAACCAGCTGCGCCATTTCGTTGACGTCTACAGGTGCGGGGTGGCGGTTGTCGGCAATTCCGAGGTTTACAGCCGCTTTACCCGAGGCAGGCAAGGGCCATCCTATGCCCAGCTGAAAAGCCGGATCGGCAAGCGCCTGCAACGGGTGCAGCCATATCCCGAAGATCTGCAAACCTATATTGCCGCCTGGAGCGTAACCGATCCGGCCTGCATCAAGTTTCTGATGGGCATTGGTATGAAGGGCGGGGCATTCCGCCAGATCGAAAAGACCATGCGCATGGCCCGCATGGTGGCAACGGGCGAGGGGACTGAGGTCAGCCTCAAGTTCATCCAGGCCGCCTGGAAGAACCGTGATGTGGAGGACATGGCATGATCAGCCTCCACAAAGAACTACACGCTGCAGCCGGTCGCATTCGCCGTCTGGCAGACCGGCCGACGATCCAGACCACCGAACTGCTGCTGGAAGCGGATTTTCTCGATGGCCTGACCAGGCTTGCCCGAAACATGGAGCAGGAACTTGCCGTCCACCGGCTGACGGAGGCGGGCAAAGCAGGGCGACAGATCGTCGACGAACTGGCCAGCGAACAGTTTGCCGGTTTGGCAAAGGATGCCGATGCCAAGATCATCCGGCCGGATTTCGGAGGCCGCTCATGAATTGCGCTCCACTCCCTTCGGATATGATCCACTCGATCTGCCAGCGCTTGCGCGAATTCGAGCAGACCGGTCTTCAACTGGCACCTGATCATGTCACCAAACTCCTGACCAATCTCAAGACAGTTCGGGAACTGTCGCGCGATATGGAAGAGGAAATGCGCATTCTCGAGCATCGCCTTCAGACGGCCGGCGAGGGAGGATCGGATCGGCGCAAGCCCGGCCCGATGATCGATATCGCTGCCGGTAACGTGGTGCGCTTTCCAACCCGGGTTCGTGTCATCGATCCCTGCGGCAGCGGGCCATATGACGGTGGAGACGCCGCATGAAAAAGCTCGTCGTTCCCGTGGAGATCCCTGTCGATCAGCTGGCCGATGCCGTCGGTCCGTTGGTGATCAAGGCCCTGCGGGCGGCAGAGCGCGAGGACGAGGCGGCCGTTCTGCGCCGCCCTCCTATCCAGGCATTGATCCAGGCGGGCCGCACACTCTGGCACGCTCTTAACCGGTACGAAGCCAGCGAAGGCACACGCGATGAAAGACGCGCGCTGAACGCCCTCCTGGCGGCCTCAAAGGGCGTTCGAAACGCCGTCAAAACCATCAGGGATTAGCAACATGGAAGCGATTATTCTCGAAGAAACCAGCGATGACGGGATCACCATCATCAACGGCCGGCCGTTCATGGAAGATGCCAAGGGCAATCTTCTGCCGACCGCCAATATCAAGCCGGAAGACAAATTGCAGGACGAGACCGTCCGCAAGATCATGAAATATGCCATCGAGCTTTCAGCCCGGATTGCACGGTTTCGCGGGCATACGGTGGCCGACCTCGGCGCGTTCGATGCGCTGCTGGCCCAGGAATACGGGGCGAAGATTGGTGGGCAGAAGGGCAATCGGACCTACCAGACAGTCGATGGCAAGATGAAAGTCGTGGTGCAGGTATCTGACCAGATCAGCTTCGGCCCGCAGCTTCAGATCGCCAAGGGCTTGATCGACGAATGCCTGACGGAATGGTCGGCCGAAAGCCGGCCGGAAATCCAGGCTATTGTGACGCGCGCCTTCAATACCGACAAGGAAGGCCAAATCAACAAATCGGAGCTGTTCATGCTTCTGCGCCTCGACATTGAAGATCAGCGCTGGAAGCGGGCGATGGAGGCGATCCGCAACTCGATCACGGTGACCGGGTCCAAGGAATATGTGCGGTTCTACACGCGCCAGAGTGCGGCCGATGGCTGGCAGGCGGTGACGATCGATCTGGCGAAGGTGTGAGGAGAATAGCGATGATGGCTCTTTATACAAAGCTGAAGGGTGAAAAGACTTGCCCGGTCTGCGGTCAGCCCGCCATGCCCGTTACCGAACAGCAGGAACGTATGCTGTTGGTGCGCTATGAATGCGGGGCGACCTTCGGGGTGAGCGGCATCCTCAATGTCATCAACGCTAACGAGCCATGCCCGACGCCGTCGCAGGTCGCGGCGGCCCATTTGATGGTGGAAGCGGATTTAGCGGGGGCGGCATGACCTCCTCCATCGCCGCCATTCACGTCGCCAAGAAGCAGCTCGGCCTGGATGAGGACACCTACCGGGCCAAGCTCAAAAACATCACCGGCAAGCCATCCGCCAAAGACATGACCGAGGCCGAGCGCCAGAAGGTGCTGAAGGTGTTCCGGGGTGAAGGGTTTGCTCCGGCTCCGGCCGCAGCAGGCAGGCGCAAGCCGCTCGCCGGCCGGTATGCAAAGAAGCTCCAGGCGTTGTGGATCGCCGCCTGGAACCTCGGTATCGTCGAGAACAGGGACGATAAAGCCCTGATCGCCTTCGTGACCCGGCAGACCGGATTGGATCATGTCCGGTTTCTGCACCATGCCGACGATGCGAAATCCGCCATCGAGGGTCTGAAACGTTGGCTCTCTCGCGAGGCCGGCGTCGGTTTCGGAAATACCAATGGGTATGATTGGCTGGCCAGCGACGGGGCAAAGATCGCCTGGGCGCAGTGGAAGATCCTGCATCCCAGCTGCAGCCTCATGGTTCGCCAGGGCTTTGATGCCGAGGTTATCGCCATTGCCGGTGAACAGGTGAGCTGGATCGGCGATCTCAAGGCAAGCCACTGGCAGATGGTGATGAATGCACTGGGCCAGCGCATCCGGCATCGAGGAGACCAGGTCTGTGGCTGAGATCTGCGTCCCCGCCCATATCCAGCCCTATGTGACGGCGATCGGTATCGAGAAGACCGTCCAGTTCCTGTTGGCCTTTGGCGGCTCCTACGTCTATCTCTCGGAAAACCCGCAGGATCGTTCGCCGGTGGCGCGGGCGATCGGCAAGGTAGCGGCAATTGAACTTGCCCGACATGTCGGCCCCGGTGGGTTCCGCTGCCCGACTGGAAAGCCCTTTATTGCCGCCCATTTAAAGTATAATAAGGGCTTCACCACCAACGACATCGCCCGGGAACTTCACACCACCGATGTCACCATTCGCAACTGGCTTAAAGCCGGCGAAAGCTCTCAACTCGACCTTTTCGGCCTCTGACCCGCAAACCCTTGCGGCTGTTTTGATGCGCCCATAACGATCAGAATCGTCCTCAGCAAAGCCGGTCTTGCCCGGCTGTTTTCTTATGCTGGGAACGATCATGACCAATTGGCCTCAACAGTCTGCCGCTGCCGATTTCTACGGCAAGAACCTCAAAATCTCCAAAGGCGTTGCCGGACCTGATCCGGCTTGGGAAAGGGCAAGCCTGGTCCTTGTTCCAATCCCGTGGAAGGCCGTAGCGGCCTGGGACAAAACCATCCCGCTTAAATCGTTCCGCGTCCACACCAAGGTCGCTGGCAGCCTCGGCCGCGTCCTCGGCAATATCTGGGATGTGTTCGGCAAGTCCCAGAAGACCATTGAAGCCAAGAACCTGCATCTGATCGGTGGTGGCTATAACTGGCGGCTGATGCGAGGCAAGGCCGCTTTGTCCATGCATGCCTATGGCTGCGCGGTTGATGTGGACCCGACACACAATGCGCTTGGCGATCCGACACCGGACATGGACCCGCGTGTTGTCGAAGCCTTTGAAGCAGAGGACTGGATCTGGGGCGGCCGCTGGTCGCCGCAGCGCCGCGACGGCATGCATTTTCAGGCGGCGATCGTATGAAGATCAGCCTCAAACGCAAGATCGGGATGTCAGTGCTGTTTGTCGCCGTCTACCTGCTTGTTTCCGTCGCCTCAGGTTGGATCATTGGTCCCGGCTTTTTGCACGCGGTTGCCTGCGGTTTGCTGGCCATCCCCTTCGCCTGGATGGTCAGCCAGACATGGAGTGACGACTGATGCAAAAGCCGTCCTACACCACGTCCAAGCAATGGCTCTGGTGTTCCGGTGCCTTGGCCTGGACTGTCATCCTGGCACTGACCGTCGCCGCTTGCCTTGGCTCTGACCAGGCCGTGGCGTTCGGCAATGTCACCGTGCCAAGCATGGTCGGCCTGATTGTTGCGCTGCTGGGTGTGCATCGCGCCTTCGGCTCTCTCGACATGCGGGCAATGACGCGGGGACCAAAACAGGATCCGCCTTGTCTTGAGCCTCCCGCCGGAGGTCCGTCATGAGCCGTTACGTTATCGCCGGTCTGGCTGCCCTTGCGGTTCTTGCCGCCATCATCTGGGGCGGGGTGGCCGCGATCGGCAAGATCGACGGGATGATCGACAAGGCCGCCAGCACGGCCCGCAGCGAGCGCGATGCTTACTGGAAAGGCGAGATCGAGACATTGAACGCCCAGGCCCAGGCCAAGATTGCCGAGACCCTCAAGCAAACCATGGCAGCGCAGGACGCCGCCCGTGATCAGATCGAGGCCGCCAATCAGCGCGCCGATGCACTGGAGAAACAGAATGCGTCTCTGCCGGATGATGGCACTGGTGGCATTGGCCGCGACCGCGTCCGGCTGCTCAACCAACGCTGAAACCCCGCCCGTGGTTAAGACCGTTTATGTCGAGCGTGACGTTCCCGCCGCCGCCAAGTTGCCGTGCGATCCTCCGGTTCCACTGCCAGATCGAAGGCTGAGCGAGCCGGAAAGCGCATCCTATTGGGGCACGGACAGGACGGCTCTCAGGGCCTGCGAAGCGCGCCGGGCTGCCGCTGTTTCGGGGGGAACCCATGCTCAGTAACCTTCATTTCGAACTGGCCGAGGAGCGGGTTGAACAGGAGCGTGACGCCAAGGTGGCAGCGGCCCGCGCCGACCTGAAGAAGGCAGGGGCAGCGGAATGCCTGGATTGCGGGCATGCCATTCCGCAGGCGCGCCGATTTGCCTATCCATCCGCCATCCGGTGCTTCGACTGCCAGGTATCGATAGAGCGCGAGGTCTATTGCCGATGATCCTCGATATGACAGCCATCGGCGTTCTGATCTCGTTGGCGCTCAACAGCATCAACCTGCTCACGCAGTTTCGCACCATGATGTCGACCGGTGAGAAGAAGCTCGAAGAACGCATGGTGAAAGCGGAAGCCAAGCTGGTTGAATACGACCGGCGTATCCAGTCGCTTGAGAGCGAGCTGAAGCACCTTCCCGATCGCGGCACGACCCATCGCCTCGAACTGTCGATGGCGGAAATCGCCGGGCGTCTCAACACGATCGAAGTCGCACAAGCGGGCCGATTTTCGGCCATGGAGCAAAAACTAGCCCCCATCCAGGCGATGGGCGAGCGGCTGAACGAAGTCCTTTTGGAGCAAGCAAAGAATGAACAGCATCGCGGTTGACTATGAAAAGCTGACCAGGGAGAAAGCCCGTTTGGTCATTCTCCAGGAGCTGGCAAAGCAGCAAAGCGAAAGCCTTTCGTCTGCTTTGCTGGCTCCGGCATTGCGCCTGAATGCGATCTATCAGGATCGGCCCTGGCTCAACCAGCAGATCGAATATCTGCGGAACCTGGGGGCGCTGACCGTCATCGATATCGATGACGAGATCAAGCTCGCCACCCTGTCCGACCATGGCAAGCGGCACCTGGATCGTGAAATCACCATCGAGGGCGTTGCGCGCCCGCGTCGGCCGGGGATCTGATCATGGGGCGCGGACGCTTAAGTGGCATCGAACTGTTGCCGGAAGAATGCGGACCGATCGTTGCCTGGGCATCCGACGCCCTGCAGGACCGCGACCGAACGCAGACTGACCTTTATAAGGAGTTCGTCTCCAAGCTTCAGGCGCTCGATCGGGAATATCGCGGCGAGCTGGAGATCTGTATCCCGTCCTTCAGCTCTTTCAATCGGTACTCCGTGCGCCTGGCATCGATGACCCGACGGCTGGATGAGACCCGCGAGATCGCCACGGCAATTGCCGGCAAGTTCGACGCGCAGTCCAGCGACGATCTGACCTTGATCGCGGCCGAAGCCATCAAGACGCTGATCTTCGAACTGCTCACCAGCAAGGGCGAAAGCGGTATCGATCCGAAGGGCGCGATGGCTCTGGCCAATGCGCTTCGCGCCTCCACCCAGGCGCAAACCGTGTCTTCGGATCGCCGGCGCAAGGTCGAAGCTGATTTCGCCGAAAAGGCGAAAGCCGCCGTTGCAAATGTCGCCAAGGCAAGGGGGCTGACCTCCGACACGACGGACGCGATCCTGGCGCAGATCCTGGGCGTTGAAAAGGATCGGCCATGAGCGGTCCGATTACCAAGGAGGAGTGGGCGAATGCCCGTCGCCTTTCCACCGACGAAATGCAGAACGTTATTTCATCAGTCGGATTGCCGAAGGCGCTCCTTGGATACCAGCAGCGCGTGGTCTCGCTGCTGGAAAGCGCTGGCGTCGAGGTTCTGTTTGTCGAAAAGTCTCGCCGTATTGGCCTGACATGGGGCTTTGCCGCCTATGCCGTGCTGCGGGCCGCTCGCGAGAAAAAAGCGGGCGGCATGGATGTCATGTACATCTCCTACGCCCAGGATATGACCCGCGAGTTTATCGACGCCTGCGCTATGTGGGCTCGGGCCTTTTCGCATGCGGCCATGGAGGTGGAAGAAACCTTCTTTGAAGACAAATCGCCTGACGGTGACAAGTCAATCCAGGCTTTCCGGATCCGCTTTGCTTCCGGCTTCGAGATCATGGCGCTGTCTTCCGCGCCACGCACCCTTCGCGGCAAGCAGGGCGTGGTGATGATCGACGAGGCCGCCTTTGTCGATAAACTTGCCGAGCTGCTGAAGGCGGCGATGGCCTTCCTGATGTGGGGCGGCCAGGTCGTCGTCTGCTCGACCCACAATGGGTTTGAAAACGAGTTCAACACCCAGATCCAGGATATCCATGCGGGCAAGCTGCCCTATGAGCATATCAAGATCGATCTCGATACGGCGCTGAAGGAAGGGCTTTACGAGCGCATCTGCTTTGTCACTCGCAAGACCTGGTCGCCGGAGACCGAGGCTGAGTGGCGCGAAAAGATCATCAAGTTCTATGCGGCCGGCGCTGACGAGGAATTGTTCTGCATTCCCTCGCAGTCAGCCGGTGCCTATCTGTCGCGTGCGCTGATCGAGGCTCGGATGAACCCGGCAGTGCCGATTATCCGCTGGATGCCTCCGAAGGGCTTTGTCGATTGGCCGGAGCATGTCCGCAAAGCTGAGGCGCTGGCCTTCTGCCAGGAACACCTGAAACCCGTTCTGGATCAGGTCGAACGCTCTTTTCGTTCCTGCCTGGGCCAGGACTTCGCACGAAACGGCGACCTGTCCGTCGTGCATCCGATGCTGGTGACCACCAACCTGCAACGCCTGACACCGTTTATTCTGGAAATGCGGGATGTGCCTTTCGAGACCCAGAAGGAGATCCTGTTCTTCATCATTGACGGATTGCCTCGGTTTTTCCATGCCGCGCTCGATGCGGGCGGCAATGGTGCCTATCTGGCGGAAGCCGCGCGCCAGAAGCTCGGTCCGTCCTTGGTGTCGGAAATTAAGTTCAGTCTGGATTGGTACATGCTGAACATGCCCAAGCTGAAGGACGCTTTCGAGAACGGCTATATCGAGTTGCCACGCGACGATGACACGATGGGCGATTATCGCCTGATCCAGATGACGCGCGGCGTGGCGAAGGTTCCCGACAATGTCCACACGGTCGGCTCGGATGGCCATAAGCGCCACGGCGACAGCGCGATTGCAGGCGCTCTCGCCTATTTCGCATCCAACCAGGACACCGGGCCGATCGGTGGCGAGGCGGTTGGCGGCAACAAAGACAGTACCCACCAATTGGCTGACTTCGTCAAAGCAATGACCGGGGCCTCCCTGGGTGAGAGCCTGACCAATTTTTTGAGGATGTGAGATGGCCAAGCCTGACGTCGCGGAAATCGCAACCATACAGTCGGATCCGTTCGTTCCGATCTATCAGACGACCATGCAGCCGACCGACGAAGTGCTTGTCTCGCGCGGCGGTGCATCGGCCTACAAGGTCTATGATGAAATCCGGCGTGACCCGCATGCCTTCGCCGTTCTGCAGAAGCGGAAGCTGGAAGTCGTCAGCCGGGAGTGGGACGTGTTTCCGGCCTCGGAGCGGCGCATCGACAAGAAGATCGCGGACGAGGTCAAGCAGTGGTCGAAGGCGATCAACTTTGACCGACTGACCAAGGGGCTTATGGGCGCAGTGCTGAAAGGCTTTGCAGTCGGCGAAACGATCTGGACGAACGATGGGGGGCGGTGGACGCCAGCCGCGATCAAGATCAAGAAACAGCGCCGGTTCCGGTTCGACATGGACAGTCAGTTGCGGATGTTGACCCGCTCGGCTCCGGCCGATGGCGTTGAGGTGCCTGACCGCAAGTTCATCGTCCACAGGCATTCTGTCGATGACGACGATGACGATCCCTATGGCATCGGCATCGGGTCCGTGCTGTTCTGGCCTGCCTGGTTCAAGCGGCAGGTGCTCGCCAACTGGCTCCAGGCGACCCGTAAACATGCCGCGCCGACCACACTCGGGCAGTATCAGGGAGCTTTCGACAAGACCAAACAAGACCAGCTTGCGGCCGTCTTTGCTGCCATGCAAGGATCCGACAGCCTGGTCTTTCCCGAGAATGTGAAAGTGGAGCTGCTTGAGGCAAAAAGCACCGGCGACCCGTTCAGCAGCATTGCCCGCTATCTGGACGAGTTGATGAGCGAGGCCGTGCTTGGCGAGACACTCAGCACCAATTCTGGCGAGCGCGGCGCTCGTTCACTCGGGGATATTCACAACGAAGTCCGGGTTGCGATCGCCAAGGCTGACGCTGATCTTGTGTGCCAGACCTACAGGGATAGTGCGGTTTCCTGGTATGTTGCGATCAACTATCCCGGTGAAGCCGTACCGGATATCTGGCGCGATTTTTCAGAAGCTGAGGATCTGAACGACAAGGTCAGCCGGGACAAGTCGATTTATGACATGGGCTATAAGCCGGCGTCCGTCGATTACATCAATGAGACCTATGGCGGCGAGTGGGTTGAGCGGCAAGTGCAGTCGGCCGATCCGAACAAGCCGGAGCCAAAGCCCGGGGCAACGGCAGGGCTGGCATTCATCGATCCGGTACGGCCGCAAACGCAGACAGAACAGACAGTCGGTGCCCTGTCGCAGCAGATGGGCGAGCTTGGCCGACCGGTCATCGAGGCAATGATCGAGGATGTCAGGGCGGCCTTCGCCGAGGCGGTGTCTTACGACGATCTCATGGAGCGGCTGGCGCGACTGTCCGGCGATCTTTCGGTGGACGAGCTGGCGCAACTGATGGCCCAGGGAAACCTGCTTGCCAATCTCGAAGGGCGGGCCAGCGCTGATGGCTGACCAGCTCCCGTTCCAGGAGGCGATCGACTTCCTGAAAGGCAAGGTCAATCTGCCGACCAGGCGCTATGACGATGTGATGCGTCAGGGGCAGGTTCGAGGCTTTACCGTCGCCGGCGTGACGCGCGACGACATGCTGTCGGACTTCATGGCGGCAGTGCTGAAGGCGAGATCGCAAGGCACGGGCTTCAACGAATTTCGCAAGGATTTTGACGCCATCGTCGATCGCACCGGCTGGGCGTTCAACGCCAAGGGCGCAACGGAGGAAGAGCGGCGCGATTGGCGTGCGCGGATCATTTACACGACCAATATGCGCACCTCCTATATGGCCGGGCGCTGGGCGCAGCTCACAGATCCGGACGTTTTGAAATACCGGCCCTATCTGCAATATGTGCATTCCGGCGCCTTGCATCCGCGTCGCCAGCATCTGGCTTGGGATGGGTTGGTGTTGGCCACGGACGACCCGGCCTGGAAGATCATGTATCCCCCGAATGGCTGGGGCTGCGGCTGTGACGTAAAGGCCCTTTCAAAGCGCGATTTAAGCCGCCTTGGAAAGGATGGTCCGGACCCGGCTCCCGATCTCAATCCCTATGAGAGCGTGGATCCGCGCACGGGCGCTCCAGAGGTGCGTTATCCCGGCATCGATCGTGGCTGGGATTACAACGTCGGTGAGGAATGGCAGACCGGCATAGTCCCGACGGCACTGCGCAAACCACTGCCGGCCGTTGGCGCGACGATCCATGAGACCTTGCCTCCCTTGCCAGCACCGGCACGGGCAAAGCCTGAAGACATCCTTCCCGCCGATCTGGAACCGCAGGCTTACGTCGAAGCGTTTCTCACGCGGTTTGGGCTACAGGGGGACGAGGCAGGTTACTACCGCGACGCTTCGGGTGGCCTTATCGTGATCGACAAGGCGATGTTCGAGCAGCGCATGCCTGATGGTTCGGTTGTCGGTCTGAAGAGCGGCAAGCGCGGACGCGGCCAATATGCCGGCCTGCTGGCCGATGCCATCCAGTCGCCGGATGAAATCTGGGTAGATTGGGCCGCTGTCAAATCCGGCATCGTGCTGCGGCGCGCCTATCTGAAGCGCGTCTTGCTGCCAGACGGCAAGAGCCTGTTCGTTCGGTTCGAATGGACCAAGATGGGGTGGACGGCGATCACCGGTTTCGATTCGACCGATGCTTATATCGAGGGCTATCGCCGGGGTGCTTTGCTCTACCGGAAAAAGTAAAGGCGCGCATTCCGGTGCGCGCCTTGGCAGGTCGGCCGATCTACGGAGGGGTCCGGAAACCCTCGATCAGCCGAAGCTGATAATACCACGCAGGAGCGGCCAAAACAACGGAGAGCCAGATGGTTGCCACGACGATCACGATCGATGCCACGCAAGTCGAGGACGCGCTTGAACGCTTTCTGGCCGCTGCGGCCGATCTGGCCCCGGTGTTCAAGAATATCGGCGAATACGAGGTGCAAGCGACCAAGCAGCGGTTCCGGGATGAGAAAGACCCCGATGGCAATGCATGGGCGGCTCTCAATCCGCTTTACAAAGAGACCAAAAAAGGGCCGAGGATCCTGACGGGCCAAACCGGCGACCTGTCGCGGGTCATCTGGCAATTGGCATCCTCGACCTCTGTCGATATCGGATCTGACATGATCTATGCCCGCATCCATAACGAGGGCGGAACCATTGTTCCCAAGAGCGCAGCGGCACTGATGTTTTCGATGGGCGGCAAGAGCTTCGTGGTCAAAAGCGTGAAAATGCCGAAGCGGCAATTTCTTGGGATCAACGATGAGGATCGGGTGCGGATCGAGGAAATCATCGAAGACCATTTTCTCGACGCTATCGAACAAGCAGGCGCTTAAAATTAAAGCTCAGGGAGCGCCTTCAGACCCCAAAGACGATCAGTTGTCGCAGCGGGCGCGCAAAACGCGCCTAAGGCCTTCAAATCGGGTTTGAATTCGATGCCTTGTCCTTGTGGTCGGCTGTGATATGTAATTCAGGTGCCGATCAGACCTATCGGCCATCTCCCACAAACCGTTGCGGCTGTTTTGGGAGCCTGCTTTGAGCGATTCTGCTCGGCATGAAACCGATCAATATTTTCCGTTCTGGCACCCATACCGACAGCCGAGGCAGGCAGTTTGCTTTCTCGGATGCCGATCTGCAGGCTGTTGCCTCCCAATATGATCCGGCGCTGCACCATGCGCCGATCGTCGTCGGTCATCCCAGAGATGATCATCCGGCCTATGGCTGGGTCAAGTCGATCTCGTTCCAGGACGGCCAGCTGGTTGCCGAGCCTGAGGATATCGAGCCTCAGTTTGCCGAACTGGTCAAAGCGCGCCGGTATCGCAAGGTCTCCGCGAGCTTCTATTCGCCTGACCATCCCAACAATCCGGTTCCCGGCAAATATTATCTGCGCCATGTCGGTTTTCTCGGGGCAGCCGCGCCGGCCGTCAAAGGCTTGAAGGCGGTCGAATTTGCCGACGACGAGGATGTGATCGCATTCGATGATGTCGTTGCACCGATGCGGACAACTTCAGGCTTCGACATGGTCTTGAAGGCCATTCGAGGCATGCGGGATTTCATCGTCGCCGAAAAGGGCGCCGATTTTGCCGATGGTCTGATCCAGTCCTTGCAGATCGATTCCATCACCGAGACGGCCGACCCATTGCGCATTGCGGATGATATCGCGCCTGCGCCTGACGCCACCAACTACTCAGCCAAAAAAGAGGACGACATGGACAAGGAACAGGAAGCCGCCCTGAAGGCGCGCGAAGAGGCGCTGGCCAAACAGGAGGCGGACTTTGCCGAAAAGGTAAAGACGGATGTCGAAGAACGGCGCAAAACGCGCGCGGTGGAAGATGCCGCCTTCGTTGAGCAGCTGTCTGCCGCCGGAAGACTGCCGGTTGGCCTCAAGTCGCTGGCCACGGCACTGTTTGCTGACCTGAGCGATGGCACGATTTCGTTTTCCGACGGCGGAACGGAAAAGTCGATTTCTCCGCGCCAGGGCCTGCGGGATCTGTTGAGCAAGCTGCCTTTGCCGGTCGCAACTGGTGAACTGGCCACCGGCGACGGCCCGGACTTCTCCGATCCGCTTCACGTCAAGGACGCCATCAATGTCGAAATCGCGGCGGCAAAGGAGCGTGGCGAACACTTGTCGGCCGCAGAAGCCGCCATGCGTCTCACCAAGCGCTGAGGCCGGAAAGGGTCAACCATGAACAAGCTTATCAAGTCCTTCATCGCCTCAACGGCGATCGGTCATCAAGTGCAGGTCAAGGCTGGAGCCAATGATGGCGAAGTGGCCCTGGCGACGGCATCCACAGACAACATCATCGGCGTGACCGATTACCCGGGTGGAGCCGTCATCGGTGAGCGGATCGACGTGGTCCTGCTTGGTGAAACCGAAATCCAGGTCGGCGGCACAATCACGTTCGGTGCGTTTTTCACAGCCGACGCCAACGGCAAGGCCGTTGCGGCCGCACCCGCTGCCGGCGTCAATGCCCGAACCGGAGGCATTCTCACGGTCAGTGCCGTCCTGGGCGACATCGCCCGCGTCCTCGTTACCCCGAACCGGATCCAGGGCTGATCGCCCTAAAGCCCAAGGAGAGCCCCTATGAGCGGCACGCCGTTCCCTATTGATCCGGTCCTGACCGGCATTATCATCGCCTACAAGAATAACACGCTGATCGCCGATCAGGTCTTGCCGCGCCTGACGCCAAACCTTCCCAAGAAGAAGTTCACCTGGTGGCAGTTCGACTTCGGCCAGTTCATCACCGTGCCTGACACGAAGGTCGGCCGCAAATCCTCGCCGAACGAGGTTGAGTTCCAGGCTGAAGAGGTCGAGGACAAGACCGAAGACTACGGTCTGGATGACGTGATCCCGCTCGATGACATCAACAATGCACCGGCCGGCTATGATCCGCGTGCCTTCTCGGCGCAAAAGCTGATCGACCTCGTGCTGCTCGACCGGGAGGTCCGTGTCGCCAGCAAGGTCTTCAACAGTGCGACCTATGACGCGGCAAACAAGGAAACCCTGACTGGAACGGATAAATGGTCCAATGCCGCCAGCGATCCGATCGCACAGTTTTCCCAGGCCGCCGACAACATGATCATTCGCCCGAACAACTTGGTTATCGGCCGGGTCGAATGGACGGCGCTGCGCACCAACGCGAACGTGCTCAAGGCCCTGAACATCTCCGGATCTGACAAGGGCATGGCGCGAAAGGAAGCGGTCGCGGATCTGTTGGAGCTGGATGACATCATCATCGGCGAAGGCTGGATCAACCGGGCAAAGAAGGGCCAACCCGTGACCCGCCAACGGGCCTGGGGCGATAAGGCGCTGTTGATCCATAAGGCACCGCTCGCCAGCTCCATCGACGCAACGCCGACATTCGGCTGGACCGCCCAGCATGGCGACCGCATCGCCGGTTCGATCGACGAGCCGAAGATCGGTCTGAAGGGTTCGGTGCGCGTCCGCTCCGGCGAAAGCGTCAAGGAAGTCATCTCTTCCAGGCAGCTCGGCTACCTATTCGAAGGCGTTATCTGACGGTCCTCGATGTGATGACGGCGTCCAGCGGTATCCGTGCCGCTGGAGGTTCTTTTCTCAAGCATCGCCAGGCGTCGTCGTTTTGGCAAACACCCTCAGGAGACCATCATGGCTACGAAGAATACTGAAGCGACCGGCTCGGCCGAACCGAAAACCGAAGTCGTGCTGATCAAGCCGGCGCGCATCGACGGCATCAAGTGCATGCCGGGCAAGACGGTCTCCGTCGACGCGACTGTGCTTGAGCAACTCCGCGATAATGGTGCGGTCGGCAACCCGGACGAGGACGCTCATGCAAAGCCGACCGAGAACGCCGAATGACCATCTATGCAACGCTGTCTGATATCGTTGAGCGGGCCGGGGAGGACGAGATCCTTCAGGTTGCCGATCGCGACCGCGACGGTGTTGCAGATCCAGATGTGATCGCGGCGGCGCTCGCAACGGCAGGCAGCGAGATCGACGGCTATGTCAGCGTTCGCTATCGCCTGCCGTTGCCCGCCGTGCCGAATCTCATCAAGACATGGGCGGTGTCGATCGCACGCTACCACCTGCATATCAACGGCGCGCCGGATCATGTCGTGCGCGATTGGAAAGCGGCGATGGATGGCCTCAGGGACGTGGCGCGTTCGGTCATCAATCTCCCGGTCGATGAGGCCGGAAGCCAGCCGGTCGATGGTGCCGGCCGCGTCATCCTTGTGAGGCCGACGAAGGATTTCGGAGGCTTTCTATGATCGGCGAAATCATCGTGCGGCTGAAGGCCAAGACCTCGATCACCGACATTCGACCGGCCGAGGATCTGGAAGCCCTTTCCAATGGCGTCTTGCCGCCCAATCGCACAGTCTTTGTTTTGCCGTTTCGAGAAGCAGGAAACCCGAACCAGTTTGCGACGGGCGGGTTTCGCCAGTCGGTCGATGTCTGGATCATCGTCGCGTTTTTCATCCGGCGATATGACGACGCCAAGGGCGGCGGCCGGATGACGGAATTCGAGCAAATCCGACAGGAGATCGAAACTGCGCTCGCCGGCTGGGCGTGGGATGAGCACGAGGACTTGTTCGAGCTGGTCTCCAGTCAGGCCAGCGCATTTGGCAAAGGCACGACGATCTTTGCCCAGACCTGGAAAACCACCAGAACCCTGGAGGCATCATGACGAACCCGCAGACGGGCGGCAGCTATCGCCGCAATCCGGACGGCAGCCTGACCCTGATCGACGCCGACGCGCCAGCCTCCATCGATCAGGAAATGCCTGCCGCCGAGCCAAGAACCGAAACCCAAGACAACACGGACGAGACCAGCGGCAAGAAGGGAAAGGCCTGAGCCATGACGAAATACGCACGCAACAAGGCCCTGCTGGTCAAGATCGAAGGCGCCTATGGCACCGATTCCGCACCGACCGGGGCCGCCAATGCCATCCAGGCCAGCAATTTCAATTTTGAGCCGCTGTTGGGAACCGATGTCAGCCGCGATCTGATCCTTCCCTATATGGGCCACCAGGGCGTGATCCTGACCGGCAACTATGCGCGGGTCGGCTTCGATGTCGAGGTTGCCGGCTCCGGAGCGGCCGGGACTGCTCCGGCCTGGGGCGTGCCAATGCGTGCCTGCGGCATGGCCGAGGTGATCACGGCGGGAGCGGACGTCAAATATACGCCGATCTCCAACGGGTTCGAATCCGCCTCGATCTATTTCGTGCAAGATGGCACCAAGCATGTCCTGCTTGGCGCGCGCGGCACCTGGAAGCTGACTATGCAGCCGAGCCAGATTGCCCGTTACAGCTACACGCTGACTGGCTTGCTCGGCACGATCACCGATGCTGCCAATCCAGTCATTGACCTGACCAAGTTCATCAAACCGGTCCCGGTCTCCAAAGCCAATACGACATTTTCCCTGCTCGGCTATGCCGGCGCCTGCGAGGCGTTTTCGTTCGATCTGGGCGGTGACATTCAAACACGCCTGCTGATCAACGCTGAGAGCGTCGAATTTACCGATCGGCAGATGACGGGTGAAGCCACGATGTCGGCGACGACGCTTGCGACCATCAACTGGTTTGCCAAAGCCCAGGCGCACGAGACCGGCGTGATGGCCGCCCAGCACGGCACGGTCGCCGGCAACATTGTCCAGTTCGATGCCGCCCGTGTGCAGATCGGCCGCACGACCTACGAGGAAAACCAGAAGATCCTCAACAACAAGATGCCGCTGATGGTCCTGCCGACCATTGGCAACGACGAATTCACCATCACCGTCAAGTAAGCCCCACGGGCGTTTCAAAGAGGCTTTGAAGCATGTTCAAACTCGTTCCAACCCTGACTGCCTGGTGGCCGGTTTCCGTGCTGGAACCGGACAATGACCATCCTGGCACGCTGAAGGAAAGCACGTTCGACGTCGAACTGGTAATCCGGGGCAAGGACGAACTGAAGCCCTATGACGACAAACGGGCCGAGCTGGTCAAGCAGCTGCCGACCGCCGAAGCGTTCGCAGCCGATTACAAGGCCGCATCGGCAAAGGCGGAGGAGATCCGCAAGCAGATCGAGGCACATGACCAGAGCATGTTTCATCTGATGGTCAGCAATTGGCGGGGTGTGATTGATGCCAACGATCAGCCGCTGCCGTTCTCGTCCGACAATCTGGATATGGCACTCGGCTTGGACCGGATCCGCGTCGGTCTTAACCGGGCCTATGAGGAAGCCGTTTCCAACGACAAGGCCCGCCTGGGAAACTCGAAAAGCTAGCCCTGAGCTGGGCGCGGCATCGCACAGGCAAGATTGACCGGACCAAGCCGCAGCCGATGACGCAAGAGGTCCGGAATGAGTTTGCCGAGTTCGGCGTCGTGGTTGGTGTGAATGAGGCGAGCGGCGAGGACATCGACCCGGTCGCGGCCTGCAATTGGGACAGCCTGATGGCGTTCCTGGCGTGCGATACGCAATGGCGTGTCGTGGGTGTCGGCCTCGGCGGGATGATCTGGATCGGCTTCGATTATACCGCCTGCGATGTGGTGTTTCGCAGGGGCAGATATGCCGACCCGGTCTGGGTTGATTTGCGGGTGATGGAGGAAGCGGCACTGCCTGTCCTCAACAGTGGAGACGAATGATGGCCACCCCTTTGAAGCTTGCGGCGACCGTCACACTCGATGCCAGCCAGGTGCCGGCCGGCGCACAGGCCACCAAGCAGGCGATTGCCGGTATCGGCACTGAGGCCTCGGCCAGCACCACCAAACTCCAGCAGATGATTGCCGCACAGACCGGTTTGGGATCTCCTGCCGCCAATCAGAATGTCCGCGAGTGGACCGGCGCCTTGGCAATGCAGGGGCGTTCGCTTGACGAGTTGCGGGCCAAATACAATCCGTTGTTTGCGACCGTTAATCAGTACAAGGCGTCGCTGACCGAGATCCGCACCCTTCATGCTCAAGGCGTACTGTCCACCGACGAAATGACGGCGGCGATCTCGCGCAATCGGCAAGCGACGCTTGCTTCGATCAATGCGATCAAGGGCCGCAATGCGGCGATGAATGGCGACAGGGAGGGCCAGTTCCGCCGCCAGAACCTCATGTATCAAGTATTCGACACTGGACAATCGGCGGCACTTGGCATGCCGCTCGCCATGGTGGCCATGCAACAGGGGCCGCAGGTTATCCAGATGTATGCCGGCCAGGGCGGGGTCAATGCGGCGCTTAAGGATCTCGGCACGATTGCGTCTGGGGCAGGGCGGTTGATCACGCCGCTCACGGTTTCAATCGGTGGGCTTGCTGCCGCTGCAATGGTCGGTGCCAGCGCCTGGAACGGCTATCTCACATCCACCAAAGAGGTTTCGACGGCAGCCAATGGCCTGGGCCGCGCCGTTGCCGGTACGGCCACGCAGATGGAAGCGGCGGCCCAAGCCGGAGCGGCCAGCGCTGGCGTCTCGGTCAAGTCGGCGCGCTCGATGGAAGCGGCCTTCTTGCGTACCGGACGGATCGGCAATGAGAATTTCGAAGGCTTGATTTCGATCAGCAAGGATTTTGCCGCAACGATCGGCACGGATGCCGCCTCGGCCGGCCAGGCGCTGGCTGATCTGTTTGCCGATCCGGCTAAGGCTGCTCAGGTTCTCTACCAGCAATATGGGCTGATCGATGCGGCCACGGCCAAGCAGGCGACCAATCTGGCAGCGCAGAACCGGCAGTCTGAGGCGCAAGCCGTGTTGCTGAAAGCGCTACCCCCGCAGCTGGCATCGGCAGCCGAAGCGACGACCGCCCTGGGTCGGGCTTGGGAAGGGGTGAGCACGGCTTCCAGCAATGCCTTCGATTGGATCGGAAAGGCAATCGATAAGGGAGCAGGTATCAAGACCCTGGCAGAACGGATTGCCGGGCTTCGAAACCAGCTCTCTGTCGGTGGACCGACCGGGCGCGGCGCGCGCGGGGCTGATAAAATCCAGGCTGAACTCGACGCCTTGTTGGCGCAGCAGGCCAGTGAACAGGCGGCCGAGGCTGAACGCCAGCGCAAGGCCGTCGAGATCCGCAAGAGCCAAGCCGCCTTGACTGCGGCCGACGCTGTGCCTGCCAATGCAGATGCCGCCAAGCGCCAAAGCTTGACCAACAGCATTGCGGCCATGCAATCGGGCCTGACCATCCAGTCACTCAGCCCGGAGGATCGTGCCAAGCTGACCGTCGGTATCGAGGCGCAGACGCGGGCGCTCGATGCGCTCAACAATCGCCAGGCCCGCGCAGCGGAAATGGACCGGCTGGATATCCAGATCCAGAACGAGCGCAATCCTTTGGTTCGTGCCGATCTGGAAGCACGCCGGACCCGGCTGCAAATGGCTGACCAGGAATTGAGCGCCGAGCAGGTCTCGGCCGAGGCCGCTCGCGCCCGCAATCGGGTTATTCAGGAGACGATTGCATCCTCGCAGGCGCAGGCGGCGGATATGCAAACGGAAACGGCGATCCGGGAAAAACTCAATGCCCAGGTTGCGGCTGGCACGCTGACCAGCGAGCAGGCACAGACCCATCTCGAAACGGAATTGCAACTGCGCCCGCTGATCGCGGCGGCGGCTCTGGCTGAAGGGGAGGCAAAGACCAAGCTGCTCGACACCATCAATCAGTTACGAGTCGGTTATGAGGGTCTTGCCGCCTCGCAGCGCGATGCCAGTGCGGCATCCTATCTCCAAAGCCAGACCGCCACGGTGGATCGGCTGCGCTACCAGACTTCGATTGCAACGCGGCCTACCTCCGATCAGTCTGCCTTGCTGGGGCAATATGATGCCGAGGTTAAAATCCGCGAGTTAGGCACAGACCCGACATCGAAGCGGGCTGATGATATCCGCCGCGTCGCCCGCGAAACCGCCGCCTGGAATACCCAGCTCGCCAAAACCACGGAAGCCTGGAATTCGGTTCAGCAATCGGCCGGCAACACGATCGACAGCATTGTCGATGGCCTGTCGTCCGGCAATATCAAGGATGCGGCCAAAAGCATCGTCAGTGACATCAATAAGACCTTCCTGGAATTGGCGATCAAGAACCCGTTGAAGAACGCATTGCTCGGTACGAGTTCCGGCACCTTGAGCGATGTCGGCGGGATCAGCGGGATCCTGTCACGGCTGTTTGGCAGTGGATCGGATACGGCGTCGATTGCCAGCAAGGCGTTGGGACAATCGGTCGGCTCGATGCAGGTGACGGCGGGAACCGTCATGCTGAATGGCGGGCTATCTGGCGGATTGAGCAATTTGCTTGGCGGTTCGCAATCGGCCGCCAACAGCAATTCGAACGTTATGGACTTGTCGGCGTATCGCAAAGCCATCAGCTCGATTGAAAGCGGCGGCAATTACTCGGCGCTTGGTCCGGTGACGGCCTCTGGTGATCGTGCTTACGGTGCGTATCAGGTGATGGGGTCTAATATTCCCTCCTGGACCAAGTCAGCGCTTGGCACGTCGATGACGCCGAACGAATATCTGGGCAACTCGCAGGCGCAGGACGCGGTCTTTAACAAGTATTTTGGCGCGTCGGTTTCTAAATACGGCAATGCCCAGGACGCTGCCTCTGTCTGGTTTTCCGGAAAGCCGATGGCCAGCGCCGGCAATGCCACCGATGTTTTGGGGACCACCAGCACCGCCTATGTCGATAAATTCAACTCGGCCCTGGGTAATGTCACAGGTTCCACCAATAGCGCGGCTTCCGGACTTGGCGGCTTGAACAGCGCAACCGGCGTTGCCGCCAAAGGCCTCGACGGCCTCGGCTCCGGCATGGGCAAGTTCGGCCAGGTGCTGGCCCAGGCGCAGGCATCGGGCAATGGCGGACTTGCCTCCTTGCTTGGCGGCCTGACCTCTTACGGCCAGTCGGTCTTTAACTCATCAAGCCAGTTCCAGTCGGCGATCCTGAGCGGCGGTATCGGTCTTTATTCGGGCGGTGGCTATACCGGCGCTGGTGGCGTCTATGAACCGGCCGGCGTGGTCCATAAGGGCGAGATCGTCTGGAGCCAGTCTGATATTGCCCGTGCTGGCGGCCCGCACACGGTTGAAGCCATGCGGTTGGGAAAACGCGGTTATGCCGATGGCGGCATGGTAGACAGCTATCCGACGCCAAAGCGGCTCTGGTCTGCCGCCAACGGCAATGACCAGCCGGGGGCAGGAGCATCGGCGCCCCGCAGTGCCACCATCACCCTCAACATGGCCGGAGCCTATGGGAAGGACGAGATGCGGGCCGAAGCCTATGCCGGAATGCAGCAGGCGCTCGATGAATATGACCGGGCGATGCCGGACCGCATGCAGACGATCAGCGCGCATCCAAGGTGGCGATAATGGCGGCTCTTGCCCTATCCGAGGTCTTTGACCTGTTACCAATCTCGTCGGTGACCTGGAGCATCCAGCGCAATGACGAATTCGACAGCCTCGGTTCTGGCGATGTCTGGCAGGCAGAGCTTGCCGCGCCGCTTTGGACAGCCGAGGTTACACTCGCCACATCCCGAAACGATCAACTGACACAAGTTGCCGCCGTAATCCGCAGCCTGGATGGTGTTCGCACTGCCTTCCTGGTTTGCGACCTGATCCGTCAATATCCGCTGCTCGATCCCAACGGCACAGCGATTGCGGGCCGCAACATTACCGTTCGGGAAATCGGCACTGACCGCGTGACAGCGAGGATGACCGGGTTTCCGGCAGGCTATCAGCTGTCGCCGGGCGATAAGCTGCAAATCACCTACGGCGACCAGATTGCTTTTGCCGAGGTATCGCGTCCAGCAACGGCTGATGCGAATGGCAATCTCGATGCGCCGATTTTCCCGCGCCTGCCTTTGGCCGTTGCGAGCGGCATGGCGGTCATATTGATCCGCCCGGCCTGTCCGGTGGTCATCGTTCCCGAAAGCCATAATCCCGGCGAAGCCAAAAGGACGGTCACGTCGGGAGCGGGTTTCAAAGTCATTCAAAAGCGGAGGGTCTGATGCGAGACATTGATAGCGCCACGTTGGCCGCGCTGGAGCGCGCACCGATCGGCAGCTTTGCCCCGAGAACGCTTGCCTGGTTCACCGCCAAGGAAAGATCAACCGGCCATACCGTAGGACGCGGTTTCTGGTCTGGCGACGAGGATCTCAGCCTCACGGTCTTCAGCGGCCTGGACGGATCGCTGGTTAGCCGTTCCTATATCGCCGCTGGCAATTTGTTGAAGGTCAGCGATATTCCGCAGACCTCCGACTTTACCGTTCAGACGATCACCATCGACATTTCCCAGATTGCCGATGCTGCCCGTCAGCTCGTGCGCGAATATGATCTGCGGCTCGGCAAGGTCGAAATCCACGAGCTGCTGATCGACCCGAAAACCGGAGAGCAGATTGCCCCGGGGTCAATCATCTTCATGGGCGAGATCGACGGCGCACCGATCAAGACGCCGCGCACAGGCGGCACGGGATCCGCTTCGATCAAGGCTGTCTCGGACGTCATGTCGATGCTCACCCGCTCCAACCCCGTAAAAAGCTCTTATGAGGGGCAGAAGGCCCGCAGCAATGATCAATGGGGCAAGGACACGGCCGTCATTGCCACCTGGAAGATCGCCTGGGGCCAGAAATCCACCTGATCGGCGTAACCGGCAATCTTGCTCCCTCGCCATTGTGTGCTATGTCTTCGAAGGGTGTTTGAGGCGGGTTTGAAAGCCCGCCAACGCCGCCCCACAAGCCCTTGCGGCTGTTTTGACGGGCTGCCTTGAGCCACTTTGCTCGGCATGAACCAGAGCCCAAAAGACCGCCTTTTCCTGCCGTTCAGCGATCCCGCGAGGTCGCGCTGATGCAGACGCTCGTGCGCTTGAAAGACTGGCGGTCGCGGTTCGAGATAGCGATCGATGAGATCAAAGCCCGACCTTTCGAATGGTATGTGCATGATTGCGGACCAGGCCTTGCCGGCCGGCTCGTCCAGGCGCTGACCGGCGTCGATCTGGCGGCTGGCATGATCGCCAACCCCTACCTTGACGAGGAGAGCGCTGCCGCCATTATTCGCGCGGCCGGGTTCGAGACGCTTGGTGCGCTGGTCGCATCCCTGTTGCCGGAAATCCATCCCAGCCAGGCGCAAATCGGTGATATCGCCGCGATCGCTTACGACGGCCCGATCGGTCATGCACTCGGCGTGGTGAACGGTGAGCGGATCTTTGTGTTGCGACCGCAGGGCCTGGGGACCGTCAGCCTGCTGCATGCCACCATGGCCTTCAGGGTGGGTTAAATGGCGTTCAAAGCCCTCTCCATCCTGCTTTACCTGTTGCTCTCGGCCGATGCGGCTCATGCCGGACCGGTGGCTGGTGCGGTTGCCGCTATTGGCTCGTTTTTTGCGACCGGCATTGGCAGTGTCGTCGCGCGCGTTGCGGTCGGCTTTGGCTTTTCCCTGCTGCAAAAGGCTCTGACCGGCAAAACCAAGACGGCGGCTTCCGGCCAGGTGCTGGAAATCAAGATGGGCGAAGACCAGCCGATGAGCTTTATCATCGGCTCGCGGGCCGTCGGTGGCCGGCGCAAATATATCGGCACCTGGGGCAGCGACGGCAGCACGCCCAATGCTTATCTGACCGACGTCATCGAGCTTGCCAACCTGCCGTCCTATGCCGGCTCTCAGGGGCTGAACAGCATCTGGATCGATGACAAGAAATGCACGGTCGACTGGTCAAAGCCGCATGCGGATGGGCGTGGTTATCCTGTCACCGAGTTTCGCAAAAGCGGCAAGGATTACCTCTGGATCAAATATTACGACGGCACCCAGACCGCAGCCGACAGCTTCCTGGTGGCGAAGTTTGGCGGCAATGCCGATCGGCCTTATGGATCGGACCGCATCGGGCGTGGCACCCAATATATCATTCTGACGGCCCGCTATAATTCCGATCTGTTTTCCGGGATGCCAACCGGTATCTATGAGCCGAAACCGACGCCGTTCTACGATCCGCGCAAGGACAGCACCAATGGCGGCAGCGGTGCGCATCGCTGGAATGATCCCGCGACCTATGAAGCCACGCTCAATCCGATCACCGCCGCCTATAACATCGCCCGTGGTATCTACTACGGTGGCGACTGGTTTTACGGCGGCCAGAATGTTTCCGCGCACCGCCTGCCGAATGCATCATGGTTTGCCGCCGCCAATGAATGCGACCGGACCATCAATGATGCGCCGCAGTTCCGTTGCGGCCTGGAAGTCACGCTCGATACCGAGCCGCTGGACGTGCTTGAGGATCTGCGAATTGCCTGCGCCGGGCGCTTTGCCGAGGTCGGCGGTTTCATCAAGCCGCTGGTCGGCGCGCCTGGCTCTGCCGTTTATTCCTTTGACGATGACGGCATCGTCATCACCAAGGATCAGGATTTCGAGCCGTTCCCGTCCCTGAAATCGACCCATAACCGCGTGACCGGCACCTATCCGGAGCCAGCGGAAAAATGGGCGACGAAAGATGCCCCGGAGAACCGGAACCTGACGCTGGAAGCCGAAGACGGCAATCGTTCGCTGCCGGTTTCCGTTTCCTTTGCCGCCGTTCCCTATTCGGCGCAGGTGCAATCGCTGATCGAAACCATGGTGAAGGAGCAGCGCCGGTTTCGAACCCATGTCGTCACCTTGCCACCTTTGGCAGCGGCCCTGGAGCCGAATGACGTTGTCGCCTGGACCTCGGTGCGCAATGCCTATTCGAACAAGAAGTTTCTGGTGACGGGAAATACCGGTCAGTCCGGCATGTTGCGGCAGGTGGCGCTGACGGAGATCGATCCGTCCGATTACGATCCTCCGGAGACCATCGTGGCACCGGTGATCGGCTGGACAGGGCCGGTCGCGGCTCCGGTGCAAGCGATGACCGGCTTCCAGGTTTCGGCGGGTTCGGTCACCGATAGCGCCAGCCAGCAGCGCCGTCCCGCCATTGTAATCTCCTGTGCAAGTGACCTGGATGACGTTGCCCGTGTCTGGGTCAAGGTCCGCGTCAAGGCAACCGGTGTGATCGTCCTGGATAGCGATGCCAATCCCTATGGCGCGCCCGCCAGTTGGACGCTTTCGGGGAGTTGGTGCCTGGCGCTGACGGAATATGAGGTGCAGGGCAAATTGGTGCCGGTCAGCGCCCGTCAAACGGAGGCATCCGCGTGGATCGCGGTGACCACGCTGAACCTGTCGGAATCGACTGACGTTCTCGACGGTTCGATTGTGTCGTCGAAGATCGCCGATGCGGCGGTGACGGCGTCCAAGATCATGGACGAGGCTGTCACCAATCTGAAGCTCGCGGATGCGGCGGTCGGCACGTCCAAGCTCCAGGTCGAGGCGGTGACGCAAGAGATCCTGGCGGCTAAGTCTGTCATCGCCGACAAGCTTGCCGATGCGGCGGTGACGGGTGCAAAGCTTGCGGCCCAGGCGGTTGACGCGACCAAGTTTGCCGCCAGCATTGAGCCAGTGCGCGTTGTCACCGCGCTGCCGACCAGTCGTGTGTCTGCCTATGTCACGTTTAATGGCGAGGCTTATCGCTGGAATGGTGCTGCCTATGTCAAGACGGTGGCGACGGCTGAACTGACCGGGCAGTTGATCGGCTCGCAGATCGCGGATCTGGCCATTGTCGCCTCCAAGATCGCTGATGGCATTATCACCGGGACCAAGCTTGCCGCCGACACCATCGGTGCGAATAACCTGGCTGCGAACTCCGTCACCGCCAAACAGCTGGTGCTGACCGATTTTACCAATCTTGTACCTGATAACCAGATGCAGAACCCCGGCAGCTCTTGGGTCGGGTCGGGCTGGTCGTCCTGGACGGACCCGTATCTTGGCGGCATGGCTTCCCGGTCGCAGATGAAGTTCGCCTATGTGGCAGGAATGACCGGCTACGGCAACGAGCTGCTCGGCAAGGCGTTTCCGGTCCAAGCGGGTGCGCAATACCGTGTGACCGGATCAGCCTATTCGAACGGCAATCAATCGCCGCTCTTGCGGATAAAATGGCTGGATCGAACCGGCGCCCTGATTAACTACATCGACTTCCTCGTCGGGGATCGCGGGGCCGGGCCGGTCACGGCAACGGTCAATCTGACGGCTCCGACTGGTGCGACGCAGGCGGTGATGGCTGCCTATGTTTGGCGAACGACCACCAACAGCGATGTCTATGTCGGTGGCTTTATCGTGCAGAAGCGCAATGCCGCCGAGCTGATCATTGACGGCACGATCCTTGCCAACATGCTGTCGGCAGGCTCCGTGACCACGGATAAGCTGGCAGCCAATTCGGTCATTGCCGGCAAGATCGCAACGGGCGCTGTCAATACCGACCAGCTGGTTGCCGGTGCAGTGACGACAGCAAAGGTCGCGGCTGGCGCCATCACCACCACTCTGCTGGCGGTCGGGCAGGGCGCGAACTTCATCAAGAACTCCGACTTCTCGGCCGGCATGACCGGCTGGGGTGTGGAATATGCCAACGCCGATCTCGGCAATTGGACCATGACCCTTCGGACCGACACCTTTGCTCCTGTACCCGGCGCCCTGGAAATCCGGCAGGTCAATGGAACGCAAGGGCTTGAGATCGGCGCCACCTACAAAAAGGACGGCTCCAACTACGACTATATCTCTGTGGAGGGCGGCAAATGGTACGAGCTATCGACCTATTACCTTGGTCATCGCTGCAACGGCATCCAGCCTTACATTGCCTTTGCCAATGCGGCAGGCAATGTCCTGGCCTTTGCCAATGCTGGCGTGTTTCCCGCAAACCAGAACATCGATCCGGGCAAACAGCTGTCCAGTTATCAGCGCGCCTGGTTCAAAGCCCAGGCACCGGCTGGCTCGGTCTATGCCTGGATTTTCTTCCGTCACAAGGGAACGGTCAACGGGCAGAACGATAGCTATCTCTGGATCCACAAGCCGTTCTTCGGGGAGGCGACCGCCAATCAGAGCGAACCGACGCCGTGGTCTGCGGCCGGCGTCACTCTGATCCAGAATGGCAATATTGTTGCGGGATCGGTGACGGCTGATAGCCTGGCGGTCAATTCCGTCGTTGCCTCCAAGATCTCGGCGGGTGCGATCACCACCCCTGCCATTGCAGCCGGTGCTGTCGTTGGCACCAGCATTGCTGCATTGACGATCACCGGGACGAACATTGCAGCCGACACCATCGGTACAGACAAGCTTGCGGCCAACTCCGTGACAGCCAAACAGCTGGTGCTGACCGATTTTTCCAATCTGGTGCCGGACAATCAAATGCAGGACTTCGGAAACTCCTGGTCGGGCGCTGGCTGGTATCCTTGGACGGACCCATATGTTGGCGGAATGGCGTCCCGCTCACAGGCCAGATACCCCTATGTTGCAGGTGCGACCGGCTATAGCGCCGAATTGGCGGGGAAGCTTTTCCCCGTGCAAGGCAGCACGCAATACCGGGTGACGGGAACAGCTCTTGGCATCGCCAATCAGTCTCCGCTGTTGCGGATCATTTGGTACGACGCAGCCGGAAACCTCATCTCCTTTATCGACTACCTCGCCGGGGATGTGGGGCCAGGGTTTCGCACGGCGACCGTCAATGTCACATCGCCCGCAAACGCCCGGCTGGCCCGGATGACGGCTTATGTCATGCGGACTACAACAACCGGGGACGTCTATGTCGGCGGCTTCGTCGTCAACAAACGTAACGCCGCCGAACTGATCGTCGACGGCGCGATCACCGCCAACCAGCTCTCGGTCAACAGCCTCTCCGCCATCACCGCAAACCTTGGCACCGTGACAGCCGGTGAGATCCGCAGCTCGAACGGCAAGATGATCATTTCCCTCAACGCAGGCACGATCCTGATCACCGACTAAACGGACTGGAGATTTCCATGAGCAACAGACTGTCCATCACACCGGGTCGGATGATCGTCACCAAGGAAGGCTATGACGCTGCCGATCTTTCCGTCGCCGATCAAAACAAGGTCTTTGACAGCAATTGGGGCTTTACCGGCCTGATCATCGCGCGGGGGCAGATCACCGATCCCGCGCCAAGGTATAGTAGTGCTGACGGCGATCAGTACGTCACGGCTACAAATACCTCACTAACGATCACATTCCCGACCGTGGGTTATGCCCCTGCCGCGTATGTTTTTCACGAGTACACGCCTCGTTCCAATAGCTTCCAATCGCAAGGCATTGGCGAGATCCGATGCACGGCACCTTTGGGTGGGAACCTTGGTGGCAGGGGCGGCGTACCAGCCACCATAGAAGACGGCATCATCACGATATTTCGCGGCCCTGCTGTCAACGGCGTATACGCACGTTGGCCTGGCATTATCCGATACATCGTATTTGCGATCTCCCAATGACCAACAGAATTCATATTGGCAGCCTGAACGGCGAAGTCGGCATCTTCATCAGCCAGCCGGGCGATGATGTCTATGCACCAACGAAAAGCAGATTGATGGATACGCGATTTGAGACGCTGGACCTGCACGTCAAGGGCAGCGTCAATATGCAGAACATCTATTACAATTCATCGACGCTGACAGCGACGATCTACTATTCCGAGATCAGTTTCCCGGATCTCGGCTACACGCCGATCTTCCATGCGTCCTTCTACAATCGCCTGAGCGGACTTTCCGATCTGCCGGTCGGCAGTTGCTTTTACCCCACCATGTGGGGGCAGAACGACCTTGGCAGCTCGATGGTCAATGCCAAAAGCGCCAGCGACGGTCAAAGCTCAATCCTGCGCTACACCGGTGCTTGGTTGCTCAACAACACCACGCTGCGGGCGAAGGTGGTGATCCTCGACACGTCGAAGGACACCAACAGATTTCAGTTCTGCTATATGATTTTCAAGAACAGGGCTGCGTGATGACCAACAGGATCTTCATCGGCCAGAACGGCAACAGCTATCAGATCCGGGTGTCGAAAGCGGGCTATGATGTCACCACCGTCACCGACCCCACGCAGCTCGCGTTCTATGAGACGCTTTCCGGCCTCGTACCCTTTGAGCAAGGGCTGGTCACTGTCGGATCGGGTGCGACAGTCACCGTCACGCTGACCGGCACCTATACCTATTACCCGTTCATCGTGCTGCGCAACAACCTCAATCAGGTGCCGGGCAATTGGTATTACGCGCGCCTCACGCTCTCCAACAAAACCCTCACCTTCAAGAACAATTACAGCGCCAGCATGGTGATCAAATACTGCGTGTTCCGCGAACTCGACTGGTAACGAAAGGACAACCAACATGTACAATATCAGCAGCATGTATGAGGCCATGGTGGATGGCGTCATCGTGGAAGTAACTGCCAACCGCTCCAGCCGATGGGCAGCCATGGCCGCCTGGTGGCTTGGTCGCCAGCAGATCCTCAATGCCCGCACGTTTTGGTATGGGGTCGCGGCTCACATGACTAATGGCCTGACCTCTGAAGAACAACAGGCCATCCAGGACCAACTGCTGAGCGACGAGCGGGCCTATCTCTCTGCCGTCACCGAACTGCCTGCCATCCCGGACTTCGTTGCCAGCACGGTGGACGGCTGGGTCAATGTGCCGATCTCCGACGAGACGCTGAAGGCTCGCTATCAGCTGGCCATCCAGCAGTTTATGAACGCCAAGGCGCGCGAGCGCGGCTATGACAGCCTGACCACCGCCGTCACCTACGTGGGCGACAAGCACGCGACCTTCGCGGCCGAGGCCGCAGCGCTTAAAGACTGGCGGTCCGATGTCTGGGTCTATTCCTTGGCAGAGCTGGAGAAGGTGATCGCCAAACAGCGGCCGATCCCGACAGTCGCGGATTTCCTGACCGAGCTTCCAGCCTTCTCCTGGCCCGATGCCCAAAGCGGGGAGGCTTGAGCCATGAGCATTCTCGAAACGGCGCTGCGTGAGCGCAACAAGATGCTGGAACAGCAGGCCGATCAATATGCGGGTGCCGTCGATAGCTTGTCGAACCGGTTGGCAGAAGCATTGCGGCGGCTGGCTCCGCAAGATCCTGATTATGTCAGGGGTGAAGCGCCGGACTTGGTGCCAGCCGAGGTTTTCACTCCAATGCCTTCGTCCGAGGACCATTCGGAAGCGTCCTAAAACGCGATCCGGCTGGGGCCTTGGAAGGTAGCAGCCGGGTGGCCGGGGTGTTGCAACGCACCCCAACGACGGGCCTAAGATTGGCGTCCAAACCCGTCCGACAGCAGAAAACGATAACTGTCGCACCCGTACCCTGCAGGGCGGGGACTGTGTGACTGAGTCGTGAGATTTTTGAAATGGTGAATCATGAAGCCTTCCGGCCCGTCCCCAATACTCAGCCGCCGGCCGCCTGGATCGGCGGCAAGTGCAGCCTGGCACCGCGCCTGGTCAAGATGATCGAGGCAATACCACACCAGACCTATGCCGAGCCATTTGTCGGCATGGGTGGTGTGTTCTTTCGGCGCGGAATGCGCCCAGGACCGAGGTAATCAACGACCGCAGTGGCGAGGTCGTGAACCTCTTCCGCATTCTTCAACGGCACTATCCGCAGTTCATGGATACGCTCAAATTCCAGATCACCAGTCGTCGTGAGTTCGAGCGGCTGAAGGCATGCGATCCGGCAACGCTGACCGATCTCGAGCGGGCCGCCCGGTTCATCTATCTCCAGAAGCTCGCCTTTGGTGGCAAGGTCTCGGGCCAGACCTTCGGCGTCCAGCACGAGGGCAGCGCCCGGTTCAATCTAACCCGGCTGGCTCCACTCCTGGAAGATGTCCACGAGCGCCTCTCTGGTGTCGTCATCGAGAACCTGGACTGGTTGGCCTTCATCAACCGTTATGACCGGCCCGGCGTGCTGTTCTATCTCGATCCGCCTTATTACGGCTGCGAGGATGATTACGGCAAAGCGCTGTTTGGCCGGGATCAGTTCGAGGTTCTTGCAGACCGTTTGAAGGGCCTTCAAGGCGGCTTCATACTGTCCATAAATGATCGGCCGGAGATTCGTGAGATCTTCGCGGGGTTTCAGGTTGAGGGTGCGGAGTTGTCTTACTCGGTGGCAGGTGGGAAGGGGACTGAGGCGCGGGAGTTGATTTTCAAATCGGAGTAACGGTGCATAGCTCTCGATCTGCAACTTTAGAATTTCATTAACTGTAATCGTGCACTCTTTGTTGAGGTAAATGGGGCGGACAAATGAATCAACTTTGGTTTGGGGATAATCTGACGATTCTTCGGGAAGAAATCGCCACGGAAAGTGTAGATCTTGTTTATCTTGATCCGCCATTTAACAGCAGTGCCAACTACAATGTCTTGTTCAAGACGCCGACCGATGATGCTGCAAGCGCGCAAGTTGAAGCTTTTCGAGACACCTGGACCTGGGGTAACGAAGCGCAATGGGCGCTCGATGAAATCATGCATTCAGGCGGTTCTATTGCCACGATCATCCACGCCTTGCATACGGCGCTAGTTGAAAGCGATATGATGGCTTACTTGGTTATGATGGCGCAGCGCATTTCCGAGCTGCGGCGCGTACTCAAGCCCACCGGATCAATCTATCTTCATTGTGATCCTACAGCTTCACATTATCTAAAGATAATATTGGATGCGGCATTTGGGCCAAAAAATTTCCGAAACGAAATTAGTTGGCGTCGCCAATCAGCCCATAACGATGCGAAGCAAGGTCGAAAGCAATTTGGTAATGTTCGCGACGTGATCCTATTCTATACAAAAAGCAACGTGTGGAAGTGGAATACCCAGTACACGCCATACGACGAAAAATACGTCAAGGATTTCTACAAATACCGAGAGCCCGAAACGGGGCGGCTATTTAGGCTGAGTGACCTCACGGGTCCTGGTGGTGCTGCAAAGGGCAACCCGTTCTATGAGGTTATGGGAGTGGGCCGCTATTGGCGCTTCAGCAAAGAAAAAATGGAAAAATTAATAGAAGACGGCAGAGTCGTGCAATTGAAGGAAGGGGCCGTTCCTGCCCAAAAGCGCTATCTAGATGAAATGCCGGGTGTCGCTTTGCAAAATGAATGGTCTGATATTAAGCCTGCTTCAGGTCGTGAGTCGTTAGGATATCCAACTCAAAAGCCAATCTCTCTGCTGAAGCGTATTGTTGGAGCATCAACTGATCCGGGAGACGTTGTTCTCGATCCATTTTGCGGCTGTGGAACCACGGTTGCGGCCGCTCAGGTATTGGATCGAGAATGGATTGGAATTGATGTTGCGTTCCATGCGATCAAGGTGATTGAGGAACGGATTTTGGAGCAATCACCAAACGCAAAGTTTAGCGTGGGAGGAATACCTAGGGATTTCGAAAGTGCTCAACGTCTAGCACTAAAAGACAAATTTCAATTTCAATGGTGGGCGAATTATCTGGTTGGTGTGCAGGCGCTCAAGGAAGTCAAGAAGGGGCCAGATCGCGGAATTGATGGTCAAATGTACTTCATGAACGGACCTAGAGGCTGGGGAAGAGTTCTGACCTCAGTAAAGGGCGGGCAGCACGTCGGCGCAAAGGATGTTAGGGAATTCAAAGCAGTTGTTGATCGTGAAAAGGCTGAGATGGGCCTATTCATTTGCCTTAACGAGGCTACACGAGAAATGAATGCCGAGGCTGCTTCGTTTGGCTTCGTTGATACCGCACATGGGCATTTGCCTCGGCTGCAGATTGTTACCATCATCGAATGGTTCAAGGGAAAGCGACCAACTTTGCCGTCTCTTGGTCACGTATCTCGGGAATTTTTTGAGCCGGAGAAGAATCGTAAGCCAGTAAAGATAAAACGCCCGGATCCGAATGCTCCAGAGTTTCGTTTCACGTTCCCCGGTACGAAGACGGACGAAAACGTGGTCGTACATTTCAATCCAAGCGCGGTTACCAAAAAAGAGCCGGCTTAAACTCTCCGTTCGCTGCTGAATCAGTAGTTTCCTAGAGACGCCTTAAAAAGCGCTTTCGATCGAGGTTTTTGAAAATTTCATTTTTCCGGTTCTTGGTGTCAAAATTCCGGAAGTGCGCGGCGAGCTACATCCGCGGCGAGCTACATACAATAAAAAAAAATGGTGGGCCTGGAGAGACTCGAACTCCCAACCAAGCGGTTATGAGCCGCCGGCTCTAACCATTGAGCTACAGGCCCGGCAGGCGCTGGGGCCGGCGGTGGGGTTGGCAATGGTTCCAACGTCCATGGTGACGCTCTAGCGGAAAACGTTGGGTGCGACAAGTGTTTGCCGCAATGGTTTTGCAATAGGGTGTTTAGAGTGAGGTTGAGCTATCAGAAAGCGGAGCTTGGGAGACGAGATGGTGAATTTGGGTGCGGTTTTTGGCCTGGGGCGGTTTGGTTTTATGTTGGCGTCTCTGGTTTTTGTTGCTCCGGCCATGGCGCAGGAGCCGTCGCGTCCGGAGGCGGTCATCAATGTGTCGGGTGAAGGAGAAGTCAGTCTGGCGCCGGATATGGCTTTGATGCAATTGGGTGTCGTGACTGAGGCTGCCGAGGCTGCCCAGGCGTTGAAGGACAATAACGAGGCTTTGGCCAAGGTGTTGAAATCTCTTAAGGACAAGGGATTGGCGGATCGCGATTTGCAAACATCTGGCTTTCAGATTACGCCGCGCTATCGGCAGGAGCCGGAAGACAAGGCCGATAGCCGCCCGCCGGTGATTGAGGGCTATTCCGTCAGCAATGGGCTGACGATCCGGGTGCGTGATCTGTC
The DNA here is from genome assembly GCF_013426735.1 of Agrobacterium vitis. Taxonomy (NCBI): domain Bacteria; kingdom Pseudomonadati; phylum Pseudomonadota; class Alphaproteobacteria; order Hyphomicrobiales; family Rhizobiaceae; genus Gillisella; species Gillisella vitis. The sequence goes on from NZ_AP023272.1 coordinate 1,766,810, forward strand.
CAAGCTGGGCGGGGTAATCGATACGTCTGTCGGGCTTGGCGTCAACCAGGGTGGAGAGATCCGCTTCACCAATGACAAGCCGGAAACGGCCATTGATGAGGCGCGCAAATCCGCCATGGCGGATGCCTTGGCCAAGGCGAAAGTGCTGACGCAAGCGGCTGGCGTTAAGCTTGGCCGAATCATTTCCATCAATGAAAATTCAGCGCGGCCCTTCGAGCAGGGCATGATGATGAAAGCCAGCATGGCCCGGGATATGGCGCCCGCCCCAACGCCGATGGCGGCGGGTGAGAATACCTATCGCGTCACTGTGAATGTCAGCTTTGCATTGGAGCAATAGTCAGCAATCACAAAAAAAGCCCCGGTCGTTAAACCGGGGCTGATGTCGGAGGCAGTCTATCAGAATTTGATACCGATGCCGAGATTGACGACATTCTGCTTGCTGTCGAAATCGATGCCGCTGATGTTCTTGGTGCCGTAATCGTTGTAGCGATATTCGAGGCGGGTAAAGATGCGGTTGGTAATCGCATAATCGACACCAGCGCCGATGGTCCAGCCGTTCAGGGTCTTGTCGAAATCGCCAGCCGAAGACTTGATATAGGTTCTGTCTGCCGTCCAGCCGCCAGCCACAAACAGCAGGGCGCGGTCAATGGCGTAACCGGCGCGGGCGCGGGCAGAGCCGGAGACATCCATGCCCACCTTGACGCCGGAATAGTTGTTTTCGTTCCAGTCGTAGTTCACATCGGCTTCTACGCCGAGAATCACGTTGTGGCCGACATCGAAATTCCAGCCGCCAAAGCCGCCAATGCGGCCGCCATCGAAATTATCCGAGAGCGATGCGCCGCCCTGCGACAGTGTGGCATCCAGCCAGCCGTAACCACCGTAAACGCCGATATAGCCGCCTGCCCATGAAAACGCCGCAGGGGTTTCAACAGCAGCAGGAGCTGTCGGAACCTGGTCGACTGCATCGGCGGCCATGGCAATGCCTGCTGATACGAAGAGGGTTGCAGCGGTTGCAAGGAGGGTCAGTTTGTTCATAGTCGTCTCCACTCGTTTAATGAGTGAGTGAGATATAATCTATTCATTTGCGTGTATGTAGCAAAAATATCACGGTTTATGCAATTATGAGCTTTAAATTCCGCAAATTAGGCCAGTACGCAGCTTATTCGTGTGTTTTCCTGTCAAATTTTCCGGGTTTTTGCTGTTTCTTTCCCTTCGATAGGGCGGGGAAAAGCCTGTGCATTTTGCTTTTGTGATGAATTTTTAGTTATTGGGGGCAGGGAATGCCAAGGGCGCTGAGCGCCTTGGTGTTCTTTTGGCGGGTTTTTGGTGAAGGCTACAGTGTAGCCCGTCTGGCACCAGTAACGCAGGCTACGACGGCAAGGGTGGTGACCAGCATGGAGGCGCTGACGGTTTCGTGGAGAAGGGCGGCGGCGAGCGCCAGGCCGAAAAACGGTTGCAGCAATTGCAATTGACCGATGGCGGCTATGCCACCCTGGGCAAGGCCGCGATACCAGAAGATGAAGCCGATCAACATGCTGAACAACGAGACATAGCCGAGGCCGAGCCAGGCACTGGCGGTGACGCCACTGAGCGTTGGTGGCAGGGTGAAAGCGGCCGCCACGACGCTGATAGGCAAGGCCAACGTCAGCGCCCAGCAGATCACCTGCCAACCGCCCAGCCGCCGCGATAGTCTCGCGCCTTCAGCATAGCCAAGGCCGCAGATCAGGATGGCGAGGATCATCAGCATGTCGCCGTAGGATGCTGTGGCGGTCCCTTGAGACAGGGCAAAGCCGACAACCAGCGCACTGCCGAGGCTGGAAAACAGCCAGAAGATCGGCCGCGGACGCTCACCGCCGCGCAGAACGGCAAACAGAGCGGTGGAAAGCGGCAACAACGCGATGAAAACCAGCGAACGGGCCGAGGGTATATGTTGCAAGGCGTAGGCCGTCAGCAAGGGAAAGCCAATCACCACGCAGAGCGAGACCATGGCGAGCGCTGCGATCTCCGCGAGGTTGGGTTTTGCCGGGCGAAACATCAGAAGCAGGCCGCAGCCGAGCAAGCCGGCGATGCTGGCGCGGGCGACAGTTAGAAAAACCGGGTCGAAACTGCCGATCGCAGCCCGGGTTGCCGGGAGCGAGCCGCTAAAAATCAGCATGCCCAGAAAACCATTGATCAGCCCGCTCGTCGTCTTGTTCATGTGATGCTCCTGTTTTTGTTGTTCTTGCGCCGAGGTGATGGTTATGCCAGAGACGGTGCAATACAATTTTGCCAAACTGTTATGGGTGTTTGAGCAATACAGAGGCGATGGTGAGCGATTTGGACGCGCAGGGAACAAGCCGGATCGAGACGGTAATGGCAGCTATTCGGACGCGCATTTCCTCCCGAAGTCTGGCGACGGGGGCGCGACTGCCCTCTGTGCGCGGCTTTGCCAAAACCATGCAGGTTTCGGTATCCACAGTGGTCGAGGCTTACGAACGGTTGGCGGCGGAAGGGCTGATCCGCTCGCGGCCGGGTTCCGGGTTTTTCGTGGCAGCCCCCTTGGCACCGCTGTCCTTGACCAATCTTGGGCCTCGGCTGGAGCGGGAGATCGATCCGTTCTGGGTCTCTCGTCAATCGTTAGAGGCCGGTGGCGATCTGCTGAAACCGGGATGCGGCTGGCTGCCGCCTGATTGGTTGCCGCAGGCAGCCCTTCGCCGCGCAATCCGCATGCTTGGCCGCACCGATGGTGCTGTGCTGACGGATTATGGTTCTCCGTTGGGTCTGCCAGGGCTTCGGCAATTGCTATCGCGGCGGATGGCCGATCATGGGCTGACGGTTGCGGCGGATGCAATCATGCTGACGGAATCGGGGACCCATGCCATTGATCTGGTCTGCCGGTTTTTTCTGGAGCCGGGCGATTGCGTTCTGGTCGATGATCCCTGTTATTTCAACTTTCATGCCCTGCTGCGGGCGCACCGTGCCACTATCGTCAGCGTGCCCTATCTGGCGGATGGCCCGGATCTGGAGGCCTTCGCCGCCATTGTCGAGGCGCATAGGCCGCGGCTTTATATTACCAATTCGGGCGTGCATAATCCCACCGGAGCAAGCCTTTCGGCTGTGAATGCCCATCGGCTGCTGACCCTTGCCGACCGGGCTGACCTGACCATCGTCGAGGATGATATTTTTGCCGATTTTGAAGATGTCGCTTCGGCGCGGCTGTCTGCCTTTGACGGATTGAACCGGGTGGTGCAGATCGGCAGTTTTTCCAAAACGTTATCGGCCTCGGTGCGCTGCGGGTATATCGCCGCCCGGCGCGACTGGATCGAGGGACTGACCGACTTGAAGATCGCCACGAGTTTTGGCGGTGGGCGGCTTTCCGCCGAACTGGTGTTGGCCGTGTTGACGGATGGCGGCTATCGCAAACATCTTGAAGGGTTGAAAACCCGGCTGGCCGGAGCGCGTAGCTCTGTGGCGGCGGAGTTGACGTCGCTTGGCTTCACGCCCTGGCTCCAGCCGAAGGCAGGACTTTTTCTGTGGTGTCGAATGCCGAATGGGATCGAATCAGGCGCTCTGGCCCGCCATTGCCTTGATGATGGTGTCATCCTGGCACCCGGCAATGTCTTCAGCCTGTCGCAGAATGCGGGCCGGTTCATGCGTTTCAACGTGGCGCAAACCATGGATGCGAGGGTTTTTGGCTCATTAAAGGCCGGTTTGCAGCAATTGCGTTGAAGGGTACGGCGCGTTCAGAGCGCTGTCAGCAATGATCATCATAGGTGGTGTCAGAAGAAACCCAATCAGGAGTTTACGTCATGATGTTTAAGACCGGTCTTTACGCAGCCCTTATTGCAACGAGCCTTACGGCATCTGTCGCTTTCGCGGCGGACACTCAGATCAAGGTCACCGAAACGGGTGAGGGCGGGGGTGCCATGGGGCTGAAGATGGAGCCTGCAACGGTTGCCGCTGGTCCGGCGGTGTTCCACGTTCATAACGATGCCATGTCGGAAGACCATGAGATGATCGTGGTAAAGCTGGCGACGCCGGATGCCAAGATCCCGCTCGATACGGCCAAGCACCGCGTTGACGAAAAGAAGTTGAAGAGCCTTGGCGAAGTGTCGGATTTGAAGCCCGGCGCCGATGGCAAGCTTAAGGTGACGCTGAAGCCAGGCAGCTATCTGGTGTTTTGCAATATCAAGGGCCATTATGAGGCCGGTATGCAGGGCACCCTGACCGTTACGCCCTGATCGGCATCCGATAATTTGATTGCCTCTTAATGATAAGCCCGCAGCGCTGCGGGCTTTTTCATGTCTGCGTCCTGGGTCGGTGCAGGGGCATGCTGTTTCATTTTGGAAGAGCTTTTCCCTTGAAGGCGCCAACCTTTTAGAAACTCTTAACGACGATAATGCCGCCATTCGACAAGGAGTAAAACATGGCGGCTAGAAAAGCAGCGGGAGGGGCAAGGCGCGGGGGCGCAAACAAACGCCGGTCATCCGGTGGGACGAGAGCAAAACGGACCGGGTCGGGCGGCAGCCTTTGGCCATGGTTTGGGGCGCTTGTCGTGGTGGTGGCCGGTGTTTCGGCCTATGACCACCGCAAGGAATTGCCGGGACTGATCGACAAGACGTTCGGGACCGGCGGCAAATATATCGCGCAATTGCAGGGCCACGCACCCCACGAGACCAGTAGCCGCAGCGAGACTGGCCCGGTTCCGCCCGCAAGCGTTCCAACGCCGATGGCCCGCAGGCTCGATCCGACGCCACTGCCACCTGCCACGACGATGATACCGACCGCATCGATGATGCCGCGTTCAAGAGATGACAGTCCCTTGCCGCCCGCCACCACGCTGGTACCGGGACAGGTCGTTGCCTCCCTACAGCCGCGTGGGGTCGATAAGCAGCGGGTTTCCGGTAAATTCTATTATTGCGGCACGAGCGGGCTCGACAATTGCGTTGTCGATGGCGACACCTTCTGGGTCAACAAGACCAAGATCCGGGTTGCCGATATCGATGCGCCGGAAACCGAACAGGCAAAATGCAAATCCGAGCGCGACCGGGGCTTTGCCGCCAAGGTCCGGTTACGTGATCTGCTCAGCGCTGGCAGTTTCGATCTTTCTCCCTTTGGCATGCGGGATGAAGACCAATATGGCCGGAAATTGCGCGTGGTGAGCCGCAATGGTCGTTCACTCGGTGCGATGATGGTCGATGAGGGATTGGTCAGGCCCTGGACCGGCCATCGCCAGCCCTGGTGCTGAGAGAGTTTGCCTTAGGAAAAGTGGAACCCGGTTTTCCCGAAAAGACCAACGAAAGAAGCGAGAGTGTGTCTGGTTCAATCTGAACCTGGCACACTCCGGCTGTTTTTTCTGTGCCGTCTTGAGGGGTGCACGCCTATGTTGTGCCGTTTCGTGCCACACGCCTCCAAAACTTGCCAGTCTTGCCACTTTTGCGCCATCTGCACGACATCAGATCGTAACACCTTGGCTTTATGCTTTCCTCCATAAGCAGAGAATAAAAAATTTTTGGAACTCATGGAGCAAAATCCGGTTTGCGGCGTTCCTAATTGTTTGCTGACTTCAAAGAAGCCTAAGGCAAAGATTGCGCGGCACGCACAGCACGGACAAAGGGAGAAAAGACCAGTGACCTACGATATGACTGACCTGACCATGTCCGAAGTTCTCAAGGACCCAATGATCCGTCAGCTCTTGCGGGCCGACGGAGTCTCTCTCAGCGCTTTTGCCGTCCTGCTGGACGATGCAGCCCGCCAGCGTAATCTGGCCTTGCGTTGCCGCAAAGCCGGCGTTCCCGCAGCCCATGTGATCGACAGTCTTTCCCATGTGCAGGGACCAGCCGACTGCCTGTAACGTTTGACGTAATCTGTGCCAGCAGCTCCATTTTCAATGGCCCCTGTTATTCTGCCGCGATGACCACGCAAGGCTCGCGGCAGTTTCGTCTTCTACCACGATTCATGGTCCGAAGTTGAGGCGAGCGTAAGGGTTGGCAATGAAGATGGCTCGGTTATTTTTGGCGCTGTCCGTGGCTGCTATTGGTTCTGCGACAGTTGTCCATGCCGCAGGCGCCAAGGAAGCGGCCCAGCCGCAGTTTGCGTCGGTCAAGGGGCGATGCCTGCGGGTTTCCATTGGCGATCAGGATCTGACCAAGGCCTGCTCTTCTGAAATTGGCCGCAGCCTGCATAGCGATGGCCGTTCCGGCCTCTATTTCTTCATGGGTACCACGCATATCATTACCTTTACCGGCATCCCCTCCAAGGAAAAGCTGCGCGACAAGGGCCAGATTGAGACGCTCAAGCTGGACGAAGTCATCCTCAATGATGGAAGCACCAAGAGCGGGTTGCAGCGGATCGCTGCAAATGGCGCCTGCAATACCAGCCAGATCAATAATGATCGTTTCTTGGTGGCCTGCACCGGCACGCTGCAAAAAGGCACGAAATTCGCGGCCAGTTTTGAAATCGACAAATCGCTGAAATAGAGCATTTCCAGGAAAAGTGTGAAGCGGTTTTCCGTTCGGAAATGCAGTAACGGCCTCGATAACCCGCCTTCGGACAGAAGGCGGGCTTACAATAGGTGATGGTCGCTATAGAATTACACGTCCAGCGGATAGTCCTGGATGACCTTGGTCAGGCTGCCTTCGGCTGGAAACAGCGGAATAAGGCAGGCTTGAAGGGCGTGATAGATGTCGCCCTTGCCGGGGAACAGGCTGTTTGACGGCACAAGGTCTTCCGTCATCTCTTCGTGCCAGCCGCCGAATTGCTTGTCGATCGTGTGGTTGGCAATGAAATTCCAGATCTTGCGGTAGTTTTCCTCGTTCAGGTCGCGGCCCTGGTGCTGGTTGAGGTAATGGGCAGCACCTGCGGCCTCGCAAAGCGGCCACCACAGCTTGAAGGTCTTGGCGGGGACATTGTCCCAATCCAGCGTGTAGTAAAAGCCGCCTTTCTTGCGGTCCCAGCCCAGCAGCATCGATTGGTAGAACAAGCCGCTTGCCGCTTCGGGCATCCAGTCATGCTGCTTGCCTGTCAGCACCCAGAGCTGCAACACCAGGCGCGCCCATTCCAGCCAATGGCCGGGTGTGGTGCCGGCGGGGCGGAACATTTCATTGGGGTGATAGTAATTGCGGTCCACCACCCATTCCTCATCGAAATGTTCGGCAACGCGGAAGGCTTCTTCGCGGGCGCGGCGATTGATGATCAGATCGGCGATCCGGGTGGCTTTATCGAGATAATGCTGCTCGCCGGTCGCCTCGAAGGCGGCCATCAGCGCTTCGGTGAGATGCATGTTGGAATTCTGGCCGCGATAGCCGGCGACCGGCTGCCAATCCTGGGAGAATTCCTCGGCAATGGCGCCGTGGCGCTCCTCCCAGAATTTGGTCTCCAGCACTTCGGTAATGTCTTCCAGCATCCGGTCAGCCAGCGGATGGCCGACGGTTTTGGCCGAAGAGGCGGCCAGCAGCACGAAAGCATGGCCATAGCCCTGCTTGGAACCATCGGCGACGCCATCGTCGTTCAATTGCCAGACATAGCCGCCGTTCTTTTCGTCACGATGCTTGCGCCACAGATAACGCATGCCGTGGTCCACCACATCGGCAGCCCCGGGACGACCCAGCAGGTCGCCGATCGCATAGCAATGCACCATGCGGGCGCTTGCATGGATGCCGCGCACCGGATTGTCTGTCGTCAATGGTGTACCGTCGCGGGCAAGATCATAGAAGCCGCCCTTGGGGTTGATCGCTGCCGTCTGGAAAAAATCAAACAGGCCATCGGCCTGATCCAGCAGCCATTTGCGATGGTAAGGCCGTCCGCTCCATTGGTCAGCCAGCGATTTTCCTTGATTGACGTTCGACATATCATCCTCCACGCGGTACAAAATCGCCCGTGTCTATACTGCATAATCGACGAAATCGAAATCGATTTAAGGAGAAAATTATCAAGCAGCCATAGAGTGTTACCGCTCCGTTCACCCTTTATGATAGACTGTGCCGCAATGCGTTTAGGCGTGTGGTGCCGGTGAAGCGGCGTGATCAAATAACATGGCCGTATATTGACATAAACATATCTTTATGTGATTGGGTACGTAACCCTGGGAACGGAAGGAAGTCGCTCATGCTCGATCAATTGTTTGGACGTGAAGGGGCGAACCGCGACGGCGCAGAGATCCTCAAAGCTCTGCAACAGGCGGCGCGTGAGCGTATTCTGATCCTCGACGGTGCCATGGGCACGGAAATTCAGGGTCTTGGCCTTGATGAGGATGACTTTCGCGGCGAGCGCTTCATTGGCTGCGCCTGCCACCAGAAGGGCAATAATGACCTTCTGATTCTGACCCAGCCGGAAGCCATTGAAGACATCCATTTTCGCTACGCCATGGCGGGGGCGGATATTGTTGAGACCAACACTTTTTCCTCCACCCGCATCGCCCAGGCGGATTACGAGATGGAAGGCGCTGTCTACGACCTCAATAAATACGGCGCACAGGTCGTGCGCCGCGCGCTTCTTCGTGCCGAGCGCGAAGATGGCAAGCGCCGCTTTGTGGCCGGTGCGATTGGCCCGACCAACCGCACGGCGTCCATTTCGCCCGACGTCAACAATCCCGGCTACCGCGCCGTTTCCTTCGATGATCTTCGCCGCGCCTATGGCGAGCAGATCGATGGTTTGATCGATGGCGGTGCCGATCTCATCCTGATCGAAACCATCTTCGACACGTTGAACGCCAAGGCGGCAATTTTTGCCTGCGAGGAGCGTTTTCTTGCCAAGGGCATTCGCCTGCCAGTGATGATTTCCGGCACGATCACCGACCTTTCCGGCCGTACCTTGTCCGGCCAGACGCCGTCGGCGTTCTGGAACTCCGTGCGCCATGCACGTCCCTTTACCGTTGGCCTGAACTGCGCTTTGGGTGCCGATGCCATGCGTCCGCATTTGCAGGAACTGTCGGGCATTGCCGATACGTTCGTCTCGGCTTACCCCAATGCTGGCCTGCCCAATGAATTTGGTCAGTATGACCAAAGCCCGGAATATATGGCGAAATTGGTGGAAGGCTTTGCCGAGGAAGGCATCGTCAACGTGGTTGGCGGCTGCTGTGGCTCCACGCCTGCGCATATTGCGGCCATTGCCGATGCGGTGAAGGGTAAGGCTCCACGCCAGCCCGCAGAGCATCGCCCGTTCATGTCGCTCTCTGGCCTTGAGCCGTTTGAGCTGACCAAGGAAATTCCCTTCGTCAACGTGGGTGAGCGCACCAACGTCACGGGTTCTGCCAAGTTCCGCAAGCTGATCACCGCTGGTGATTACAATGCCGCCCTCGTTGTGGCCCGCGATCAGGTGGAAAACGGCGCGCAGATCATCGACATCAATATGGATGAAGGCCTGATCGATTCGGAAAAGGCCATGGTTGAATTCCTCAACCTGATTGCCGCCGAACCCGATATTGCCCGCGTTCCGGTGATGATTGACTCGTCCAAGTTCCAGATCATCGAATCTGGCCTGAAATGCGTGCAGGGCAAGCCCATCGTCAACTCCATCTCGCTGAAGGAAGGCGAGGAGAGTTTTGTGGCCCATGCTAAATTGATCCGCAATTACGGTGCCGCTGTTGTTGTCATGGCCTTTGACGAGCAGGGGCAGGCGGATACCTATGAGCGCAAGGTGGAAATCTGTTCCCGCGCTTACAAAATCCTCACCGAAGAAGCCGGTTTTGCGCCAGAAGACATTATCTTCGACCCCAATGTGTTTGCCGTCGCCACCGGCATTGAAGAGCACAACAATTACGGTGTTGATTTCATCGAGGCCACCCGCACCATCCGCCAGCGCATGCCGCTGGTGCATATTTCCGGCGGTGTTTCCAACCTGTCCTTCTCGTTCCGTGGCAATGAGCCTGTGCGCGAGGCGATGCATGCCGTGTTTCTCTACCACGCCATTCAGGCGGGAATGGATATGGGCATTGTCAACGCTGGCCAGCTGGCGGTGTATGAAAGCATTGATGCGGAACTGCGCGAAGCCTGCGAAGATGTGGTGCTGAACCGCCGCCCTGATGGCACAGAACGTCTGCTGGAGATTGCCGAGCGCTATCGCGGCACAGGCGAGGCGAAAGCCCGTGTGCAGGATATGTCCTGGCGCGAACTGCCGGTGGAAAAGCGGCTGGAGCATGCGCTGGTCAACGGCATTACCGAATTTATCGATGCTGATACTGAGGAAGCGCGGCAGAATGCGGCGCGGCCTCTGCACGTCATCGAAGGTCCGCTGATGGCGGGCATGAATGTGGTGGGCGATCTGTTTGGCGCGGGCAAAATGTTCCTGCCGCAGGTGGTAAAATCCGCCCGCGTGATGAAGCAGGCCGTGGCTGTGCTTCTGCCTTACATGGAAGAAGAAAAGCGCGCCAATGGCGGCACGGGCGAGCGTGAAGCGGCTGGCAAAATCCTGATGGCCACCGTGAAGGGTGACGTGCACGACATTGGCAAAAACATTGTCGGTGTGGTTTTGGCCTGCAACAATTACGAGATCATCGACCTTGGCGTGATGGTGCCTGCGGCGAAGATTCTGGAAGTGGCGATCAAGGAAAAGGTCGATATTATCGGCCTTTCCGGCCTTATCACCCCATCGCTGGATGAAATGGTGCATGTGGCAGCCGAGATGCAGCGCCAAGGCTTTAACGTGCCGCTGTTGATTGGTGGGGCCACCACCAGCCGTGTGCATACGGCGGTGAAAATCCATCCGCAATATCAGAAGGGCCAAGCGGTCTACGTGCTGGATGCCAGCCGCGCCGTGGGCGTTGTCTCGTCCTTGCTGTCGCCCGATACCCGCGACACCACCATTGAAACCTTGCGCACTGAGTATGCCAAGGTGGCAGATGCCCACGCCCGTGCCGAGCTGGAAAAGCAACGTCTGCCCATTGCCCGTGCCCGCGCCAACGCCGCCAAGGTGGATTGGACCAATTATAAGCCGAAAAAGCCAAGCTTCACCGGCATCAAGGTGTTTGAAGATTACGATCTCAAGGAATTGGCCGAGTACATCGACTGGACACCTTTCTTCCAGACATGGGAGCTGAAAGGTCGCTATCCGGCTATTCTGGAGGACGAAAAGCAGGGCGAAGCCGCCCGCGCGCTCTATGCTGATGCGCAAGCCATGCTGACCAAGATTATTGACGAAACATGGTTCCGCCCCCGCGCCGTCATCGGCTTCTGGCCAGCCAACAGCGTTGGTGATGATATCCGGCTGTTCAAGGACGATAGCCGGAAAGAAGACCTCGCAACCTTCTTCACCTTGCGCCAGCAACTTTCCAAGCGCGATGGCCGCCCGAATGTGGCGCTTAGCGATTTCGTCGCTCCCGTTGATAGCGGCGTGGAAGATTACGTCGGCGGCTTTGTGGTGACGGCAGGTATCGAAGAAGTGGCGATTGCCGAACGGTTCGAGCGCGCCAACGACGATTACTCTTCCATCATGGTCAAGGCATTGGCCGACCGCTTCGCCGAAGCCTTTGCCGAACGCATGCATGAGCGCGTGCGCAAGGAATTCTGGGGCTACGGCGCAGACGAAACCTTTACGCCAGAAGAGCTGATCTCGGAGTCCTACGCCGGTATCCGCCCAGCCCCCGGCTATCCAGCCCAGCCCGACCACACCGAAAAGGTCACGCTGTTCAACCTGCTGGATGCCACGGCCACGACAGGCGTAACGCTGACGGAAAGCTACGCCATGTGGCCCGGCTCCTCCGTGTCGGGCCTCTACATCGGTCATCCGGACAGCTACTATTTCGGCGTGGCCAAGGTTGAGCGCGATCAGGTGGAAGATTATGCCGCCCGCAAAGGCATGGAGGTGCGCGAGATTGAGCGTTGGCTGGGGCCTGTGCTGAACTACGTGCCGAAGGCGGCAGTGGATGAGGATGCTGCGGCGTAATCGTCTGAAGGTCGAGGGAACATGCAGATAAGACCGGCAAACTCCCTTGATGCCCAAGGGATGAGCAATGCTCTCGACGAGATATTTGCTGCTGGCTTACGCAAGAATGCGGGTGATCCTGATTGGGTGCTTGCGCATTATATCGACCACAGGAACCGCATTGAGTGCTCGGTTGCGCAAGACGAGGATGGCCGTATTCTTGGGTTTCAGTCCTTGCGATATGCGACAGCAGATAACCCCTATGGCACCCTGAGGGCTGGGGTATTGCCGGCACTCACGTAAGCCCACTTGCCGCAAGGCGAGGGGTTGGTTCTGCTCTCTTTCGTGAGACTTTGCGGGCCGCGGAAGCATTTCCGGTTCAGAATATCGAAGCGGCCATTGATGCCGATAACGATATGGGGCTTGCCTATTATGAGGCGATGGGATTTCGAACCTATCGCACGTCAGAGGGATTGGTCTGCAAAGTTTACCGCATCGAGACTGGGGAAAAATAGAAATTCTCTGGAATTCTGCTCTCGAAAAGACATCACTTCATGACCGCCTCCGCACGCGGCAAGACCTCTCTGGCACTGCCTTTCTGGGCCGTAAAGCTGAATTTCTTCCTTAGCCGCAGGATTGGCTTTTCGATGAAATGCCAGGAACCCATGGCAATTACGGTTGCGATGGGAAGGGATATGGCAAAGTGCAGCCATGGCGACGTTAATTTCGGAAACAGGCTGACGAGGGCCTGCTGAAAGGGATATCCATAGAGATAGATTCCGTAGGAATAGTCTCCCCGATGGTAAATCGGGATGGGTGGAATGCGCAGCATTCCGACATAGACGGTGAGATAGACCAGCATCGGCGCAAAAATGGTGCAGAGCGTGCTGCCGCTGACGTCAGGAAGCGCGAAAGAGGTGGCAATCGGAACGATGCAGGAGATAACTGCCAGCAGCCAGTGCTTCGGAATGAAGCGTCGGAACAGGAAGAACACCGATCCCAGCATGAAATTGACATAGAGCATCAGGCCGCGCAGGCCGATAAAGTGGTTAAGCAGGGTGTAGCCGGAGCTTTCGGGTGCAAAAAGACCGCCCATGCTCGATGGGCTGATGTTTTCGACCTTCAGCGCGATGATGATCACGGCGACACATGCCGTCGCCACCAGTGCCATCATAGGGCGCTTTAGAAAGCCAAAAATGATCAGCGCTGACATGATGGCATAGCAACCGATCTCATAGGGAACGGTCCACAAAGATCCATTCACGGTCGATGAAAACGGATTGTGCTCGAAGACGCCCGGTAGGACATAATGGATAACGCCGAATATATTGGCGAAATAAGCCCAGAATTCATAGGACTGAAAATAGGTCGGCAGGCTGACTGTGGTAAACAGTGGACCAAGGATCAGCGCCGCAAAGACAATATCAACCGCAAGCGCTGGCACGATCCTGATGCCGCGATTGAGCAGGAAGTCCTTCAGGCGAAGGCGAATGGCGCTGCCAGTAATCAGAAAGCCGCTGAGCGCAAAAAACATTGGCAGAATAGCAGCCTGCAGGACCGTGATTCCGGGCTGCGAAAACTGATATTTTTCACCTTCGGCAATCAGGAACGAATGGTCGAGTAAAACCATGACCGCCAGGAAAATTCGCAGGAAATCAAATCCCGGACCGATGCCTCGATGCTCATCCAAGACAGAACCAATCGACTTCATCTGAAATACCTCGATTACAAAAGACTAGAATTAGTTATATTGTAAAACCGATATGAACTAATTCGTTATTTGATCAATTAGTTTCCATTTTCAGGAAAATACTGTTCAAATTTTGATCGATGTATTTGGTTGAAATTTTTGATACTGCAATTTCGTGGGAAGAGATCTGCTTTGCCCAAGCGATGGACCAGAAAATGGACGGTGCTCAGGCCTCGGCACCGCCATCAAAATTCAGGCCTGTGATCGCAGGTGATGGGGATTATGGAGAGGTCAGGCCTGGTATTTTACCGGCTTAAGGAGCTTGGAGGTGCGCGGACGTTGCCGCCTTGTCGGACTAGCTCTAACGAGCAGATGCAATCTGCTCGATAATGGAAATAATGATTTTGCGTGTATTGGAGTTTTTAATTCTGGCGAAACATGTGTTGAGTTCAAGCGCGTCTGAACGCGATGTCGCTTTCACCAGATCTGTCAGCTCGCTTGAGGTATCCTTGGGCGATGCCACGGCACTATCGGCTGCATAGAAAAAATCGGGGTCCATTCCCAAGAGAGTGGCTGCAGCGGCAAGTCTGCTGGCGCTCATGCCGTTGATGCCTTTTTCGTATTTATGCAGCTGTTGGAAGGTCACACCCAGTTCTCTTGCAACGTCGGCTTGGCTCATCCCTTTATTCTTGCGGGCGCTTTTCAAACGTTCACCCGCCAGAATGTTATAATCGTGCACGTCCGGTGTTTTTTTGAGCAATGTCATCGGCTATCTCAATACACTACAGCGGAAATTATCTCATATTTCGGTCTGTGTTTTACAATATGATCAACGGTCAAAAAATAAGAGAAGATTGTCGGCTGCCCGTCCTATTTTAAGACGTAATACTATAAATTGTGTTTATTTTGGGAATTTTATAATCAATTATCGGGATTTCTTGAAAGACTTAAGTAAACATATTTTTAATCAGCGCTTTAGTCATCTGAGCGGTGGATTCTGGTCTAAGTATTGAAAATTTTAAATGTTACAAAAAACTTTAAATCCGCGTAGTAGAGGAAAAGCCACCTTGACAGATTTCAGCATATCAATTTTTGCCGGAAGGCTTCTGCAATGGCGTGTGATCTGCTGACGGTGCAGAGTTTCATCATGATATTGCCAACATGCTTGGTCACGGCCTTTTCTGAGACTCCGAAAATCACGCTGATTTCCCAATCCGTCTTGCCATTTGCAATCCAGCCGATGACTTCCCTTTCCCTCGGGGTCAGTCGAGTGGTCTGTTTCTGGTTTGCGCCATATAGTTCCAGCGTGCGTGCGAAGATGAGGCTTGCGATCAGCGCCATGCCGGTTCTTGCCTGGGGTGAATCATCGATGTCGCTGCCGGCGAATGTGACGCCAGCGCGGCGTCCGTCCAGGGATACGATGGGCAGGGTGAAGCCATTGCTGACGAAAAACTCCTTGGCCTGATCCAGCAGCCATTTTTCGTCACGGCTTATGGGTAATGTTTTGGAGAAATCCGACCAGACAAAGGAGGGTTCCGATTTGAGGATGTGTCGGATGGCAGGGTCTTGAAATGCCAGGTTGTCGCGGAAATAGAGATGCGACCATTCGTCAGGCCAGTCTGCAAGTAAAATACCCTGCATTTGCTGTTTGGGTAGCATTCCGATTTCTGGTGGAAATCCTAGAACGATATTTTTAACACCGTACCGGCTTGTCGCATGTTTTGTTAAATCTACAAGATTTTCAAATGTGTTCGTTTGCTTTATTTGAGATAGAAAAGACAGGGATTGATCGAAGTTTTGCGATATCACGTCTATTGCCATCGCTATCCCCATTTTTTAAAGGGTTTTATATTACTTATTTGATATGAAAATTATATAAGACATACTATCAAAAAAATCAAACTCAACAAGAGCAGGACCATCTTGCTTTAAGCTTCCCCGATATGGTTCCAGGCACCATTGAAAATGATGAATAGTGTTCCTCTTGCTGCGTTCGAAACGGCGGCAATGCCGAAAGGGTAATGACGGGTGAGTATCTCCTGTGCCTTGGCATCACCCTCTGCGTGCGATATCAAAAATGAAAATTGAGTGCCGACCCTCTCAATGCCGCCTCCAATCCGTGGAGAATTGACATGAGCCGCTTCTGGAGCCCGATCGTTCAATCCCTGATGCCTTATGTGGCGGGCGAACAACCCGCCATCAACGATCTGGTCAAGCTGAACACCAATGAAAGCCCTTACGGTCCTTCGCCGCATGCAATTGCCGCGATACGACAGGCGGTGGATGAGGCCCTTCGCCTTTACCCCGACCCAACCGGCCTACCGCTGCGCCATGCGATTGCCAAAAGCCACAATCTCGACCCGGGCGAGGTGTTTGTCGGCAATGGTTCAGATGAGGTCTTGGCGCACACGTTTCAGGCCCTGTTGAATCACGATAAGCCGCTACTGTTTCCGGATGTGAGCTATAGTTTCTACCCAACCTATTGTCGGCTCTATGGCATTGATTTCCGGGAGGTTGCCTTGGATGATGCCATGCGAGTGCGGATTGAGGATTACCGGCAGCCGTGTGGGGCGATCATCCTGCCCAATCCCAATGCACCGACGGGTATTGCCCTGTCGCTTTCGGAGATTGAAACTCTCGTGCGTGACCATCCCGATCAGGTGGTGGTGATTGATGAGGCCTATGTGGATTTCGGTGCGGACAGCGCCATTCCACTGGTCAAAACCTATCCGAACCTGCTGGTGGTTCAGACTTTTTCGAAATCACGCGGCCTTGCCGGATTGCGGGTTGGCTTTGCTGTTGGACAACGGGCGCTGATCGAGGCCTTGGAGCGGGTCAAGGACAGTTTCAATTCCTACCCGCTCGATCGGCTGGCGCTTGCTGGGGCCGTTGCCTCCTGGGAAGACCGGGAATGGTTCGAGCGTCACCGCGATCTGGTTGTCGCCAGCCGGGAGCGTCTTGCGCTTGGCCTTCTGGATTTGGGCTTCGAGGTCCTGCCATCCTCTGCCAATTTTGTATTTGCGCGACATTCGGAGCGGACCGGTGCGGATCTCACATTGGCGCTGCGGCAAAAATCCGTGCTGGTGCGCAATTTTCAAAAGCCTCGGATCGATGATTTTTTGCGCATCAGCATCGGCACGGATGCCGAATGTGACCGGCTGCTGGCGGCTCTGAGAGAGATATTAGGCTAAGCTTAACGATCGATCCGGCAGAGGATCGCCGTCGTGTCGTCGCTTTGCTTGAAACGTGGAAATTGTAGCCCGTCTGGATCGACCTCGCGTTCCAGATGCCGCAATTCGGTGACCAGGGCTTTCAATCCGGCGGTAGCGGCGCGTTTGACCAGACCGGCAGGATCATAGGCCCGGTAGAGGCTGACGAGATCGGCCAGCCCATCCGAGCAGATCAGGGCGGTGGCGCCGGTCTCGATGGTCAGGGCTGTACGAACCAGATGATCGGCGGTATCTGGTATGAGTCCCAGAGACCAGACACTGCCGCCGGGCGTGTTTTGCTTTTCGCGTTTGCTGCGTAAATTTTCCAATGTTTCGGTGTCGCTTGTGTGGGCCATGCCGCTTGCACCGATGCCGCCCGCCCGCTCCACATGGGCGCGGGCGGCTTGCTGTTCGTGCTCAAATGCTTCAGGCAGGGCCATATGCGTTTCCACCCGGCCATCATCATGCAGAAGATAAAGCACGCTATCGCCAAGGCCAATGAATTCTGCGCCATCTGGCGTTACACGCAAGGCGGCAAGGGCCGCCAGCGGCCAGGCATAGCGGGGCTGGTCACCTGCGGCTGCGGTAAAAAGCTCGTGGGCGTCGAAAGCGATGGCGCGGATCACCTCGGTGACATTGGTGTCGCTGGTCAGTTCCATGGTCAGCCGTTTTGCCGCAAACTGGGCGATCCATGCGGCATCGGAACCGTAACCCTCCATGAACTGGACCTCGCCCAACCCGGTTGCGCCATCGAGAACGAAAGCGGCCTGCTCATTATAGCCCAGTCTGTCCTCGTTGCTGCGGTCGCTTTTTCCCGGATCGCTGATCGTGTCGATGATGGCCAGGGCAGGGGTGGTCAAGGCTGACTTGGCAGACATAGGCACTCTTTCGTTAAGCCGTAGCTTTGAAGATGCTCGAAAATTGGCCTATCGCCTCACGGACCGCAAAATAAAAATGCCAAAAGTGAAACCCACCGCCGATGTTTTCGTCAATGTGTTGCTTAAAGGCGGGGGGCTGTTTGAAATATTTTCCGGTCAGGCTGCGGAGCGGTTGCTGCCGCGCCTGGTGGCGCCGCGTATAGCAGCGGAGCTTCCTGGCTCTCGGATCGCAGATCGCCTGTTGAGCTGGAAGCGGTTGGCCAGTTCTGTCAGCTTGGCAGCGCCGTTGGAAAGTGCTTCGCTGATGGTGTTGATCGTATTGACCATACCCGCATTCTTTTGCGTCATCTGATCCAGCGCATTCACGGCGGAGCTGATTTCGCCAAGGCTGGTGGATTGCTTTATTGCGGCTGTGGCAATGGCTTCGATATTGTCATCGATGGATTGAACGAAGGATTCGATCCGGTTCAGAGCACTGCCTGTTTCCCCGACCAAACGCACACCGTCTTTTACTTCATTGCTGGATTTGCAGATCAGCTCTGAGATTTCCTTGGCGGCCTTGGCGGAACGCTGGGCCAGTTCGCGCACTTCTTGTGCCACAACAGCAAAGCCCTTGCCGCTTTCGCCAGCGCGGGCGGCCTCTACGCCTGCGTTCAAGGCCAGAAGATTGGTCTGGAAGGCGATTTCATCGATGACGCTGATGATGTTGCTGATTTCCTTCGAAGCACCCTCGATGCGGCTCATCGCGTCCACCGTCGAGTTGACGACCTTCACGGATTCGGTTGCTGCCTGGCGCGCATCACGCACCAGATCTCTGGTGTTCTTGGTGCTCGTACTGGACTGATTAACGACGGTGGTAATGTCCTCCAATGCGGCTGAGGTTTGTTCAAGTGCGGCGGCCTGTTGTTCAGAGCGTTGGGCGAGACTGGTGGAGCTTTCCTGGACTTCCCGGCTGTTGGCGGCCACGGATGCCGTTTCCGTCAACACCTGTGCCAGCGTTTCCTGAAACTTGCCGATCGACATGTTGAAGTTTGTGCGCAGGTGTTCGAAGGTCGGAATGAACGGCTCGTCAATCGTCATGCGGATATTGCAGTTTGAAAGGCGCTCCAGACCGGCAGCGATGGCGTCGATGGCTTTGACACGGCCAGTCACATCGGTTGCGAATTTCACAACCTTGACGACTTGTCCCCTTTCGTCGAAAATTGGATTGTAGGTCGCTTGAATATGAACGTGTTTTCCACCTTTGCCGATGCGCAGAAACTCATTGCTCTGATATTCGGCCGCGGCTAGCTTGCGCCAGAATTGCTTGTATTCAGGCGAGGCAGCATAGGCGGGTTCGCAGAACATCGAATGATGCTTGCCGACGATTTCGCTTAAGCTATAGCCCAATGTTTTGCAGAAATTGTCGTTGGCTGTGAGAATCTGGCCGGTTGGCGTGAATTCGATAACGGCTTGAGAGCGCATCAGCGCATCGATCTTGCCGTCACTGTCCATGGTCTTGGTCTTCGCAGCCGTTATGTCGGTGGCGATTTTCACGACCTTATAGGGCTTATTGCCCCGAAAGACGGGATTGTAGCAGGCTTCGATCCAGATCGCTTCACCGGACTTGGTCAATCGTTTGTATTGCCCCTGATCGAACTGACCGGACCCGAGTTTTGCCCAGAAGTTTGCATAAGCTGGGGTCTTGACGTCTTCAGGGTCAACAAAAATCCTATGGTGCTTGCCGACGATTTCCGACTTCTGATAGCCGATCGCTTTGCAAAAATTATCGTTCGCATCAAGGATATTGCCATTAAGGTCGAATTCAATGATGGCCTGAGACCGATTAATGGCTTCCAAAACGCCTTTATTGTCTGCACCGAAGCCAAACGACAACAGTCCCATTTAAGATGCCTCCTACGTGATGAGGCTTTATATTTGATTTCTATTGATAATGCGTAAATACATGAATTAGCATGTTTAAATTCAATTCATGGGTGGATTTTTGCGCTCTGTCAATTCTGGGTATGGTGCGAAAATATCATCAATCCGCCACCACCATCAGGTCGTCACCTGCAAATTTCAGCGTTACAGTTTCGCCAATCACTGCCGGCGTAACGCCCGGATCGTTGAACATGTCGAAGGACAGCGTGGCGCCGCCGACATCCAGCCGGGTACGGATGACCGAGCCGAGAAAATGGCTTGAGGTAACTTTGCCGCTGATCCGAACATTCCCCTTGGCGCCTTCGGCAGGCGATCCGGCTTCCGGGCGCAGCGCCACGGTGACGGTTTCGCCATTGGCTTTGCCCAGCGGCTTTTTCAGGCTGATCTGCTGGTCGCCGATCAGGATCGTATTGCTGGATGTATCCGTCACTTTGGCGTCGATCAGGTTGAGTGTACCGACGAAGGAGGCGACGAAACGGGTCTGGGGATGATTGTAGATCTCCGAGGGTGTGCCGATCTGGTCGGCGCGCCCGCCATTCATCACCACGATCCGGTCCGAAATCGACAGAGCCTCTTCCTGGTCATGGGTCACGAACACGGTTGTGATGCCGAGCTGGCGCTGGATCTGGCGGATCTCCTCGCGCAGCGAGACGCGGATCTTGGCATCCAGCGCCGAAAGCGGCTCATCCAGCAGCAAAACCTGTGGCTTTGGCGCCAGCGCCCGGGCGAGCGCGACGCGCTGCTGCTGGCCGCCGGACATCTGGTAGGGATAGCGCTCGGCCAGATGATCGAGATGGATCAGCTTCAGCATTTCCATCACCCGGCTGTGAATTTCCACCTTGGGCTTTTTAGCGATCTTCAGGCCGAAGGCGACGTTATCGAACACATTCATGTTGGGAAACAGCGCATAGGCCTGGAAGACCATGCCGATATTGCGCCGGTTTGGCTTCAGATCCGTCTGGTTTTTTTCGGCAATCGAGATCACTCCATCGGTGACAGTTTCGAAACCGGCGATCATCCTAAGAATGGTGGTCTTGCCGCAGCCGGACGGTCCGAGAAAGGAGATGAATTCGCCCTTTTCGATCGACATGTTGAAGTCATGCACGACCTGGACGGGGCCGAAGCTCTTCTTGATATGGGTCAGGGTCAGAAAGGACATTGTTCTGTTCTCATGCCTTGGCTGGCAAGGGCTTGGTAAAAAGGGCAATGATATTGAGAAGTGCGATGCTGAGCCATGTCATGGCGAAAGCGATGATCGCCAGCGCCGGTGGCTCATAGGCGCGGTTGGCACCGATCAATTGCAGATAGGGCCCGAAGGCAGGCCTGTTTAATAGCGAGGGAATGGTGAACTCGCCGATGACGATGGCGAAAGTGATAAAGGCACCCGACAGTATGCCGCTCAGCACATTGGGAAAAATACACCGAAACAGGATCAGCCACCAGCCAGCGCCAAGGCTCTGGGCAGCCTCCGTCAAGGTGCGCACATCTATGGCGCGCATGGCGGCGTCCACCGAACGATAGGTATAGGGGAGTGACAGGGTCATCAATCCGAACAGGAAGAGGAGGTCCGTACCCGTGGTGGTGGCTGTCAATGGCAGGAAAGATGAGGAATTATAGAGCCTCAGATAACCGAAAATCACCACAATGGCGGGAATGACCAGCGGCATCATTGTAATGAACTCGATGACAGGCCGCATTTGCGGCAGACGCAACCGCACCCAATAAGCGGTTGGCACGACCAAAAGGGTGATCAGAGCAATGGTGAAAACAGCCATGAACACCGAATAACCGAAGGAGGCCTGAAAATTGCCATCTGAAAATACTGTGCGATATGCATCGAACGAATATTCACCGCGCCGCATGCGCAGGGAAAATTCGAAGGTGGCGATCAGCGGCACGATGAAATAAAAACTGCCTAGCGCGATGGCCAACCAAGCGAAAAACTTCTGCGGTTTCATTTCTGCCACCGTTCCGCGCGTATGCGCAGCGTAATATAGAGGATATTGGAAAGCCCGGTCACCACGATCATCCCGAAGGCCAGCGCATAGCCGAGATTGGCATTGTGCAGCACGTCGCCGCGGATCTGGGCATAAAGCTGGATCGGTACGATATTGAGCGAACTGCCTGTCAGCGAAAAAGCTGTGGCAATAGCGCCGAAGGAATTGGCAAACAGTAGCATGAAGGCACCGGCGATGGATGGAAACAGAATCGGCAGAGCAACCTTTGTCCAATATTGAAAATGGCTGGCGCCCAGGCTTTCCGCCGCCTCGCGCCACTCGCGCTTCATGCCTTCCAGCGCCGGTATGATGATCAATACCATCAGCGGGATCTGGAAATACATGTAGGTTAGCGTCAACCCGGTAAAACTAAGTAGATTGAAGCCGCTGGCATAGAGGTTGAAACCGAACCAGTCGCGCAACAGCATGGTGATCAGGCCGAGCCGGCCAAGTGTCGCCAGAAAGGCGAAGGCAAGAGGCACGCCGGCGAAATTGGACGCGACGCCGCAGAAGGTCATCACTACCGAGCGCACGAAAGGTGGTAACCCTCCCAGAACGAGAGCCCAAGCGATGTAGAAGCCCAGGAGAATACCGCCGATCGCCGATGCGATGCTGATGCGAATGCTGATGGAGAATGAGGAGATGATTTTGTCGGTGAACAGCCCGGCAATATTGCCTAGTGTGAAATGCCCCTCGGCGTCCTGAAAGGCCCCCGTAATGAGGTAGAGCGTCGGTATGATGAGAAACATCAGGGCGAACAGCATGAATGGGGCTATGCCCAGCCAGTCGAATATAATCCGGTTGCGTTCCGCCTTGGTGGCTTGCATGAAATAATCTCCGTCACGGATAGGCAAGTTTCCCCGCCAGCAGGCGGGGAAACCGATGAGGTCGAAGATTACTTGACGGCGGCGCCGACAACCTTGTCCCAGCCTTCGGTAATAGTCTTCTTGTAGCCATCCTGCTGGTCGAGCGTCGGGAAGATAGCCTTTTCATAGGCCTTCGGGTCAGGCAGCTTTGCCAGGACATCCGCCGGAATTTTGACGTTCTTGGCCAGATCGTTGAACCGGATTGGATGGCAGTAGCCCTTCAGCCAACCAATCTGGCCTTCGTCGGAATAGAGATATTCCATCCAGAGCTTGGCGGCGTTCGGATGCGGTGCGTAGGCGGAAATTGCCTGGACATAAACGCCGGCGACCACACCGGAGGCGGGCACGATGACGTCCACCGGCGGGTTTCCCTTCAACGAATCGCGGCCAGCCAGCGCGTTATAGTCCCAGCGCAGCATGATCGGCGTGGTACCTTGGGCGAGGGTGGCCGGCTTGCCGACGACGGGAACGAAATTATTCTTTTCATTCAGTGATTTGAAGAATTTCAGGCCTTCTTCACCAGCCTTGGCGGCGTCGCCGTTAGATGCGGAAAGACCAGCGGCGAAAACGGCGGAAATCGCCTGGTTCGCAGTGCGCGGATCGCCAGCCAGGGCCACCATATTGGCATATTCTGGCTTAAGCAGATCGGCCCAGTCCTTCGGCGGGTTGGAAACGAGATCCTTGTTTACCTCGAAGGCCATGACCCCATAATAGTCGCCATACCAGTAGCCGTCGGCGTCCTTCGCTTCTGCCGGAATGCTGTTCCAGGTTGAGACCTTGTAGGGCTGAATCAGCTTGTCGGCCTTGGCAGTTGGGCCGAATGACAGGCCTACGTCGATCACGTCGGGAGCCTGGTCGCCGGTATTGCCCTTATTGGCCTTGATGGCTTCGATTTCATCACCGGAGCCTGCGTCGGGGTTTAGCTCGTTGACCTTGATTTCAGGGTATTTCTTCTTGAAGCCGGCGATCACGTCGCCATAGCCGCACCAGTCATGGGGCAGGGCGATGGTGGTCAGCATGCCTTCTTTTTTGGCAGCTGCGATCAGCTCGGCGCTTGGCTCGGCGCTCGCATAGGTGGCCGATGCGACGACCATGGCGGTCGAGAGGGAAAGAATGCGGTGCAAACGGATGTTCACGGGTGTCCTCCTTGTGGATCTGCAAATCTTCGATCTGCAAAATTGTCTGCGGTAAGCCGAGCGACTGCATAGGGGGCGCAGATGATAGTTATGTGACGGATAGGGTGGGTGAGCACTGCTATAACGGGCATACCTTCAAGTATTTCTGCGACGGTATTCTTGGAGACAATCTGCGGTATCGCTGATAGCACGGATGACCCGGCCGAGCAGGTAAAAGCCATGACCCTGGATTTTGCGCGCGCTGCTGCTGAGATGACAGGTATCTGCAAGCGTCGATTGTTCCCCTCCGGTCTTTGCCGGTTTATTGCGCAAAGATAAGACGACAGAGGGTCATCGAGTCAATCTGCCCCAACCGGAAAAAATGACTTTTCCCTGTTCAGCCTAAGGGGATGTCGGGGAATTGGCGCTTAGTTCCTTGATTTGAAAAAGAAAATAAGTTCTTTGTCTCGAAGATTCAGTCCTATGGCTTTGTCGTGCAAGCATGCCCGTGGGGTGCACGTCATCATCCGCGCCTCTGTGCCTGTGCAAATAGCGGGGTTTCATGAGGCGCTTTTCCAGCATTCCCTGTTGTTACGACGGTTGCAGGCTGGGGAATGGCGCGAACAGGCATGTGAATTGCATGGGCATTTGAAAAGCTGACGATTGATTTTTTTTTCGACTGAAATTGATTTTAGACAAACACTGAAAACAGGGGCCTGTATCACAGGATCGTGACGGGTCTCCCAAGCCATCCGGCCATGCCGGTCCGGCTTACGATAACAAGATCCAAAGGGAGCAGCGAAGACTGCGTGCGGTTTGTAACGGTAACAACCGGCAAACCGAAAGGCAGAGGCTGCCGAGGTGTTTTGCCTCGGCTTAACTGGGGGTCATCATGACCGGTTATAGCGACGTTGATAAGCAGGAAGACCTGCATATCCTCCATTCCATGGGCTATGCGCAGGAGCTGGAGCGGCGCATGAGTTCGTTTTCGAACTTTGCGATTTCCTTCTCGATCATTTGCATTCTGTCCGGCGGCATCAATTCGCTGGCCCAGGCGACATCCGGGGCCGGTGGGGCGGCCATCGGCATCGGCTGGCCATTGGGCTGCCTGATTTCCGGCGTTTTCGCGCTCGGCATGGCACAGATTGCCTCGGCCTATCCCACGGCGGGCGGGCTTTACCATTGGGGTTCGATTCTTGGTAATCGGTTCACCGGCTGGGTTACGGCCTGGTTTAACCTGATCGGCCTGGTCACTGTGCTCGGTGCCATCAATGTCGGCACCTGGGGCTTTTTCGCCGGATCGATTGCCGGCTGGTTCGGCGTCAATGTCGATACGACGACGGCAGGCGGCTTTGCCAATCAGATCCTGTTCGTGGCCGCAATTACGGCGGCGCAGGCGCTGATCAACCATCTCGGCATCAAGCTGACCGCCAAGCTGACGGATCTCTCGGGTTATCTGATCTTCATCACCGCCATCGCCTTGACAATCGTCTGCCTGATCGGCGTGAAAACCTGGGATTTCTCTCGCATCTGGACCTTTACCAATTATTCCGGCACACCAGCGGGCGATGCGCCAGTCTGGCCGCAAACCGGCAGTGTCTGGTATATTTTTGCTCTCAGCCTGCTTTTGCCGATCTATACGATCACCGGTTACGATGCCTCCGCCCATACCTCGGAGGAAACCATCAAGGCTTCGGAATCGGTGCCGAAGGGGATTATTTCCTCGGTCTTCTGGGCATCGCTGTTCGGCTACATCATGTTGCTGGCCTTTCTCCTGGCTATTCCCGATATGAATGAAGCCGCAGCCCAGGGCTGGAACGTGTTCTTCTGGACGTTGAACAGCGTCACCCACCCGGTTGTCGCCAATATCCTGTATCTGGCAATTTTCGTTGCGCAGTTCATCTGCGGTCTGGCAACCGTCACCTCGGTTTCGCGGATGATCTATGCCTTTTCGCGCGATGGCGGCCTGCCTGCCTCCAAGGCGCTTTCCAGCGTTAGCCCGAGGTTCCGCACTCCGGCCACGGCCATCTGGGTCGGGGCAGTGCTGTCGGTGCTGTTTGTCTGGGGTGCCTCGCTTGTCACCATTGCCGGTGCCTCGGCTTATACGATTGTCGTGTCCTGCACGGTGATTTTCCTGTTCCTGTCCTTCGCCATTCCGATCGTGCTCGGTATGAAGGTGATCGGTACGGCGAAATGGCCGAAAATGGGACCGTGGAATATGGGGATCGGCGCTTACCGGTTTGTCGGTCTGCTGGTCATCCTGGCCATGGTTGCCATCTTCATCATCGGGGTGCAGCCACCCAACCAGTGGGCGCTGTATATCACTGTCGGTTTTCTGGCGCTGACGGCGCTGATCTGGGTTCTGTTCGAGCAGCGTCGCTTCAAGGGCCCGCCGATTGGCGATGAAGTGGCAAAGCGTCAGGCGGAAATTGCCGCTGCGGAAAAAGCTGTCGGCCAAGCCTGAATAGCCTGACTTGATACGAAGAGGGGTCGCCCGGATCGGCGGCCTCTGTTTATCTAAATGAAAGCGTGAGACTGTTTTCTTTTAAAATTTGAAGTTGCTGTGGCGAAGCCACCGATTTTCCCTTTTTGATTAGTAGTTATTTATATTAGATACTCTACCATGGCCATTGTGGGTGAGGAGGAAAGCCCGCATTCGGGAGGTTCAAATTCTCTGAGGTTTGCACTGGTCAGACGCAAGCAGCGGCATGACCCTCGCTAATCCTTTTTGCCTTTTCCGATCCCCTCTTCGATCCTCCGGTGGAAGGAGTGATGCGATCATGAAAATCTTTGCGAATTGGAGTTATCCGACCGACATCAGGGTCGGGCGCGGTCGGATAGAAGAGCTGGGTGAGGCCTGCAAATCCTTGGGCATGCGCAATCCTTTGCTGGTCACTGACCGTGGGCTGGCAGCGCTGGCGATTACCAGGGTGGCGCAGGAAACGTTGAGTGATGCAGGGCTGGACCACGCGCTGTTTGCCGATGTCGATCCCAACCCGACGGAGCTTAATCTGGAAGCCGGGCTTGCGGTCTTCCGAGACGGCGGTCATGACGGTGTCGTTGCCTTTGGCGGTGGTTCCGGCATTGATCTTGGCAAATGCGTGGCCTTCATGGCGGGGCAGACCCGCCCGGTCTGGGATTTCGCTGCGGGCACTGAGGGCTGGCGTGATGCCAACGAGGCGGCAATCCTGCCGGTGGTGACCGTGCCGACCACCGCGGGAACCGGTGCCGAAGTGGGACGCACCTGCGTGATCACCAATACAGTCACCCACGTCAAGACCGCGATCTTTCATCCGAAAATGCTTCCGGCAATCGTCATTTGCGACCCGGAACTCACAGTCGGCATGCCGAAATCCATCACCGCTGGCACAGGCATGGATGCCTTCGCCCATTGCCTGGAAGCCTATTGTTCGCCGGTCTACCATCCGCTCGGCCAGGGTATTGCGATCGAGGGGATGCGGTTGGTCAAGGAATTTCTGCCCAAAGCCTATCGTGATCCGGTGGATCTGGAAGCCCGGCTCAACATGATGTCGGCGGCGGTCATGGGGTCGATTGCCCTGCAAAAGGGGCTGGGGGCCATTCATGCTTTGTCGCACCCGATCGGCGCGGTCTATAATACCCATCATGGCACAACCAATGCGGTGTTGATGCCGATGGTGGTGTCTTTCAACCGCAAGGCCATAGAGCGCAAGATAGAGAAACTGGCGGGCTATCTGGAAATCCAGGGCGGCTTCGATGGTTTCCATGATTTTCTGATGGTGTTTCGTGAGGATCTCGCCATTCCGCATAATCTGAGTGAGCTTGGCGTGCCGGGTGATCGGCTGGACGATCTGGCTGCCATGGCTATCCGCGATGCAAGTGCCGCAAGCAATCCTGTCAAGATGACTTTGGAAAATACCACCGCATTGCTGGCGGAATGTTTTTGAAAATCTGGCTCCAGCTTACGGCAAGCAAGGTAACCTAGAATTTCATTCACAAGAACTGATATATGTCATTTGCTATTTATTAACCATTTTTAGCAAGGATGTATTAACCGGGCGCCATGAATAGCCGGGTGCCTGTTAGAGCGATGAGTGGCTCAATCATAGCATCGAGGACACCAATGCCAGTCATCTCATTTGCCAATGCCAAGGGCGGCGCAGGTAAAACCACAGCGGCGCTGCTGCTTGCCACAGAACTTGCCCATCAGGGCTACCGGATCTGTATTCTCGATGCCGATCCGCAACGCTGGATTACCCAATGGTCGGAAGCCGCCGGGTTGCAGCACAATATCGAAGTCATTTCCGAAGTCAGCGTTGGGTCGTTGCAGGGCCATATCCGGGAAGGCCGCAAAACTGCCGATTACGTTATCATCGATCTGGCCGGTGCGCGTGACGCCATCGTCACCATGGCCATCGGACTTTCCGACCATGTGATGATCCCTGTTCAGGGCTGTGCCATGGACGCCAAGGGAGCCGCCCAGATCCTCGACCTGATCGAACAGATGCGGATCGCCGGAAATCTTGTCATCCCGCATTCGGTGGTTCTGACACGGGTTGCCTCGATGGTGACGACACGGGCGCTTCTCGCCATCAAGGGCCTGTTGGCGGCGCGTGGGGTGAATGTCATCAATACTCCGATTGCCGAGCGCAACGCCTTCCGCGACATTTTCGAGACCGGTGGTACTGTCTATTCGATGGACCCGGCCAAGGTCAGCAATTTGGATAAGGCGCAGGAGAATTCACGCGCCTTTGCTGCTGAGGTCGTGCATCTGCTTCCGGTAAAAGTGGTGCGCAGCCTACGCCCGCGCCTTTTGCGGCTGATCGGCGATGCCGCCTGAGATTTGTACATTGGTATAAGCTAAAAAATGCCCCGCTACGACAACAGTCGGCGGGGCGTTTTTATGTGCTTAAGATTGACCGCACTCAGTCAACGAATTCTACGGTGACGCCCGGCTGTACCATCTTGGCCAGTTCCGTTGCATCCCAATTGGTCAGACGAATACAACCATGGCTTTGGGTGCGACCGATCTTCGAGGGTTCCGGCGTACCGTGGATGCCGTAGGTGGGCTTGGACAAGGCAATCCAAACGGTACCAACAGGACCATTCGGGCCTGGCGGAATATTCAGAACCTTGTCATTGGCGCCCTGCTGGAAATTGACCTTCGGATTATAGGTGTAGCCGGGATCGAAGGCGACGCGCTGCACCTGCACGGTGCCGGATGGCGATGGCGTGTCATTAGAGCCGATGCTGGCTGGGTAGGCAGTGATGAGCTGACCATCCTCGCCGTAAGCCAGAACCTGTTTGCGGCCCTTGTCGGCCACGATGCGTGTAACCCGGCCACTATGGGGCTGGCCGATGCTGACCACTTTGACCGTGCTGCCGGGAACAGTGAAATCGACACCGGGATTGAGCGCCTTCAGATAGCCCTCATCCATGTGGAATTTCTCAGCCAGCATTTCCGTTGTGGATGTATAGCCAAGCGACGGCATCGCAGCCTTCTGGCTGTAATCCTCAGGAATTTCCGCCACATAAGGACCAGCGGCATCGGCGGCGGTCAGCGTATAGCTGGTGAAGGGCAGGCCGCCATTCATCCGCAGCCGCTCCATGATGGCGTCGGTGTCGTTAGGGTTCAGCGTCTCGCCGGTCTTTTGCTGCCAGGCTTCCAGCGCCTTTTGAACATTCATCCCCATATGGCCGTCGATAGCCCCCGGCGAAAATCCTTCGCGGGCGAGAAACACCTGAAGCGCGGTGATTTCCGGCTTGGCCTTGCCGCTGCTGCCAAGCGTCGGCGGCGCTGCGGTCGAAGGAGAGGCAGGCCGCGCCAGGGCATCGTCGCTCACCGAAGGATCATGGTTGACGTTTTGTGGGTAGCCCTGGTCGAGGGATTGGCGCTCAACGGGTTGGTCCCCGGGAATGCCGCCAGTCGCCATATCCTCGTCGTCATAGCCGCCGCCAGAAGGAGCTGGTGGATAATAATCATTGGGATAGCGGTTACGGTCGGCACGGCCATACACCATGTCGGCAGGCATTTCCGTGGCGATCAGATTGCCGGAGCGGTCAATCAAAACCGTGCGGCCCATGCGGTCGCGGCTGATCATCACCGAGCCCTGTGCGGGTACGAAATCCAGAACCTCTCCTGAGGGCGTAATCAGCACTGTATTCGCGTTCTGCCCCGTATAGGGGCTGCGCGCCAGCGCGGGCTGCGACACCGTTGAGAGAAGCGCGACGACGATGAGACCAGTTTTCCAAAGCGGCTGCACGGGTGATCTTTCCGGTTGGTTTCTTGCATAACGCCCCAAACCCTATCCGGTTCAGGGGAAATCGAGGCGCTCGCGCCAAAGCATGGACAATTGCTTATCATGCGCTGAAACACCGTAATTTTGACGCTAATATGGAAAAATGAAAACGAAGTGAAGAAACTGTTAAACCCGTGCGCATCGCTCCAGATAGACGCTCCAGCCAAGCTTGGAAAAATCGGTGCATAAACAACGTGCTAGCGAACGATAAGGTGAACGACGTGAATACATCAGTCCATCAAAATTAACAGAGTTTTACACGGGAAAATCATAGGCTACCGCGTTTTTACACGGTTTAGGACATGGCATACGCCGCTATCAGCGCGGTAATGCTGAGCGGATTGTAGGAGGAGACGAATCATGAAGCTACAGGCAGCCAAGGGTCCAATCGTTGAACTGGACCCGACATCGGTTCTGGATATTCGCACATTGATCATCGATGGGGTCGATCTGTCGCCGCATCGGGCCATTCCTGATGATGGCGATCCGCGCATTGACCATTCCCTGGAAGGCTTTCTTTTCACCTGCGGCCCTGACCATATCCGTCACCCTGAACCGATTGGCGATGGCAGCGGTCGTCGCTATCCGCTGCATGGTTCGTTTTCATCGCATCCGGCAACCATTCTTCATCAAAGCGACAGTGAGTGCCGGGCTGAAATTCCGGTGCGCCATGCCGATGGTGGCCAGTCGCTTCTGGAGCGCCATTGGCGCATCGATGCGCAAACCGGTGCTGTCGCGCTCCGCGACCGGATTACCAATACTGGCCACGCGCCGTTTCCCGCCATGTTGATGTATCACATGAATATCTCCGCTAAACTGTTCGATGATGCAGTGCGGATGGAAGGGGCAATGCTGGACGAAGGCGGTTTCGGCTGGCGTTTCGGCGCGGAGCCGGGCGGGGTGTTCTGCGTCGCCGCCAACAGCGACAAGATCATAGCGGATGGCTGGGCAGAGTTTCGGCTCGGCCCAATTGCCTCGGTTGGCGGTCTGACGTTGGTGGTGCGTTTTGACACGGCAAGCCTGCCCTTCCTGCAAATCTGGCGCAACCAGCAAGCTCCTGCCAATGTCGTGGGTATCGAGCCGGTCTCGCATCGCTGGGTCGGACGGGAAGATCTCGCCAAGGGCGGCGAACTCGACATGCTGGCGCCCGGCGAGAGCCGTGAATTCGGACTGGATTTCTTCTTCATGTGAAATCTGGCGCGTCTGGAATCCGCTTGCAGCGTTGACGCCCCAGTATCCACATCGTAAATGTTTGGCCGGTTTCGATTAAGCCGGTTTTGAAAAGGATGCGACGATGAATATCAGGCCGATCAACGAGGAATATTCCGTCAGCGGTCAGATCAGTCTCGATGATCTGGATGATATCAAGGCGCTGGGCTTCAAATCCATCGTTTGCCATCGCCCGGATGGCGAAGAGCCCGGCCAGCCGGATTTTGCCGCCATTGCCACGCGGGCCGAGGAGCTTGGGCTTGCCATCCGCCATATTCCGGTCGGCCCGATGGGAGTCACGCCGGATGCCGTCGCCGCCATGGTTGACGCGTTGGATGATCTGGAGCGCCCGATGCTTGGCTATTGCCGCTCCGGCGCCCGCTCTACGGCGACCTACGAACACAGCCTGCGCCAGCGCTAAACGTTCAAAAAACCTGCCCACGCTGCGGCAAAGTCCGCAGCGTTTTCGTGTTTCATAACCTCAAGGAGATAGTCCATGTCCATCAAGCGTATCGAGCCCGGCAAGCGTATGAGCGGTGCTGTCGTTCACGGCAATACCGTCTATCTGGCTGGCCAGGTCGGCGAAGGCACTGGTGTCACCGAACAGTCCAAATCGGCGCTGGCCGAAGTGGATCGCCTGCTGGCCGCTGCCGGTTCCGACAAGTCGAAGATCCTGCAAACCATCATCTACCTCTCCGACATGTCCACCTTCGCCGAAATGAATGCTGTCTGGGAAAGCTGGATCGACCCTGCCAACCCACCAGCCCGCGCCACCAGCGAAGCTGCTTTGGCAACCCCGGATTACAAGGTTGAGTTTATCGTGACGGCTGCGATTTAATCGCACTTCACATCTTGGATGAAGAAAAGGCCGGGATTGTCTCCGGCCTTTTTGTTTTTCCTTTGAAAAGCTTGTCAGCTTTTCTCGCGAATTTGAGTCAAGGTGCGGGTCGGCGTAATCGCTTCTGCATCTAGCTTGATTTCGATGATCGATGGTTTGCCAGAGGCTCGTGCGCGCTCAAACGCCGCCGCGAAATCCTCAGTCTTTTCCACCAGTTCGCCATGGCCGCCATAGGCCTGCGCAAAGGCCTTGAAATCCGGGTTCACCAGATCGGTGGCGCTGACGCGGCCCGGATATTCGCGCTCCTGATGCATGCGGATGGTGCCATAGGTGCTGTTGTTAATCAGCAAAACGATGATCGGCAGATTGTAGCGCACGGCAGTGATGAATTCCTGGCCATGCATCATGAAGCAGCCGTCACCGGCAAAGCAGATCACTTCACGTTCGGGAAATTGCGCCTTGGCGGCCACGGCGGCGGGCAGGCCATAGCCCATGGAGCCGGAGGTGGGGGCGGCCTGCGTGTTATAGCCCTGAAAACGATGAAAACGGTGCAGCCATGTGGCGTAATTGCCCGCGCCATTGGTGAAGACGACATCTTTGGCGGTATTGGCTTCGATCCACTCCATGAGCGGTCCCATCTGCACCGTGCCGGGGCCGGTTTTGGGTGGGGTGGACCAGTTCAGATATTGAGCGTGCATGGTTTGCGTCCGCTCGGTCCAGACGGGTAAGGCCGGTGCTTTCAAATCAGCCAAAGCCGCAACGAAATCCTTGGGGCTGGCGCAGATGGCGAGATCAGGGCGGTAGACCCGGCCAAGCTCCGACGGATCGGGATAGACATGCACCAGTTTTTGCTTGGGGTAGGGGATGTCCATCAGCGTGTAGGATGACGATGGCATTTCGGAAAAACGACCGCCCAGCAACAGGATCAGATCGGCGTCCTTCACCTCTTTCGCAAGCGCCGGATTGATGCCAATGCCGACATCGCCGGCGTAATTGGGGTGCAGATGGTCAAACAGCATCTGGCGGCGGAAGGAGCAGCCGACCGGCAGTTTCCACTGCGCGGCAAAATCTTCAAACGCTTTCACTGAGGCCTCATCCCAGCGGGTGCCGCCGAGGATGACCAGCGGGCGCTCTGCCTTTTCCAGCATCGCGCCAAGCGCGGCAATCTGGCTAGGGCCGGGATGCGCTTCCACCGGCATATAGGGGCGGGCTTCTGGTGCATCCGCCTCTTCCACCAGCACATCTTCCGGCAGGGTCAGCACCACAGGACCGGGACGGCCCGATGTGGCGACGGCAAAGGCGCGGCTGATAAATTCCGGGATGCGGGCGACGTCATCGATCTCGCCGACCCATTTGGCAAATTCGGTAAAGGCGCGCCGATATTCGACTTCCTGAAAGGCTTCGCGTTCGCGCATGTCGCGGGCGACCTGGCCAATGAACAGGATCATCGGCACCGAATCCTGCCGGGCAATATGCAGACCCGCCGAGGCATTGGTGGCACCCGGACCGCGTGTCACCATGCAAATGCCGGGCTCGCCGGTCAGGCGGCCCCAGCAATCGGCCATCATTGCCGCGCCGCCTTCCTGACGGCAGACGACGGTTTCGATCTGGCTGTCAACCAGCGCGTCCAGCACCGCCAGATAGCTTTCGCCGGGCACGCAGGCAACGCGCTTCACGCCATTGGCCTTCAGGGCTTCAACGATCAATTGTCCGCCGGTTCTTTTCATCGCGTAATCCTTGGATGTGGTTTGGGCCAGTAGGTGTGAGACAAATTTAAGGTTGTGGCGGCCCGCTGCTGTCGGAAATAGGCCTGGATGCGTGTTTGCGCTCCCGCCAGATGATGGTGAGGCCGGAGCCTATGATGATGGCGATGCCCAGCCATTTCAGCGCATCCGGCAGGTCATGGAAGACCAGCCAGCCAAACAGGGTGGCGGTGACGATTTCCAGATATTGCAGCGGTGCCAGCATTGAGGGTGGTGCTGCGCGATAGGCAAACACACCGAGCACACCGCCGACGGCGGCAGTGGCCCCAGTGCAGATAAGCCAGATGGTGCCGGTTAGGTCCGGCTGGACCAGGTCGAACATGGCGAGGTCCATCGTCTGGCCTATGGCGATCATGATGGTGCAAAACACCATGGCCCAGCAGCCGGTTTCCACCTGCATGACGAACGGGTCCTGATGGCGTGACAATAGCCGCGTCAGAATTGCAAAAATGGCGATGCAAAAGGCGGCAATGATCGGCAGGAAGGCGACAGCTCCGACTTCCTGGAAACTGGGCTGCACCACCAACATGGCGCCGATAAACCCGGTGCCACAGGCGAGGTAGCGTTGCCAGCCGATTTTTTCTTTGAGGATGATGCCGCTCAAGATGGTCAGGATGATCGGCTCGACGAAAAAGATTGCCACGGCATCCGCCACTTCCATGGTGCGCAACGCGGTAACAAAGGTCAGCATCGACAGGCAGAGCACCCCGCCACGCACCATATGCAGGCGGGTGTTGGACCAGGATAGTTTCGGCCAGGTGCGTCTTATTATCAGCACGGGAAGCATGAAAAGGATCTGAAAGAAAAACCGGGCAAGGCTGATTTCGGCAGCAGGCATGGTTTGCGTTGCCAGTTTGGAAAACACATCCACCAGCGGAGTGATCAGCACCGACAGTACCATCATGCCAAGTCCGAACGTGACGCCGGAGAAAAACGGCGCTTGGCTGGATGTGCCTGACGTGGCACGGGGTGGAGTGGACATGCGGGATTGTCTCGCTTTTGATCGTCTGTCTATAGCGTCCGCCATGCAAGACGGCACGTGACTTTCTGTTATAGGGTCATTCCAAACCGGAATGAACTGCCGTTAGGCCCAGCGCTTTTCGCGCCCAATCCCGAAACGCCGCCATGGCCTCGTCACGACCAATTTCGTTCAGCGTTTCATGCCGCATGGCGGGATAAAGGGTCAGCGTGACATCGGTCAGACCGGATTGCCGCAGGCGATGATCCAACGCGCGGGTGGCATCGCCGCCTTTGGTGGCCGGGTCCTGCCCGCCGCCGACCAGATGAATGGGCAGGTCGGTTCGCAGCCGGGCAAGGCGGGGCAGGGTTGCGGTCTGAGCCGTCAGGTCAAGCACGTCCATCCACAGCGAATTGCTGGCCTGAAACCGGCAGAGCGGGTCATTGGCGTAGAGATCGACTTCGGCGGCATCATGGCTCAACCAATCGAACAAAGTGCGCCTTCCCGACACCGCCTTGCCCCAGGCCTCGAAGGTCGCCTTGGCCATCAGCAGGCTTGGCACGTCAGAGCCTTTCAAGGCCCGCTCGATCTTCAGAACCAGCCGGGCTAACCGGGTCTCGATGCCGTTGTTGAAATTGGAATTCCACACCGCCAGCGCCTGAAAACTTTCTGGAAATTCCATTGCGGTGCGCAGGGCGATCAGCCCGCCCATGGAATGACCAAACAGCAGAACCGGCAGGCCGGGATGGTTGGCAATCGCCAGATCGCGGATCGCCCTGGCATCTTCGATCACTAGCGAAACGCCATTCTTTCGCGCAAAGCGACCAAGCGGTGCATCCGGGGCCTGGGTTTCTCCGTGTCCACGGTGGTCATGGGCGTAAACGTGAAAGCCCGATGCGGCCATGAAGACGGCAAAGCGGCGATAGCGGCGTGAATGTTCGATCAGCCCATGATTGATCAGGAGAATGGCTTTGCCGTCATTTTCTGCCTGATGATGATGGTAGGCGATCCGGGCACCATCCGGCCTTTGCAGGTAAAGCGTTTCGTCAAACATGCCGTCCTCCCGATAGTGCCGAACGCGAATGGTATATCGCGAGTCTCAACCCGTTCCGCCCCGAAAAATGACGTGATTTTGCAGCTAAGTGCAATTGCTGAAAGGCAGGTTCATGCCGTTATTCAAGGTTGCAAGCCTGTTTCAACCGTTCCATGAAGACCTTAAGCGATTCGGTGGAGAGAACATCATGAAGCATTTTTACTATCTGGGTCTGGCTGCGGCGGTCTTTCTGACCTGTCTTCCGTCTTTCGCAGCGGAAAAAGGCAGGACCACCAGCATTCTGGCCGTCAGTTGGCAGCCGGGTTTTTGCGAGACCAAGCCGGACAAGCCGGAATGCAAGAGCCAGACGGCGGATCGCTATGATGCCAGCCATTTTACCCTGCATGGTCTTTGGCCGATGCGCCAGAACTATTGCGGCGTCGCGCAGGCCGATATCGATACCGACAAGAAAAGCCGCTGGACCGATCTGCCGGAAGTGACCCTGTCTGCCGAGACCCGACAGGCGCTGGACCGGGTCATGCCCGGCACGCAGTCATCATTGGAACGGCATGAATGGATCAAGCATGGCACCTGCACCGGTCTTAATCAACAAGACTATTTTGCCGAGGCGATCGCGCTGATTGAGACCCTGAACGGTTCGGCGGTCAATGGGCTGTTTGCTGCCAACGTGGGCAAGGCGGTGACCCAGGAAGATGTGCAGACGGCGTTTGATGCCAGCTTTGGTCCGGGCGCTGGGCGGCGGGTGAAAATGAGCTGCGAACAAGACGGCAACAGACGGATTGTGACGGAATTGACCATAGGTCTTGGGGATGGCGAGGTCGGGACGCCGCTGCAAGAGCGCATCCAGGCGGCAGGCTCAACCAAGTTTGATTGCAACCAGGGTATTGTCGATCCGGTTGGGCTGCAATGAGCCTGCTTTGAGAGCGAATAGTGCGCGCGCATTCTATTCCGTAAACAGGGCAAGACCCGAAGGAATTGCGCGGGCGGCATTGCCCCGGCTTGCGGTTTCGCCTACATAGCGGGCAATTCCATTTACCCGTGCGGAGCATTTTACCGATGGCACGTCAGTTCATCTACCACATGTCCGGGCTTAACAAGTCCTATGGCGCCAAGAAGATCCTTGAGAACGTCAACCTGTCCTTCTATCCCGATGCCAAGATCGGTATTCTCGGCCCGAACGGTGCCGGTAAATCGACGGTTCTGCGCATCATCGCTGGTCTCGACAAGGAATATACCGGGGAAGCCTGGCTCGCCGAAGGCGCGACCATGGGCTATCTGGAGCAGGAACCCAAGCTGAACCCGGACAAGACCGTATTCGAAAACGTCATGGAAGGCGTTGCCTCCAAGACCGCCATCCTCGACCGCTATAACGAGTTGATGATGAATTACTCGGACGAGACGGCGGATGAAGGCGCCAAGCTTCAGGACATGATTGACAGCCAGAACCTTTGGGATCTGGAAAATCAGGTCGAAATGGCCATGGACGCCCTGCGTTGCCCGCCCGGTGACAGCGACGTAACCAGCCTGTCCGGTGGTGAACGCCGCCGCGTGGCGCTGTGCAAGCTGCTGCTGTCTCAGCCCGACCTGCTGCTGCTTGACGAACCAACCAACCACTTGGACGCTGAAACCATCGGCTGGCTGGAAAACCACCTGCGGGAATATCCCGGCTCCGTGCTGATGATTACCCACGATCGCTACTTCCTCGACAATGTCACCGGTTGGATTCTTGAACTCGACCGTGGCCGTGGCATTCCTTACGAAGGCAATTACTCGGCCTATCTGCAAGCCAAGGCCAAGCGTCTGATGCAGGAAAGCCGCGAAGACGCGTCACGCCAGAAGGCGCTGTCGCGCGAGCAGGAATGGATCGCTTCCAGCCCCAAGGCCCGTCAGGCCAAGTCCAAGGCCCGTATTAAGTCCTATGAGCAACTGGTGGAAGCGGCTGAAAAGCAGCGTCCCGGCGATGCGCAGATCATCATTCCCGTCAGCGAGCGACTGGGCCAGGTGGTCATCGAGCTGGATGGCATCTCCAAGTCCTATGGCGACCGTCTGCTGATCGACAATCTGAGCCTGAAACTACCGCCGGGCGGCATTGTTGGCGTGATCGGCC
Source organism: Agrobacterium vitis (assembly GCF_013426735.1). NCBI lineage: Bacteria > Pseudomonadati > Pseudomonadota > Alphaproteobacteria > Hyphomicrobiales > Rhizobiaceae > Gillisella > Gillisella vitis. The sequence continues at coordinate 1,804,533 of NZ_AP023272.1, forward strand.
CGAACGGTGCGGGTAAGACGACGCTGTTTCGGATGATCACGGGCCAGGAAACGCCGGATTCCGGCACGGTCAAAGTCGGCGATAGCGTGCAGCTTGGTTATGTTGATCAGAGCCGCGATACTTTGGCCGCCGACAAGACGGTCTGGGAAGAAATTTCCGGTGGGGCCGAAATCATCAAGCTCGGCAAGTTTGACATGAACTCCCGCGCCTATTGCGGTGCCTTCAACTTCAAGGGCGGCGACCAGCAACAGAAGGTTGGCAATCTCTCTGGCGGTCAGCGCAACCGCGTGCATCTGGCCAAGATGCTGAAGGCTGGCGGCAATGTTCTGCTGCTCGACGAACCGACCAACGACCTCGATACCGAAACGCTCGGCGCGCTGGAAAATGCGCTGGAAAGCTTTGCCGGCTGTGCGATCATCATTTCGCATGACCGCATGTTCCTCGACCGTCTGGCCACCCATATTCTCGCCTTCGAAGGCGATAGCCACGTGGAATGGTTCGAAGGCAATTTCGAGGACTATGAAAAGGACAAGATCCGCCGGTTGGGTGCCGAAAGCGTCAACCCGAAGCGGGTCAGCTACAAGCGCCTGACCCGGTAATCTTGATTATTGGCAACCCTGAGGTGTTCTTTCCGTCTCAGGGTTGTTTATCGGATATCGTAATTTTAACATTATATTAGTTGTTTACGTGATGAAATTCATCCAAGGGTTTAATGCCTTTGGGGGGATTATGTTTTCTATACGGAACGTTCTGGTTTCAGTTTTTCTTATTATCAGCATTGCCTTGGGCGCCATGGTGTCGCGATCGCTTTATGTCGCTTACAACCAGTTCGGTGTGTTCCGCGATGTCGCAAAACTGACGGCGGTTAATAAGGCGCTGTTTGATTTTCTGTTGAATTACCGCCTGGAACGCGGCCATACCAACACCGTCTTTATGACAAGCCCGGAAAAGGCTGGAACGACTGCGAAGGATGTTCCTGTCGATCGCCAGAAGGTTGACGTGGCAATGAAGGATTTTACCGCAGCGGTCACCGTTGTCGGTACGCCAGAATTTGCGGCGATGTTGAACAAGATCAAAGGACATTACGACACGATCGTCTCGATGCGCCAACCGCTTGACGCGCAGTTTTCCCTTCCTCTGGAAAGCCGCAATAAGGAGCTGAATGCAAAGCAGCTTTCGTATGGCGATAGCGTGCTTGATGATCTCGAAAAAAGCTCGGTTTTCACCGAATCCACCATTCGTTCGCTGGATAACAGCCTGACAGATCTTTTGCAGGTCAGGACCAATGCATGGGTAACCCGCTCAGCGGCCGGAGCGGAAAACATCCTGCTCAACAAGGCTATCGCTCTACAGACACCTCTCGCTATGCCTGATATTCTTGAGGTTGCGAACCAGCATTCAAAAATCATCACCGGCTGGCTTCAGGTTCGCGCACTCGTCAATCATTCAACGATGCCCGAAGAATTGAAGCAGGCCCTCAACAATGCCGAGACGGGGTATTTTGACGGCTCATTCGCGGAAATGCGTGACACTCTCTACAAAAAAGTTGTCGCACGCGAGCCGCCTGATTTGACCCTGGATAAATGGTTGTCGCCAAGTTCCAAAGCTCAAGCCAGCATAGCCGATGTCGTGGTTACGGCGATGAAGGTTGTGAATGATAAAGCGAATTCGTTGGCTAGCGCCGCATTCTCCTTGGTCATTTTGTATAGCGCCTTGCTGGTTGGCTCAATCCTCCTGACCATTGCAGGCATGGCGATTGTCGTGAGACGCGTTGTTGCTCCCATCGGCACTCTCACACAGTCCATGCGAGCCCTTGCCGATGGCGATACGCAGAAAAATATCCCCTTCACCATCCGTCAGGATGAAGTGGGAGCCATGGCCCGCTCGGTTGAGATTTTCCGGGAAGCGGCCATTCGTAACAAGCAGCTTGAAGCTGAAACCGAAGAGATGCGGCGTCGCGGTGAGCTTGAACGCATTGAAGTTCAGCGCGTTGCGGAAGCGGAGGCCGAGGAGCGTCTGAACCGCGCGACGGGTTCGCTTGCAGCCGGGTTGAAGCGTTTGGCGTCAGGGGATATGCTCTGTGAAATCCGCGAGGAATTCGCTCCCCGGTTTGAAGCGCTTCGCCATGATTTCAACCGCTCTGTCGAGCAATTGCGAACTGCTTTGTTGGATGTCGGCAGTGCCGCGCATGCGGTGCGCAATGGCAGCGGTGAAATCTCCCAGGCGTCCGACAATCTGTCAAAGCGGACGGAACAGCAGGCGGCCTCCCTGGAGCAAACCGCCGCCGCACTTGAGCAGATTACCGTCAATGTCAGGGCAACGTCGCAACGCACCGGCGATGCGCGAGATCTGGTGCGCAATACGCGCACACGCGCCGAACACTCCGGGGCGGTGGTAGGCAATGCGGTCACGGCCATGGGGCGTATCGAAGAGGCCTCCTCTAAGATTACCCAGATCATCAGCGTCATCGATGAGATCGCGTTCCAGACCAATCTCCTGGCGCTCAACGCGGGCGTCGAGGCAGCGCGCGCCGGGGAGGCCGGTAAGGGTTTTGCCGTCGTTGCCCAGGAAGTACGCGAGCTTGCGCAGCGTTCCGCCAATGCGGCCAAGGAAATCAAGGCGCTGATTGCCAATTCGGAAGTGGCAGTCGGCGATGGCGTTAGGCTTGTGAACGATACCGGCAAGGGCCTGAGCGAAATCGCCGAACTCGTGCAGGCCATCAATGCGCATATGGATGCCATCGCGACGGCGGCCCAGGAACAGTCGGTTGGTCTTAGCGAAGTCAATACCGCCGTCAATCACATGGACCATGCCACCCAACAGAACGCGGCCATGGTAGAGGAAATGAGCGCGGCGGGGGCGGGCCTTGCCAGTGAAGCAACCAGGCTTGCCGACCTGTTGGCAAATTTCGAGACGGGCGGGCAAAAGGCTGATTTGTCTCTCGCCTCGACAGGTGGCGTGCAGCGATCCGCCCGACCGGCTGCGGCAGTCCCGGCCCGTACGGAGCGGCAGCCAGCCAGCCGACCGGTAGCAATTCAGAGCCGAGGTAACGCCGCTGTTGCCGTTTCAAAGGATGCCTGGGAAGAATTCTAACCCCCTCTCCAACCCAGAAAAGCCTGCACCGCCCAGGTGGGGGCTTTTTTGGTCAAGGTGAGGACTGGCCCGATGCCTCGCCCGCCGCTTGAGAGAATTATGCTCGAAAATTTCAAGGGCATTTTTCGATCTATATGAAGAAATGCTTATTATCATTGCGATTAGCAAAGAAAAAAAACATCTTAAAGTTGATTCCGTTTGTTGTAATTTACTTACGGAAAAATAACAAATTTCTCGCAAATTGACAATCACTATGAGTTTTTGTCGCTCTGTGCGGCGAATTCTGTGATTTTTGGGGGGATTTATGCGAATTATTTCGGCTTTGCCGTTTAAGGTGCTTTTGACGAGCCTTGGGATCGTGCCTTTATTGGCAGCGATCGTGCTGGGTGCAATCCTGAGCTGGGAGGCCTGGGAAAACTATACGAATACGTCCAAGGCCGTGACTCTGGAGCAACTGGCACGGGCCGGAGGCAATCTGTTGTTGGTCATGCCCCTGGAGGGCGCGGCGCCGCCGGCAGCCAGGACCGAGGCGCGGGCAACATCGGATGCGGCCTATGCGAAGGTGGTGAGCGCCTATGACGACGCCATCTCCGCTGGCTATGATGATGCAATCCTGAACGGCCTGAAGAACCGGCTTGTTGATTCTTTCGCCAAGATCGGCGAATTCCGGTCCGCTGTCGATGCCGATCGCGTTGACCCGATCATGCCCCTGAAATATCTCCAGCCTATTTCTGCCATGGGAATGGAATTAGCCGGCCGCGCTGCCAATCTCGTTGATGATCGCCTCCTGTCACAAGGCATCCAGGGCTATTATTCCTTGTTGCAGGTCAACGATTCCTATCTGATCATCAACCGGATCGGCCAAGTTTATACCCAAAAAGGCTCGCTTTCTCCAGAAGAGTCGGCCCGTTTCCATGCTGGTTTCAATAAGGCCATGATCTACTTGAAGCCGATGCAGCAATTCCTGCCTAAGCCATTGAACGATCAGTACGACCAGTTCTGGCGAGGAAGCGATGTCGCGGCTGTCCAGAACGCCGTAGATGCGATGGCCGTGGGTCGTACCTATACCCCCGCCACAGGCGATCTCGACACCTGGAACACGATCATGGCCAAGCGGCGGGATTTTGTTGCCGACCTGATCAAATCCACGTCGCAAGATCTGGGCGCATTTGCCGATGTGCAGCTGTCGGACGCGCGTAACTCCCTCTATTTTATGGTGACGGCCCTCGGCATCCTGGTTTTGGTCACCGCACTGTTCAGCATTTCGGTCCTGCGGATTCTTTCGAATGCCATTCGCCGGATCTCCGGCCGGATGACCGGCCTGGCCGAGGGAGACAAGGCCAGCGCTATTCCCTATCTTGACCGCAAAGATGAGATCGGCGACATCGCCCACTCCGTCGAGGTGTTCCGCCAGGCAGCACTTCGCAACGATGAATTGGAACGGTCGGCCCAGGAAAACCGCCGTCGTGCCGAGATCGAGCGCGAGGAAATGCAGGCCAAGGCCGAGGCGGAGGCAAATGAGCGTCTCGCCCGCGCCACCGGTGCCCTGGCCTCAGGGCTGCGCCAGCTGGCAGCGGGTGATTTGCTCTGCGAAATCCAGGAGCAGTTTGCACCGCAATTCGAGGCATTGAGGCATGACTTCAATACATCGGTCAACCAGCTGCGGTCCGTTCTGATTTCCGTCGGCATATCCGCGACTGGCGTGCGCAACGGCAGCGGTGAAATTTCCGATGCGTCCAATGATCTTTCCAAGCGGACCGAAACCCAGGCGGCCTCACTGGAGCAGACAGCGGCGGCTCTTGAGGAAATCACCGCCAATGTGAAGGCGACCTCGCTGCGAACCGGCCAGGCCCGTGATCTCGTTCGGGATGCTCGCGGCCGTGCCGACAAGTCCAGCAACGTGGTCGGCAATGCGGTGACCGCGATGGGCCGGATCGAGAATGCGTCTCGGCAGATTGTTCAGATCATCGGCGTGATCGATGAAATCGCGTTCCAGACCAACCTCCTGGCGCTCAATGCCGGTGTTGAGGCAGCGCGCGCCGGAGAGGCGGGCAAGGGCTTTGCGGTCGTTGCCCAGGAAGTGCGCGAGCTTGCCCAGCGTTCCGCCAATGCGGCAAAGGAAATCAAACAGCTGATCGGAAATTCTGAAGTTGCGGTTTCCGAGGGAGTCAAGCTGGTCCACGATACCGGTGAGGGCCTGGGTGCCATCGCGCAGGTGGTCGAGGAGATCAATGCACATATGGATGCCATCGCAACAGCCGCCCAGGAGCAATCGGTGGGGCTTGGCGAAGTCAATGTCGCCGTCAACCATATGGATCAGGCCACGCAACAGAATGCCGCAATGGTCGAAGAGATGAATGCTGCCGGGGCAGGGCTTGCCGATGAAGCAGCCAGGCTCTCGGAACTGCTGGCGAATTTCAAGACGGGTCACCAGAACTCCGGTCGTGCTACGACCTCCGCTGGACGGGCGGATTTCGCGCGCCAGCGGGTCGCCTAGAGTTTGTCAGGGAAAATCCAACCGATTTTTCCGAAAAGGCAAACGATGCCGAGCCTGTTTGGTTCAGCACGCAAGCTTTCTATACCGCCGGTGGCACTCGTCACCGGCGGATTTTTGTTGATTCACGGTGCCGCAAGGATGGTCAACGGCAATTTGGGGCTTGCGAAAACTCCGCGCATCACATAAAGATATGTTTATATCTTGATTGATGGAAGCGGCATGAGCATGTCTTTTACATTGGACGGTCTGGTCGATCTTCTCAAGGCGGCAGGTGAACCAACCCGCCTGCGGCTGTTGGCGCTTCTGGCGGCGGGAGATCTGACTGTATCTGACCTGACCGACATTCTCGGTCAATCCCAGCCGCGTATCTCGCGCCATCTCAAGCTTCTGGCTGAGGCGGAATTGGTGGATCGTTACCAGGAAGGTGCCTGGGCCTATTTTCGTTTGAAGCAGGAGGGGGCGGCGGGCGATCTCGCACGTCATCTGCTGGCGGTTGCCTCCACGTCCGATCCTGTTTTGGCGCGTGACGGCGAGCGGCTTGGAGCAGTCAAACGGGCGCGGGCGGAAAAGGCGCAGGCCTATTTCAGTCGCAACGCCGCTGAATGGGATGAGTTGCGCCGGCTGCATATCAATGACCGCGAGGTCGAAGATGCACTGGTGAAACTGATCGGCGAAGACACAGTCGAGGCTTTACTGGATCTTGGCACCGGGACCGGGCGTATCCTGCAATTGCTGGAAAGCCGCTATCACCGGGCGGTGGGTATCGATGCCAGCCGCGACATGCTGGCGGTTGCCCGGGTCAATCTCGACAAGGCTGGTGTGGCCAAGGCTGCCGTACGCCAAGGGGATATTCTCAATCTGCCGCTGGATGGTGGCGAGTTCGATGTGGTGATCATTCATCAGGTGCTGCATTTCCTGGTGGAGCCCGAACTGGCGCTGAACGAGGCGGCGCGTATGCTGAAGCCGGGCGGTCGGCTGGTGATCATCGATCTCGCACCGCATAAGCTGGAGCATTTGCGAGAAGATCATGCGCATGTGCGGTTGGGCTTTTCCCATCAGTTAATGGCGGGCTGGCTCGTCAAGACAGGTTTTGACGTCACAAACGCAATCGATATTGCGCCGAACCATAGGGATGGGGAGGCGCTTACAGCAACAATCTGGCTGGCGACCTATGGTCAAGCCGCAGCATCCGTGGCGCAACAGGCCGCGCGGGCGGGAGTTTACTGATGGCACACACATCGTCCAAAAGAAATCAGGCGCGGCCCTTCAAGCTGTCCTTTGAATTCTTTCCGCCGAAATCCGAGGAGATGGAAGCTCAGCTCTGGGCAACGGTCGATGAGCTGACCGGCTGGGCGCCGGAATTTGTCTCCGTTACCTACGGTGCTGGTGGCACCACCAAGGCACCGACCCTGGCCGCTGTGCGCCGCTTGCTGGCGGAAACGCCACTCGCCACCGCATCGCATCTCACCTGCGTCGGTGCGACACGCGAGGAAATCGCCCAGGTGGTCGAAGACTTTCGGGCGGTTGGTGTCAAGCATTTCGTGGCGCTGCGCGGCGATCCACCGACCGGTGTCGGTTCGGTTTATCAACCGCATCCGGGTGGGTTTGAAAACGCGGCAGCGTTGGTGAAGGGCCTGAAAGAGCTTGGCGATTTCGAGATTTCGGTTTCCGCCTATCCGGAAAAGCACCCGGAAAGCGCCGATCTCGCCATGGATCTAGACATGTTGAAACGCAAGGTCGATAATGGCGCGACCCGGGCGCTCACCCAATTTTTCTTCGATAACGATATTTTCGAACGCTATCTCGACAAGGTCCGGGCCGCCGGAATCAATATTCCTATCGTGCCGGGCATCATGCCGATCCTCAACCTCACCCAGTTGAAGCGCTTTGCTGGAATGTGCGGCACATCCGTTCCCGCCATGCTGGACCAGCGTTTCGAAGGGCTGGACGACAAGCCCACTGAGCGGGCCAGTGTCGCCGCGGCACTGGCTGCCGAGCAGATCGCCGACCTGCAGGGGCGCGGTATCGACGAGTTCCATATCTATACGATGAATCGTGCGCCGCTGGTCAATGCCACACTGGCACGGCTGGGATTGCATCGCTCTGATACCGCAGCCGCCGACCGGGCAGGGGTTGTGGCGTAAAGCGTGCAACAATTTTGCGATAACGATAGCGATAAAGCAAAACCTTAAAGCGCGAGACGCTTCCCTGATCGCGACATGCTTGATAGCGGAGACGAGGGCGGTTTTCTGCTCGTTCTCCGCAATTGTGGAGCCATTTGGTGGCTCATCAATCTCGCTCAATAAAAACCGCCGTGCGCCATCGAGGGCGCACGGCGTTTTTAGCATCGTTGATGATGAAAAGTGTCATGGCGGTCCATGCCGCCGCCGCATACGGTGTTGGAGTTGTTGTCGTCCTCAGATGAAAAGCATCGCTGCGACAAAAAGAAACGCTACTCCGACTGCCAGGATGTTGAAAGAACGTGTCAGTCCCATCTCGGTCTCCCTTGCGTTAACAGTTAAAGAATATGACCGTTTCGTGTCATTTGAAAAGCGAAATTTGTGCTGCGATGCAGCAGCCTGCCTGTATAAACCATTGGAAGAAAAGGTAACGCACGGAAACATATTGTTAAAATCGCGTGATAACGAAATATTTCATCGTTAATGGCGGCAATGTCATCGGCTTGAATCTGCATCGTTCCAGGACGGACGACTCGGTTTTGGTGAGGTCAGGGACTGCGCAATGCTGTTGGCGTTCCGCCGTGCAACTTTTTCCAGGCGCGGCGCATGTGTCGGGTGGATGCAAAACCAGAGCGTTGCGCAACGGTTTCCATATCCAACCGCGAAGCGGTGACCAGCTGATGGGCCAACGCGACCCGAAGGCGGTTGACATAATCGGTTACGCTCATGCCGGTTTGCTCGTTAAACAAGCGCGAGAGGCTACGGGCGCTGGTGGCCGCAATGGCTGCCATGCTGGCAACCGTCCAGTTGCCGGCAGGGTCAGCCGAAACCGCATCCTGGACCTTGTGAATGACAGGATGGATATGGTTACGCCCCTCAAGCCATGGGGAGAGTTGCGGATCGTTCCCCGCCCGGCGCAGATAAACAACCAGGTAACGGGCAACGTTGAGTGCGATCGTGTGTCCTGCCTCTTCTGCCACCAAGGCCAGCATCATGTCGATACCGGCGGTGATGCCTGCCGTGCTCAACCTGTCCCGGTCCTGGATATAGAGGCGATTTTCCGCCACCTTTGCGGTGGGTGCCAACTGCCGCAACTCAGCAATCTCGGTGTGGTGAGTGGTACAGGTATAACCTTCCAATAGTCCGGCGCGGGCCGCCAACAAGGCGCCAGAGCAAATGGTGACGAGCTTTACGCCTGGCCGGACAGCGGACCGCAACCAGGTGACGATAGCGGCCTCATGGAGAAGATCGTCCGGCTCCGGATTCGCATCGACTGCACCGAGCGGCTGTGCGGCATTGCCCAGGACGATAATCATCGCGCCGTCGGCTACGGCATCCGGCAGCGGCTCAATCCCGGCAAGCGCCAGGCCGACCGAGCTGTTGACGTGGGGAGAGGGACCGACATATCGAACCGTGAACCGCACACTGTCCTGCTCAAGATTAGCCTTGCGCAGGACTTCCATCGGCCCGGCCAGATCCAGCAGCAGCAGGCGTGGCGGCACGACGACGATCATTTCGATACGGCGCTGCGGCGGGATCAGTCCTGTCATCAAGTCTATGCCGCGAGTGTTGTGGGTGGGAGTGACAATGCCTGCTCGACCGTGGCAATGCGCGCGAAGCGACCGGCCAAAACCAGTTCGGTGCGAGCGCGGATCTCCGCCGCGCTCCATTCACGGCCCTGATCGTCGGTCATCGGAAAGGTGAGGGTGGCTTCACCAACAAAATCCACGCTATAACCCAGGTCCGAAGCATGACGTGCCGTGGTTTCGCAACATTGCTCCGTACGGATACCTGATACGATCACATGGCGGATATTGTTTCGGGTCAGCCAGACATCAAGCCCCGTACCGACCAGCGCGCTATGCCGATGCTTGCGGAAAACCGCATCTGGTTCAATCGTCAAAGGGGACAGTGTGGAGACGAATCCGGAGGCCTCGCTAAAAGGGCCAGTGTCGTTCAAATGGAAAATCTGCACGGTGGCAATGCCCGCCTTGCGGGCGCCATCGATCAACGCCTGCTGACGCTGCAGATAGGCGGGCAACTCTTCCTCGCGGAAATAGGAACTGTGGCGGAAGGATTGCTGTGCATCGATGACCAGCAGGGCGGTGTCGGAATGTGTCATGGCCATTGCCTCCAAGGGAGCTTTTATCGTGAAGATGATGTCAGTCTAACGATGAAATCCGTCGGCGAAATACCGCTTTCTGACGAGGATGGGACAAATCACGCCAATCTTTATTGACGATGGGGTCTGCTCTGTCGAGCATGAAAAAGCCGCGCATTCATGAGAATGCGCGGCTAAAACAATCGGAATTTTTGATGAGGCTTAAAGTGCGGCCAACAATGCTGGCGTTGGCCAGCCATCGGCGGGGATATTCCGCTTCAGCTGTTCCTTCTGCACGGCGTCGCGGGTGCCGCCGCCCAGAATGCCGTCGATCTCGCCGACATCATAGCCGAGGCCCTTCAGCTTGGTCTGCAATTCCTTCATCTGCACATCGGTCAATCCCTGTTCCGGGTTGCCCTTCAGATAGGCCTCGGCACCTTCGAGACGGGTGGCGAAATAGGCGGCAGAGGTCGTGTAGATAAACGACTTGTTCCATTCCAGATAAATGCCGAAATTGGGATAGGTGATGAAGGCCGGTCCCTTGCGGCCCTGCGGCAGTACCAGTTCGCCCTCCAGATCGGCAAATTTGGTATTGCCATCGCGCGGCTTGACGCCGAGCTTGAACCAGTCGCCTGCCTTCATGCCGCTGTCGAAGCCGCTCTTTTCCCAGGGCAGGGTGTCCGGCACGGTGACTTCCTGAATCCACGGCTCACCGCGTTTGAAGCCGAGGTGCTGGATGAATTTCGCCGCCGTCATGATTGCATCGGGTGAGCTGGATTTCAGCGCCACATGGCCATCGCCGTCGCCATCGACGCCGAAGGCAACGATATCCTTGGGCAGCATCTGCACCTGGCCAACTTCACCGGCCCAGGCACCGGTATTGGTGGCGGGGTCGAGATCGCCATGCTGAACCATGGTGATCAGCGCCAGCAATTGTGGGCGGAACAGTTCCGGGCGGCGGCAATCATGCGCCAGCGTCACCAGCGCGTTGCGGGTGTTAAAATCGCCCTGGACGGCGCCGAAATCGGTTTCCATCGCCCAGAAAGCGGCGATCACGCCGGGGGCAACGCCGTATTCTTTTTCGGCCCGGTCAAAGACCGCGCTATATTGCTGCAATTTCTGCTTTCCCTGATCCAACCGGCCTTTTGAGACGGTGCGGGAGGAAAATTCGGTAAAGGTCTGTTTGAACACGCCCTGGGCGCGGTCGCGGCCCAGCACTTTCTGGTCGATTTGCGCACCGGCCAGTGCCTTGTCGGCAGCCTCGGCCGACGCGCCATTGGCAACAGCTTCCGCCTTGACGCCAGCCAGAAAAGCGCTGAGGTCACCGCCGCATTGCGGTGCCTGGGCAAAGGCCGTGCCGGCCATAAGGCCGCTCAACACGGCTGCGAGCGTGAAGCGAGACAGGATATGCATGGATAAAGCCCCCGGATATGAAAAGAACATGCTCCGCTCTGCCCAAGCTTTGTGACAGAAGCATGGAGAGGAGCCGGGTTTTGCCCGGCATGACGCAAAACTCCGGTCTGGAATGGTCAGTTTGCTGCGGTCTGCTGGGTCGGCAATGAGACGGCCTGCACCCATTTGCGCCAGTTCTGCTGGGTACCCGCAAAGACGTTTATGTCGGTATCGCCCTTGATGCCGGGGATGACGCCGGTCGAGGTATATTGCCAGAAGGCCCAGCGGCGGTCCGGATAGATTTCCGAGGGGTGCTTGGCGACGGCGCGGACCCAGAAATAATGATCCTGGAACGCGCCTTGCAAATTGTCCTTATGGAAATCGACGGATGTGTAAATGATGGGGCGCTTGCCGTAATAGGCTTCGAGCCGGTCCATGAAGCGCTTCATTTCGCTGCGCACCACATCGGCGGGCGGGCGCTTGGTGCAGGTCTTGGACGTGTGGTTCCACTCGACATCGAGAACCGGTGGCATGTCCATCGAGGCTTTCGGCACATTGGCGATGAACCAGTCGGCCTGCTCGTCGGCGCTGGAGCAGAAATAATAGAAATGATAGGGCGCATGTGGCAGGCCAGCGGCATTGGCCTGCTGCCAGTAATCCGCAAATTTCGGATCGATCACATCCTTGCCTTCTGTGGCCTTGATGAAGGCGAAGGAGACGCCGGACTGGCGGACCTGCATCCAGTTGATATTACCGTTCCATTTCGACACGTCGATGCCGTGGACCTGATGACGATGCGGGGAATTGATGCCGAAGTCCTGCGGGTCCTTGTCCTGGAATTTTGGCTGGATCGAGCCGGTTTCCATGAAATCGTAGCTCGTCGAAGTGCAGGACGCCATTGCCAAACAAATCGGAATAAGTGCCAGGACCAGCGACCGCATCGAAAACCCATTCATTCAACTGTTATGCCAAGGCAGCGCATGCCCATGGCAAGATCAAAAGACGCGGAAAATCAGGAGATCACCGATCCGATGAAGCCGGACTGGAAACCTCCAGCCTGACTTTGCTTCATCATCGTTAAAATGTGGTTATTTTCAACCGCTCATATCGATAGATCGAAAATACCGGCCTATTGGGCCGGAAAGAGTGGCGAACTCTCAGGCCGCTGGGCGGCGGATAATGGCATGCCACGCATAGCCACGATAGAGCGGTGAAAAGCTCAGCACTGCGCCTGCGGCCTCGGCCTGGGCGGCCAGTTCTTCGCGCAGGTTGGCGCGTGGCGTGACGTGAAATCGGGCGAGCCAGGCATGCAGGCCTGTTCTGAACCAACCTGGCAGATGTTCCTGCTGGCCAAAATCGACGATATGCAGCGAGCCGCCGGGGTTTAAGGCGGCAAGCGAACAGGCAATCGCCTTTTGCCAGTCGGGGATCATCGACAGGGCATAGGAAATCAGCACGCGGTCGAAACCGGTCATGGTAAAATCGGCGGCGGTGAATGCCGAAGCGTCGGCGATGCGCAGATCGGGCTGGCGCGGGCGACCGCGAAAATTACGCCTTGCCTGCACCAGCATTTCGCTGGAAATGTCCAGGCCGTAAAGATGCGACATCGGATAGAGCCGTTCCGTGCAGATCAGGTTGCGGCCCGTGCCGCAGGCCACTTCCAAAAGGCTGCCATCCTTTGGCAAATCCAGCCCGACAATGGCGGTGTCACGCCCGAGCAGGTAATATTTGCGGGTCAGGTCATAGATGTGACGCTGGCTGCGATAGACCTGATCCATCTTGCTGGCATGCTGCCGGTCCACGTTCGGGCTGGAGTGGTCCTGACCGATACGGGCATCGCTCATGCCGTCTTCTCATAGATATGGAAGCCACCGTAAATCGCTGAGCGGTCGAGCGCGTTGAAATGGACGGACAGGTCTTTCAGATAGGACCATTGCTCTGCGAGCGCCGGGGAAATCCGACCTTCGATCACGCTTTTTTCGGCAGCGGTCCGGAAGATCACCCGCGCATCCTTGGAGGCCGTGCGGGTAATTTCGGTCCAAAGATCGTTCAATTGCTCGTCGGTCATCCAGTCCTGGGCATCGAGCAGGATGAAGCGGTCTACGCTGCCTGCGGGCTTGGTGGACAGCAATTCGGTATAGCTGGCATGGTGGACATTGACGCGGTCAACGCTGGTGCGGATCGTGCGGTAATAATCGGCCCGCAGATAATCCGGCAATGCGCCCTCATGAGACTTCGGATAGCGGCGGGCGAAAGCCTGCCAGGCAAAATAATTATCCCGCAGCGAGAAGTGACAGGCGAGTTTTTCCAGCCGGCCTTTCAGCACCGGGGCGATTGTGCCGGTTTCCGAAACGCTGGCCAGTTCGTCATATTGCTGCGGCGGAATGCCGAGGCCGAACAGTGAGCTTTTGCGATTGGTCAGCCAGCGGATAACAGGCTTTTCAAACAGCGGCGCGATGCGGGTCTCGAAAAACTGCCGCTGTTCGCGCGGGGTCCGGCATTGGGTGATTTCTTCCAGCTTGACGCCGTGCAGGCGGGCCAGAAGATGTGTGGCGGTGATGAAGCGGCCCAGCAGGCCGGTGCGGTAGAAATTTCCGTTAAACACCCGGATGCGGCGGCGTCCGGTCAACGTGCGGCGGCTCCAGTAGCGCCGCGTGGTGGCGTCCAGATGCGGTGCCACATATTGCTCGACCATGGAGGCATTGCTGCGGGCATTGTCGGTGCCCAACAGTCGCACCACGGCGGTGTGGTCGGGCAGATGCCGGAAGGCGGCCAGTTTCAGCTTGTTGAGGGCGATGTGATGCGGATTGAGATCGACGACATCGATGCTGTCAGGTTCCCGTGACAGATAGGCCAGCATGTTGCAGCCGCCAGAGCCGATGGTGACGACGCGGTGGCCAGCGGCAAGCTGCATGGCCTGCATATCGACATCCGGGTCTTCCCAGATCTGCGGATAGACCAGGCCGGAAAACAGCAGGCCGAACAACCGCTCCGACAGGCCCTTACGTGACAGCGCATTGTGTTGAAGCAGCGCCGATTTCAGCTTCTGGTTTTTGCGGAATCCGGCATCTGGAACAAGTTCTGTCATGTGAAGGGTGCCCCGTTCTGAAGTTTTTATCGGAATAGTGGCTGTCCACTACAGTTTGATGACGGGGGCTGTTGACCAGTGGCTGGGCTGTGCGCCCAGGGAAAATCCCATGGTTTTTCAACCGTCATACCCTTTCATGCCCGCTGTAATCATGCTTGCATGCAGACCTCGTGTGGCGGGTTGTGAAACAGAATCACTTTTCCGCTCCAGGTTATTGTTTAAGCATCGGATTTTCCGGACATCGGTTCCCAGTTCCCGATCCGCGACACCATCCGGCGCGGGAGGAAATCGTATGCGTTTGCTGATCAGGTTTGTCCAAGGACTGCTGCTTGCTGTCCTGGTGGTTATCGTCGGGGCTGCCACGTGGCTTTGGCTGGCTCCGCCGGAATTACTGCGAGTCGGGACAGGCTACGCCGCCAAAATTGTCTGCTCCAACGTGTTTATCGCCAAGCGTGATCCGATGGATGTTTTGTCTGAGGATGTACAGGCGCCAGGCCATCCGCTGTTGCGTTTCCTGCGGCTGGATGTGGATCGGGATGCAGGCATGGTCACGGCCTATATGTTTGGGGCTTTTGCCCCCAGCACAGCCATTGCCCGGCCGGGTCTGGGCTGCGCCAACGTTCCCGATGGAAAAATCGATGCGGCTCGCAAGGTGCATCTGCCGCAGCCGCTTGCGGCTTCGTCAGCCCCGAACCCGAACCCAGCCCCCTGGCCGGAAGGAACGGGCGCACCGCACACCGACCCGGTGCTGGCGGGCATTCTTGCTGATCCAGCCCTGACCGGGCCATCGATGCGGGCCACATTGGTGATTCGGGATGGGGAGTTGCTTGGTGAGGCCTATGGTCCGGGATTTGGGCCCGATACGCCGCTGATCGGCTGGTCGATGACCAAGACGGTCATGGCCATGCTGATCGGCCAGCGGATGGGGGAGGGCGGGCTTGATCTCGACAAGGACCATCTGTTGCCGCAATGGACCGACGGGCGTGCGGCAATCACCCTGCGCCAATTGATGGGCATGGAAAGCGGCCTGCGGTTCAATGAGGATTATGGCGATGTCAGTGATGCAACGCGCATGCTGTTTCTGGAGCCGGATCAGGCGGCATTCGTCGCCTCTCAGCCGCTGGACGCGACACCCGGTACGCTGTTTCACTATTCGACCGGCACCAGCGTACTGCTGGCGCGCCTCCTGATGAACAGTTTGCCGCCGGAACAGGCACTGTCTTATCCCCAAACATCCTTGTTCAAGCCGCTCGGCATGACCAGTGCAGTGCTGGAGGCCGACGAAACGGGCACTTTGGCAGGTGGGTCCTATCTCTATGCCAATGCCCGCGATTGGGCCAAGCTTGCCCAATGCCTGTTGCAGGATGGGGTGTGGCAGGGGCGGCGGCTGTTGCCGGAAGGCTATGTAAAGACCATGGGGACCCCGACAAAGGCATCAGGCGGCACCTATGGACAGGGGCAAATCTGGCGGAGCGGGCCGGGCCGGGAACCGGATTCCACCTTCGGCATTAACGAAGAAACCCTCTGGTTTCAGGGCCATGACGGACAAACAATTGCGATTGTCCCGTCACGCAAGCTGATTGTGCTGCGGATGGGGTTGACGCCTGCCTGGGATAATTACAGGCCACAGAAATTGTTGAAGGCGGTTCTAGACGCAATGCCTTAAAGAAACAGCGACCGCAGGGAACAATGGTCCGTGTCGGGATGGACGAAGTGGTTTACTGCACTTCGTCCAGCAGGCCTTTGCGCTTGGCATCAAAATAATAGCCACGGGCATAGAGGCGAACGGCGTTGTCATTGTTGTTTTCAGCCACCATCCACGCGCCGCGCAGATATTTGATCGCGTATTTCAGGTTGGTTTCCGGGTCGAAAAGACCCTCTGCCGGACCTTCATAGCCGAGCGAACGGGCCGTATTATAGCGGATCTGCATCAGCCCATAATTGCCGCGGCTATAGGCCGACGGATTATAACGGCTTTCGCGGTGAATGACCCGGTGGATCAGCGCGGATGGCATTCCGTATAGGGCGGCATATTTGTTGACGAGCCCATTGATGACCGTCGGGCCGCGGCTTGCCGTTTCGCTTGTGCCAGACGCGGTGCTTTTGGAGGCTTCCGGCGTGGCACTTGGCACGGGGCCGGGGGCGCTGGTGTCGAATTGTGCATCAAGCAGCGCGAAGGATTTGACGACCGGCTTTGCCGGTGAAGCATAGGCGACGGATGATGAGGCAACAGAGCCCGGGCGCGGCGTGGGAACGGCGGAATGCATGGCCATGACATCCGGCTGCAACGCCTCGTTTTCAAGGCCGATCGGTTCGTTGTCAGAAATCCGGGCTGGTGCATTGGCGGAAGA
This sequence comes from Agrobacterium vitis, assembly GCF_013426735.1. Lineage (NCBI taxonomy): Bacteria > Pseudomonadati > Pseudomonadota > Alphaproteobacteria > Hyphomicrobiales > Rhizobiaceae > Gillisella > Gillisella vitis. The sequence continues at coordinate 1,821,235 of NZ_AP023272.1, forward strand.
AGGCACGGTGCTGACCGTTGGTCCGAGCGAGGCGACTTCAGTCAAACCGGGCTTCTGGATCGGATAGGGGCCTTGGCCTGTCGCCAGGTTAACCGTCTGGCCCGTGCCCGAGGCGCCATTTATGGCGGCCAGCGCATTATTTCCCGAAGCGGTATTGGCAAGCGCGGTGACAGCAGATTGGGATGATGGCGCCATAGCCTGCGTGCCAGGAACAACTGTCGTCATCGTGCCATTTGCGGCAGCTACCGTTGTCGAGGCGCCTGTTACGACGCTGCCATTTGCCGATGCTGCGGTACTGGTACCCGGCTGCGCTGCGGCCGCAACGGCTTGATGAGCCGATGCGGGTTTTGGCGCTATATCGGCTTTGGAATTGTCATTGACATTGGTGCAACTGGAAAGGGCTGCGACGATGACAGCAGTGATGCTGATGGCAATCGTGCGGTCCGTTTTCGCTGTCATGCAGATGTCCGTCGGCTATTGAAACGAGCGCTGCCCATAGGCAACGCACGAACTATTAACATCGGATTCACAAATTTGACAGCCCCCTTGAAGTCTAATGCTAACGATCATTGAAAATGACCGTTGGTATTCCCTTTGCAATGCTCTCAAGGCGAGGATGCGCGAGCATCTTCTATGCCTTGGTCTAAAAGGGGGGATAACCTGTCAAACAATCCTGTTCAGGCAGCAATCCGGCGATAACCGGCGCTGACGGAACGGGCGGAAATCAGCATGGATTTGCCCTTTGGCTGCACCATACGGCGTGCCGAACGGCGGCGAATCATCCGGTCGAAAGCATGTGCATAAATTGCCTGAAGCCCACAGGCTAAGGCCGCGAGTGCCATGAAAGCCAGTTCCATGGTCAGAAAATCGCCGCTGAACGGCGAAAAGCCCGATGTGATCTGCGTGGTGATCGCCAACAGAAAGACCAGTGTGCGCGCATCCAGAGCCGAACCGATCACGGCCTGCGACACAATGACCATGGCGCGCCGATCGGCCAGATTGTCGTTATCGGCCACCGGGCCAATATGCAAAGGTGCCCGCCAGAGCCTGAGTGCCAGAACCATCAACACGGCCATGCCCGGCCAGCGCAGGGCAGAGAGTGCCGTGGCGTTGATATTGCTGAGCGCCTGGGCCATGCCGAATACTAGGCAGGCGGCAATGCCATAGCCTGTCATGCTGCCGAGCACGCAGAGTGTCGCAGCCCGACCGCCGCCCGCTTGCCGGCAGGCGATGATCCGCTTGGTATTGCGTCCAGGCACAACGAGGAAGGCAGCACTTGCTGCTGAAAACAACAGCCAATCCTGAAATGTCATGGGCCTGCCTCCGTGTTCGGTCAGCCTGTGGCGGGATATCATCAACCTCATCCCGGCCCGGGCACTCCCGATATAAACATAGCAGCGCCGCATGCCCTTGGAAGCGGCGCTGTCACAATAAATAGTCTGTCATTTCCGTTTCAAAACCCTAAGCGGGTCCGAACAGTCATGCAGGCATGCTTCGGGCAATTACGCCGTCAGCATCGCCTGCAAACAGAAGCCACCATTCGCCGTCAAGGTCAATGTGCCGGACGGAATTTCTGGCCCAGATGGTCCATCACATCTTTGAACCATGGTGTTGAGAGGTCGAATGCCTTGCCGCCCTTGATGCGGGGGAATTCGATGGCGCGCAATTTGCCGCCCTGGTCCTCGTCATGACCGGTGACGCCGGAAACGCCGTTCAATCCGCTTTCAACGGCCAGATCCACCATGCTCTGGATCAGCCGCAAGTCCTCGTAATTGGCCGGGGCCGAACGGGCGTAATAGCCTGACTTCTGCACCATCGAGCGTTCGGCATCGAGCAATTTGGCGAAATGCTTCTGGAACCAGCCGCCGACATTGATCGTATCGAGCTTGACATGGCCGAAAGCATCGCGCTTGATCTCTTCGCCTGCCTTTTCCCGGTCGGCGATGATTTCGTCCATGCAGGCGCCTTCCGAGACGAACAGCGTGACGAAACCGGTGCGGTCCATCAACTCCTTCAGCCGCTCGGCCTCGGCTTCCATATCGAAATGGGTCTCGGGCAGATAAAGACCGTCGATGGTCTTCAGTTCTTCATTCATCATGAAGCCCTCGACATATTCATTATGCTGGATGCGCTGGATATAGGCGCGGGCGGTCGCCGCTGTCAGCCAGCCGCAATGACGGCCCATGACTTCGTGAATGACAAGCGTGCGTGGCGCTGCACTCTGTTCGTTGGAGACGTGGTCGAAGAAGCGGGCACCGACCTCTGCCGCCGTCCAGGCGCCGAGCGACTGGCGGATCGGCACGACATCATTGTCCACGGTTTTAGGCAGGCCGACGACGGTCAGGTCATAGCCATTGGCGCCGAGATAGGCGGCGAGATCAGCCGCCGTCGTATTGGTGTCGTCGCCACCGATCGTGTGCAAAATGGTGATGCCATCGGCGGCCAGGCGCTCGGCGGCCACCTGCAACGGGTTCTGGCCTTCCTTCACCAGCCCGCGCTTGACGCAATCAGCGACATTGGTGAGCTTGACGCGGCTATTGCCGATGGGCGAGCCGCCATAGCGATGCAGGACATGGGCCTGTTCACGCATATGCTGGTTGATCTCGATCTTGTAGTCCATCAACAGGCCGCGATAGCCGGACTTATAGGCGACGATCTCGGCATCGGGCGCGATGTCGCTATAGCGCTCGATCAACCCGCCCACTGCCGATGAAAGACAGGGCGCAAGGCCCCCGGCGGTCAGCAACGCGACTTTGGTCTTGGCCATCAAATCCTCCTTCTTGCGGACAAAGTGCCGCAGACGTTTACGAAATGGTGCCAATGGATGCGACAGAGGCCGGATGCTGTAAAGCGAAAAATTGAACAAAATCCGCAGTTTCGTGGAAATGTCATCAGCGGCGGAAATATAATCGTTTCAAATGGAAAGCGGTGAGCGCGAGGCATGTGGAAAAGCTGGTATGCCGGAGAAGACATGAAGCATCCGCTGATTCCGCACTGCGGTAAAACCTGGAAAGTGAACAAAGTTTAACCCGAAACAATGGGGTGCTTCCCTTGCATTTCAAGTGATAATTTGGTCAATCTGTCAAAATGATTTTCGATTTTGCCTGCCAACAATTATCGTCCCTCTGGGAGCGGCTGCTCGGCGCGGTCAGCGACGCGGCTGGCAATGCCTTGTCGTCGATTGTCGAAGCGATCCGCACCGTCTTTGAGGGCGATCCGGAAACGCGCAGGCGCGTGTCTTTTTCGGTGGCGATCATCGCGCTTTCGGCCAAGATGGCCAAGGCGGATGGCGTTGTGTCGCAAGCCGAGGTCAATGCGTTTCGCAGCATTTTCGATTTCCCGCCGGAAGAAGCCCGCAACGTCGCGCGCCTTTATAATCTCGCCAAGCAGGATATCGCCGGTTACGAAGCCTATGCCGAAAAGCTCGCCAATCTCTGCGGCTCGCGCACCAGAGGGTGCCCGGTGCTCGAAGAGATTGTTGACGCCCTGTTTCACATCGCCACGGCGGACGGGCTGATCCACGAGAAGGAACTGGCTTTTCTCTCCCGCATCGCCGAAATTTTCGAGATCGGCGAGGATCGCTTCGAACAGATTTCTGCCCGTCATCTCGCCCCCGACCAGGACCCCTACGGCATTCTCGGCGTGTCGCGCAGTGACGATTTTGGCACGATTCGCAAACGCTACCGGGCGCTGGCCTCCGAGCATCACCCTGACCGGCTGCATGCGCGTGGCCTGCCGGTGGAAATGCATGCCGCCGCCCATCAACGGATGGCAAGTTTCAACGCCGCCTATGCCGCGATTGAAAAGGAACGCCGGGCCGCATGACCCTTTTTACTGCCGATTATCCAGACGCCGTGGTGGTGCCATCCCCCAACCACGGTGAGCGCATCGAATGCGCGGCCCCTGACACCATCATTCTGCATTATACCGGCATGCCCAGCGAAGAGGCAGCACTCTCCTGGCTCTGCACTGTCGAAAGCCAGGTTTCCAGCCATTATCTGGTGCGTGAAAACGGTGATGTCGTGCAGATGGTGCCGGAAAGCCGCCGGGCCTGGCATGCCGGTAAGAGTTTCTGGGCGGGCGCGACCGATATCAATTCCCGCTCGATTGGCATCGAGATTGCCAATGCCGGACATCCGTCTCTGCCGGATTATCCCGAAAAACAGGTGGATGCCGTCGCGCAATTGTGTCTGGATTGTGCAAGTCGCTGGTCCATACCCCCGGAGCGGGTGCTGGCCCATTCCGATATTGCCCCGGTTCGCAAGGTCGATCCGGGCGAACATTTCCCCTGGAACCGGCTGCACGCCCTGGGCGTAGGGCATTGGGTGGAACCAACCGCGATCACCGGGGGGCGGTTCTTCCAAAGAGGGGATAACGGCCAGCCGGTCGAGGCATTGCAATCCATGTTGTCTCTCTATGGATACCCTGTTGAAATCAATGGGGATTTCGATGCAGTGACCGAGGGTGTCGTCAGAAGTTTTCAACTGCATTTCCGCCCCTCCAAGGTCGATGGCGTGGCTGATTATTCGACCATCGACACCCTGCACCGTCTGCTGGCGGCGCTGCCGCGGTTCAGCTGAGGATTGCGGGCTGTTGTCGTCCGTAGACGGCTTTCGGCAGGGTCGAAAATCACCTCTTTTTACCATGCCATAGGATTTCCTTATTGAGTCTGTCTAACAGCAGCCGTCGCAGCCATGGTATTCCTCGGCAGCGGTTGAGATGAACAGCGAATGTGATTTCCGAAATGGAAGTCTTTCGCAAATATCAACGATGAGGGCGATGAACATCGCTGTCCTTTGCTGGACAGTGAACGGGTAAATAGTGCGCTTTGCTGACATCCGTGTCCGCCCCTTTGTCTGGAGACTGACCTTTTTCATGAAAACCTCGCTTTTCGCTGCCGCGGCATGCATCGCCGTTTCTATGTCTGCTGTTTCCCAAGCCGAGGCGGCTGATGCCGGCAAGGGCTTGACCCTGATGGACATGTTGCGTGCCAATAAACAGCAAGCCGACCTCGCCAAGCCCCTGGAAAAAACCAGGCTCTCGAATAAAACCGGGACTGATGATCGGAAGGCCGATATGCAGGGGGCTTCTGGCAAGGCGCCCTATCATGCCCTGATCTCCTCCTATGCCAAGCAATATGGCGTGCCGGTGGAACTGGCCAGCGCCGTGGTGAAAATCGAAAGCGGTTTCAACACGAAAGCGCGCGGCACGCATGGCGAAGTCGGCCTGATGCAGATCAAGCCCGCCACCGCCCGCGCCATGGGCTATACCGGCACCGTTGCCGGGCTTTACGATCCTTCCACCAATCTCAAATACGGGATGAAATATCTCGCCATGGCCCACCAGCTCGGCGGCGGCGATACCTGCGGCGCCATCCTGCGCTATAACGCCGGCCACGGCGCGACACGCATGAACCCGGTTTCCAAGCAATATTGCGGTCAGGTGGAAGCTGCACTGGAAAACAGCTGAAAACCTGACAGCGCCCCTTCCGCTAATCTTGTGGGGTGAGGCGACGAGGTGATCACGCAAGAACCGTCGTTTCTGCCGGTTCTTGCGTCAGATCAATCAAACTATGTGGCAAGTCTGATCGATAATGCTATCCAGTTGGGAAATCATTCTGGACGAGCGGCATGACGGGTCAGGTCTTTAAATATCTCATTATCGGACGCGGTATGATGGGTGCGGCGGCGGCCCGGCATCTGGCGTTGCAATCAGATGGCGTGGCACTGGTCGGGCCGGATGAGCCCGCTGACAAACAAAGCCACGAAGGCGTCTTTGCCAGCCATTACGACGAAGCGCGAATCACCCGCACCATCGATAGCGATCCTGTCTGGGCCAAGCTCGCGCATGAGTCGATTGCCCGCTACAGTGAAATCGAACAGCAGAGCGGCATCCGGTTTTACCACGAAGCCGGTTGCCTGATCGTCGGAACGAGCCCGGACGGACATTCCGACTATGTCGCCAAGGCGGCGCGCGCTGCCGAAGGGCTTGGCGTTTCAACGCAGTCCTTCGACCATGTCGGTCTTGCCGAGCGTTTCAGTTATTTCCGTTTCGAGCCTGTTTCCGTTGGGATTTATGAGTCGCATCACGCCGGCTACGTCAATCCGCGCCGTTTGGTGGAGGCCCAGTCGGAGCTGGCTGCTCGGGCGGGGGCAACTCTGATCAACGATGTGGTCATCGGCATTCGCGACGAGGGCGGCCATGCGGTGGTCACGACCGCAGGCGGTAAGGTGTTGAAAGCCGAAAAACTGCTGGTTGCCACGGGCGGATTTTCCATTGCCGACACGCTGTTGCCGCGCCGGATTGATCTGTCGGTTTATGCTCGAACTGTTACCTTTTTCGAAATCGCCGATCAGGATCTGCCCACCTATCAAGGCATGCCGTCGCTCATTCACGAGCCTTCCAATCCACGCGATCATATCTATCTGCTGCCACCCGTGCGCTACCCTGATGGTAAAACCTATCTCAAGATCGGCGGCGATCCCGATGATGTCAGGCTGAAGACGGAACCCGAAATCCGCGCCTGGTTCAGGGGTGGCGGACGGGAAAGCGCACGCGATCATCTGGCGCGCATTTGCAGATCGCTGGTGCCAGGGATTGCGGATGCGCCGATGTCGATGGCGCCCTGCGTGACCTCCTTTACGGGCAGTGGCTATCCGGCCATCGGGTTTAGCGACAGCCCACGCATCGCGGTGCTGACCGGCGGCTGCGGGGCGGCGGCGAAAAGCTCGGACGAAATTGGCCGGCTGGGAGCCGAGTTGATCCTGCGCGGCACGATTGTCCATGAGGAGTATGATGCAGATTTCACGCCTGTTTTCGTTTGAGTGGATGATTTCGGTGGCTTTCTCCAGATGTCTCCGTTAATCACGCCGAACCAGTCGGCCGGGCAGCCGCGCTTTACCAATGCCGAAAGGCGGTAGGGTGAGGAAAGTCCGGGCTCCACGGAAACACGGTGCCGGATAACGTCCGGCGAGGGCGACCTCAGGGAAAGTGCCACAGAAAGCAGACCGCCCCGTTTATCGGGGTAAGGGTGAAAGGGTGGGGTAAGAGCCCACCGCGTCGCTGGTGACAGGGACGGCATGGTAAACCCCACCGGGAGCAAGACCGAATAGGGATGACGCGGGTGCAACGCAAGTTGCGCTACAGCCGGTTTTCGGGCCAGTCATCCGGGTGGGTTGCGAGAGGCGGTGCGCAAGTATCGTCCCAGATGAATGGCTGCCACGTTCCGGGAAACCGGGGCCATACAGAACCCGGCTTACAGGCCGACTGGTATTTCCTATCTCGGCCGTGCAAAGGCCCTGCTTCCGATTGAAAAAGCACAGGCGCTTTTGCGTCCCTTTTTGCCCCCTTTTGCTAATTTTCGTTTATTTTCATATTATTAGAAAGCGTACTTGCGGATATGGGTGGATTGCTTCCATCAAGCCATAATAACCATTCATTAATCTTAACGGGTTATAAATTTCCGATGAAGTAGACTGGTTTGCCAACCCTAATCCCATTGACGCCCATGGTGTCCCATGTTATCCCATAAGTGCACTGCCGAGGGGCGAATAACGGCCCCGACATGCGAAACTGCGAAGCAGGTCCAGAAGGGCTATATTTCCTGTTTCGACCTTGCGGCAAAGGGCATGCCTGCTCGGGTGTATCAATGGAAATGCGGATGTGTGGGCCGCGTAGATGGGAAAAGGGCGGCGGTAGCGCGTAATGAACCGCTTCTTGTCCAATGCGACGAACCGGATCGATGCGAAGGGGCGGGTTTCCGTTCCGGCGGCGTTCCGCGCTGTTCTGGTGGAGCGGAATATTCAGGAGCTTTATTGCTTCCAGGATTTCACCTTTCCGGCGATCAGTATCGGTGGTCCGGATCTGCTGGAGCGCTACGAACGGCAGATTATCGGCGAGGATCCGTTTTCGCCGGTTGCCAACGAAATGTCGCTTCTCGTACACGGAGGCGGCGTTTTCATGCGTCTCGACAGCGAGGGACGTCTGATGGTCACGGATTTTATCCGCGACTTTACGGGGATTGCGTCCGAAGTGACCTTTGTCGGTCGCTCGGATCATTTTCAACTGTGGCAGCCGCAGGCGTTTCACGAGGCGCAGGCGGCGGCAAGAAAGGGACTCGGTCTGAAGAGGGCGGGTTCCAGTTAGGGCATTTCCAGGAAAAGTGGAAACCGGTTTTCCGTCCGGAAATGCGCAAATGCAATGATGTGGACTATCCCCATTTTTCAAAGAAAAAGGGAGATAGTCTAAGGCGGAGAAGCGGAATGGTGACGGATCTTGGCGGAGGGTATGCTGAAGCCGAAGGCGGACCGGTCCGTCACATTCCGGTTCTTCTCGAGCCTGTCATAGAAGCCCTGGAGCCCTCTGCCGGTAAGGTTATCCTGGATGGCACGTTTGGGGCGGGCGGTTATACCTCAGCCATTCTCGATGCTGGCGCCGATGTCATCGCGCTTGACCGTGATCCGAATGCGATTGCTGGCGGGCAAGCTATGGTTGCCGCTCGCGCCGGTCATCTCACGCTTCATCATGCCCGGTTTTCCACGCTGGATAATTTTGCCCCCGAAGGCGGGCTGGATGGCATCGTTCTCGATATCGGCGTCTCCTCCATGCAGATCGATGAGGCCGAGCGTGGGTTTTCCTTCCAGCGCAACGGGCCGCTTGATATGCGGATGTCCGGCACGGGTGTGTCTGCCGCCGATGTCGTCAACCGAGCCAAGGTTGGCGACCTCATCAGGATTTTCGGCTTTCTGGGCGAGGAAAAGCAATCCGGCCGCATTGCCCGCGCTATCGAAAAGCGCCGGGTCAATCATCCTTTCCAGACCACGCGCGATCTGGCGGGCATGATTGAGATCGTCACCCCACGCAAGGCGAAGGACAAGATCCATCCGGCGACGCGGGTGTTTCAGGCCCTGCGGGTTTTCGTCAATGACGAGCTTGGCGAATTGGCCGAGGCGCTGTTTGCCGCCGAGCGGGCCTTGAAGCCGGGCGGACGGCTGGTTGTCGTCACCTTTCATTCGCTTGAAGACCGTATCGTTAAGAAATTCTTCTCAGACCGTTCCGGCAAGGCCGCCGGTTCGCGGCATATGCCCATGGCGTTCGAACGCCCGGCAACCTTCGAGCCGGTCGGTAAGGGAATGGTGACAGCCACCGAAGAGGAGGCCGAGATCAATCCTCGTGCCCGTTCTGCAAAACTACGCGCGGGCATCCGTACCGCGCATCCAGCCATGAAGGCCGATTTTTCCATTTTCGATTTGCCGGATCTCGCGGAAATCGAGCGATTGGGGGCCTGAGCCATGCTGCGAACCTTTGACATCGTGATGATCGGCGCCATGGCGGCAGCGGCAGCCGTGACTTACCAGATCAAGCACAATACCGATGAGAAAGTGCAGGATCTGAAGCGCATCGAAGCCGAGATCAAGCTGGAGAAGGATACGATCGAGCTTCTCCAGGCCGACTGGGCCTTGTTGACCCAGCCGAACCGCCTCGAAAAACTGGCCAATACTTTCGGTCAGGAGTTGAAGCTCCAGCAAACCGATCCCAACCAGTTGGCGCGGGCCAATGAATTGCCGATGTTGAAATCCCAGGTGCCTGTGGTACAGGCCCCGGCGGCAAAGACAGGCGGTCCCAAGATCGCCGATGGTATTAAGATTGTGAATGGTAAGCCGGTCCCAGTGCCGATGGATAAGGTCATAACCGGATCGGTGAAACGCTGATGACTTTTCTTTCCCGTATGATGCTCCTGAAAAGCCGGGCCCATTTCTCCACTGATGTGCGCCGTGGCGCCGTGCGCGGCAAGGGCCGCGCGTTCGAAGGCGCTGGCAAGCGCAAGGCCGATATGGCCAAGCGCCGCGTCGGCCTGTTGATCCTCGGTTTCACGCTGGTCTATGGCGTGATTGGCGGTCGGCTGGTGCAATACGGCTATGCCCATCCGGAAAGCACCTCCAGCATCATGCCACCGGATCGGTTGATGGCGGCGCGTCCCGATATTCTCGATCGCAATGGCCAGGTTCTGGCCACCGATATCAGGACCGTGTCGCTGTTTGCCGAGCCGCACAAGATTGTCGATGTGGATGAAGCCGTTGAAAAGCTGCAAACGGTGCTGGCTGATCTCGATAGCCGCGACACCTATAAGAAACTGTCGTCGAAGTCACATTTCCAGTGGCTTCGTCGCCAGCTGACACCCAAGCAGCAGAGCCAGATCCTGGCGTTGGGCATTCCCGGCATCGGTTTCCGGCCGGAAATTCGCCGGTTCTATCCGGGCGGTTCCACCGCGGCCCATATTGTCGGCTTCGTCAATATCGACAATCGCGGCATGGCCGGGATGGAAAAATATATCGACAATCAGGGCCTGGCAGATCTGGCCGATCTCGGCATGACCAGCAATGCGCCGCTGGAGCCGGTCAAACTGTCTATCGATCTGCGTGTGCAGAACATCGTGCATGACGTGGTGGCGGCTGCCAAGGTGAATTTCAAGGCCAAATCGGCTGGTGCCGTGGTGCTGGATGTCGAGACCGGCGAAGTGCTGGGCATGGCGTCATATCCCGATTTCGACCCCAACAAGCCCGAGGAAGGTGCCAAGGAAGGCTGGTTGAACCGGATGTCGAACGGCACGTTCGAAATGGGCTCGACCTTCAAGTCCTTCACGTTGGCCATGGGGCTCGATTCGGGTAGAGTAAAGATCGGCGATAGTTTCGACGCGCGCTATCCTCTGCGGATCGGTGGCTTTACCATTCACGACCTTCACGGTCAGGCACGCTTCCTTACCGTAGCGGATATCTTCAAATATTCGTCGAATATTGGAACGGCAAAGATTGCTCAGATGGTCAGCATTCCTGACCACAAGGCATTTTTGACCCGGCTGGGTCTGTTGACCAAGATGAAGACCGAATTGCCGGAAGTGAAAATGCCTTCCCAGCCAAGGGAGTGGAAGACAATCAATCAGATTACCATTGCCTTTGGTCATGGGGTTGCTACGACACCGCTTCAGACGGCGGTTGCGGGTGCGGCCTTGGTCAACGGTGGCAGGTTGATGGAGCCTACCTTCTTGCCGCGCACCGCAGAACAGGCCAATGAAGTGGCTGAAGTTGTCATTAAGTCGCAGACCAGCGCGGATATGCGGTATCTTTTTGAATATAATGGGGTCTTCGGCTCGGGTCGTAACGCACGCGTGCCGGGCCTTGATGTGGGTGGCAAGACCGGTACGGCTGACAAGGTGGTCAATGGTCGGTATGACCATCGCCTCAACTTCAATGCGTTTGTAGCTGCATTTCCGATGAGCAAGCCTCGCTATGTGGTCTTGAGTTTTATTGACGAACCGCTGACAGGTGAAGGCGGTGGAACGCTTGCGGCCTATACCGCGACGCCGATCGTGCGCGACATTATTCGCAGAAGCGCCCCAATTCTCGGTGTAGAACCCAATTACGGACAGGTGGGCAATGATATGCTCGTCTCATATTGAGGACGATTGATTCGCCGTTGCCGCAGGGCTCTGCTCCTGCTGCGCGGCAGGGGACAGGTAGACGATGAAATTGCGAGATCTCGCCAGCGGCGATTTTGGGGATCTGACCGGACCATTGGATGGGCCGGTCGGCGACGTTGAGATCACCGGAATAACCGCCGACAGCCGCAAGGTTGAACCCGGCATGCTGTTCGTGGCTTTGCAGGGCGTTAAGGCTGATGGTGCGGGTTTCGTTGCCGATGCGGTAGTGCGGGGCGCTGCTGCCGTGCTCTCCGGTTCTCATCTGGATATTGCCGTTCCGGCTCTGGTCACCGACCAGCCCCGTCATGCGCTGGCGCGGCTTGCTGCCCGCTTCTATTCCGGCCAGCCGGAAACCACGGTGGCGGTGACCGGCACGGCTGGGAAAACATCGGTTGCCTCCTTCACCCGCCAGATCTGGGCTTATGCCGGGCTTGCCAGTGCGCAGATCGGCACGACCGGGGTGATTTCCCCAACCCGCAGCGATTACGGTTCGCTGACCACGCCCGATCCGGTCGCCCTGCACCAATTGCTGGCAGATCTTGCGCAAGAGGGCGTGACCCACGCCGCCATGGAAGCCTCCAGCCATGGTCTCGACCAGAGCCGGTTGGACGGCGTGCGTCTTGCCGCTGCCGCCTTTACCAATCTTGGCCGCGACCACATGGATTATCACCCGACCGTTGCCGATTACATGGCCGCCAAGATGCGGCTGTTCGACACCCTGCTGCCCAAAGGGTCTCCGGCGGTTATCTTTGCCGATGATGAATGGTCGGCGGAAGCAATCCGGGTGGCAAGGCAGGCGGGTCATGATGTCCGCACCGTTGGCCGGGCCGGGGATTTCCTCAGCCTGAAACGGGTCGAGCATTTCCGCCACAAGCAGATTGCTGAAATCCATCATCACGGTGCGATTTACGAAGTCGATCTGCCGCTGGCAGGGGATTTCCAGATTGCCAATGCGCTGGTGTCCGCCGGTCTTGCCATTTCGACCGGCGTCGAGGCTTCGGTCGCCCTGAAAGCACTGGAAAAGCTGCAAGGCGCTTCGGGCCGACTGGAGCTGGTAGGGCAGGCGAAAAGCGGCGCGCTCGCCTATGTCGATTATGCCCACAAGCCGGATGCCCTGGAAAAGGTGCTGACGGCGGTCAGGCCTTTTACCAGCGGCAGAATTATTGTGGTGTTTGGCTGCGGCGGCGACCGCGACAAGGGCAAGCGGCCGATCATGGGCGAAATTGCCAACCGGCTGGCCGATATCGTTATCGTCACCGATGATAATCCACGCTCGGAAGTGGCCGCCACCATTCGCGGTGAGGTAATGGCGGCGACCCCGAAAGGCATCGAGATCGGTGATCGCGCCCAGGCAATTCGCGCCGGTGTGGCAATGCTGGCGACTGGCGATACGCTGATTGTTGCAGGCAAAGGCCATGAAGAGGGCCAGATTGTAGGCGCGCAGACGCTGCCGTTTTCCGATCACGCCGAAATCCGCAAAGCCATGGAGGAGTTTCACCCTTGACCTTGCTCTGGACCATCGAAGATCTGGTTGCGGCCATGACCGGACGCCCGGTTGGCACTATGCCACCGGGCATTACCGGCATTTCCATTGATAGCCGCAGCATCCAGCCCGGAGAAGCCTTCTTCGCCATCAAGGGCGACCGGGTAGACGGGCATGATTATGCCAGCATTGCGGTTGCCAATGGTGCGGCGCTGATGGTGGTCAATGAGGCCAAACTGCCCGCGCTTGGCCGGTTGACCGTACCGATGATCGTTGTTGACGATGTGCTACAGGCGTTGGGAAGGCTGGCCATTGCCGCCCGCGCCCGCTCGCGCGCCAGGATCGTTGCCGTGACCGGCTCTGTCGGCAAGACGACGACCAAGGAAATGCTGCGTCAGGTGCTGGCGCCGTCTGGCGAAGTGCATGCGGCTGTCGCCTCCTTCAACAACCACTGGGGCGTGCCGCTGACGCTGGCGCGGATGCCCGCCACTGCGCAATTCGGTGTGTTCGAGATCGGCATGAATCATTCCGGCGAAATCACCCCGCTGGTGCAGATGGTGCGCCCGCATCTGGCAATCATCACCACCATTGCGCCTGCCCATCTCGGCAATTTCACCAGTGTCGATGAGATCGCCGATGCCAAGGCGGAAATCTTTTCCGGTGTCGCGGCCAATGGCGGCGTGCTTTTGAACCACGACAATCCCTATTTCGAATATCTGGAACACAAGGCGCAGGAAGCGGGCATTACCCATATCCATTCCTTTGGCCAGCATGCCAAGGCGGAGTTCCGGCTGGCGGAATTTGATGGTGCTGCCGAAAGCTCGACCGCCTGGGCGATCATCGACGGTGAGACCCGTGAAGTGGTGATTGCCGCGCCGGGCCGCCATATCGCAGAAAACGCCATGGCGGCGCTGGGTGCGGCCCGGCTTCTGGGTGCCGATCTGGATGGTGCGGTCGATGCATTGAGCAGACTGTCACCGGTCAAGGGCCGGGGTGAGCGCCATCGGCTGCGCTGTGCTTCCGGTCTCTTCACCCTGATTGATGAAAGCTATAACGCCAATCCGGCTTCCATGCGCGCCGCCATTGCGGTGCTGGCCGCAGCCCAGCCGCGCGGCGAGGGCCGACGCATCGCTGTGCTCGGTGACATGCTGGAAATGGGCGAGTTTTCCGAGGAATTGCACGCCGATCTGGCTGGGCCGCTGCTGGCCGCCGGGATAGAGCATGTCTGGTTGGCAGGACCGGCCATGGCGGCACTGCGGGCGCAATTGCCGGAGACCGTTTCGGTTGCGTCTTTCAATACCGCTGAAGATCTGGCCGCTTTTGCGGTTGCGTCGGTTCACGGTGGCGATGTGGTGATGGTCAAGTCGTCGCTGGGCATCGGTTTTGGCAAGATTGTCGCGGCTTTGCTTGACAACTATCCCCCATTGGACGACACCCGCCGCCCAGAATAGGCTAATGCCAGACCCGCGTCGCGGGCTGGATAGATGTTAGAAAGTGCCTTTGATGCTGATTTGGCTTGTCGAACTCGCAAACCATGTACAATTTTTCAACCTGTTCCGGTACATCACCTTCCGGACCGGGGCGGCGATGTTCACGGCAGCCTTGATCGTCTTCCTGTTCGGGCCGAAAATCATCGCCTCTCTCAAAGTGCGCCAGGGCAAGGGCCAGCCGATCCGCGCCGATGGGCCGCAGACCCATTTCAAGAAGTCCGGTACGCCAACCATGGGCGGGCTGATGATTCTAGCCGGTATTGTCGGCTCCTCACTGCTTTGGGCTGATCTCTCCAATGTCTATGTGGTGGCGACGCTGCTGGTGACGCTGGGTTTTGGTGCCATCGGCTTTTACGACGATTACCTGAAAGTCACCAAACAGTCGGACAAGGGGTTTTCCGGCAAGGCGCGGCTGGCCATCGAGTTTCTGATTGCCGGGATCGCGGTGTTCTTCATGATGGAGGCGGCAAAGATTTCCGCGCCGCAAGGCCCGCATCTGGCGACCTCCATCGCGTTTCCGTTCTTCAAGGATGCGCTGCTCAATGTCGGCTATTTCTTCATCGTCTTTGGCGGTTTCGTCATCGTTTCCGCTGGTAACGCCGTCAACCTGACCGACGGGCTGGACGGGCTGGCCATCGTGCCTGTGATGATCGCTTCGGCAGCATTCGGGCTGATTGCTTATCTCGCCGGTAATGCGGTGTTCTCAGGATATTTGCAGATCAATTTCGTGCCGGGCACCGGCGAACTGGCCGTCATCCTCGGCGCGGTCATTGGGGCTGGGCTTGGCTTCCTGTGGTTCAATGCACCGCCAGCGGCCATTTTTATGGGCGATACCGGTTCGCTGGCTTTGGGTGGGTTGATCGGCACGGTAGCGGTGGCCACCAAGCACGAGATCGTCATGGTGATCATCGGCGGGCTGTTCGTCATGGAAACCCTGTCGGTGATCATTCAGGTGTTTTGGTACAAGCGCACCAAGAAGCGGGTGTTCCTGATGGCGCCGATCCATCACCATTTCGAAAAGAAGGGCTGGACGGAAAGCCAGGTCGTCATCCGGTTCTGGATCATTGCTGTCGGTCTCGCCATGCTCGGCCTTGCCACACTGAAGCTGCGGTGAGGGCGCGATGATCCCGGTTACCAGCTTTTCCGATCGCAGCGTCGCCCTGTTCGGGCTTGGCGGCTCCGGCCTTGCCACGGCGCGCGCCCTGGTGGCCGGGGGTGCGTCGGTGACGGTCTGGGATGACAATCCCGACAGTGTAGAGAAGGCGCGCGCAGAAGGGCTGGAGGCGCGGGATCTGCGCCAGATCGACTGGAGCGGGCTTTCCGCCTTTGTCTTGTCGCCGGGGGTGCCTCTGACCCATCCCAAGCCACATTGGACGATGGAACTGGCAAAGGCAGCAGGCGTCGAGATCATCGGCGATATCGAGCTTTTCGTGCGCGAGAGGCGGGCGAAAGCCCCGGATTGCCCGTTCATCGCCATTACCGGCACCAATGGCAAATCGACCACCACGGCGCTGATTGGCCATATTCTGCGCCACAACGGCTATGATGTGCAGATCGGCGGAAATATCGGCACGGCAGTGCTGACCCTGGAGCCGCCCGCGCCTGATCGTTATTATGTAGTGGAATGCTCATCCTACCAGATTGATCTTGCCCCCGGCATCGACCCGACGGCTGGCATTCTTCTCAACCTCACCCCCGACCACCTCGACCGCCACGGCAGCATGGAGAATTATGCGGCAGTGAAGGAGCGGCTGGTCTCAGGCAGCGGTGTGGCGATCATCGGCGTCGATGACGACTATTGCCTTGAGATCGCCAAGCGTTTGGAAGAGGCGGGCAAAGAGGTCGTGCGGATTTCCAAGGGCCAGCCTTTGACCGACGGCCTTTACAATGACGGCCAGCGGATTGTGCGTGGCTCTGGTGGAGCCGCCGAGGTGATTGCCGACCTGAACGGCATCGCCACGCTGCGTGGCAGCCACAATGCCCAGAACGCGGCAGCCGCCATTGCCGCTTGCCTGACGGTCGGTTTATCGAAAGAGCAGATCCAGGCCGGATTGTCCTCCTTTGCAGGGTTGAAGCACCGGATGCAGCCGGTTGGGCGGCGGGGACATGTGATCTTTGTCAATGATAGCAAGGCAACCAATGCCGAGGCGTCTGCACCGGCCTTGTCCAGTTATGAGCGGATCTACTGGATTGCTGGTGGTCTGCCAAAGCAGGGTGGCATTACCAGCCTTTCGCCGCTGTTTCCGCGCATTGCCAAGGCCTATCTGATCGGCGAGGCGGCGTCCGGCTTTGCCGCCACGCTTGGCAATGCCGTTGCTTACGAGATTTCCGGTACGCTGGACCGGGCGCTTGCCCATGCCAGCGCCGATGCGCAAAACGATGGGAATGGCGGCGAGGTTGCCGTGATGCTTTCCCCGGCTTGCGCAAGCTTCGACCAGTACAAGAATTTTGAAGTCAGGGGCGAAGCCTTCGTTTCGCTGGTAGCCGGGCTTGACGATGTGACGATGCTGATCCAACAGGCTTCAGGAGAGACATGACATGGTAAGCCGTGCAGAACGTGGAGCTTTGGCGGATTGGTTCTGGACCATCGACCGGCTCTTTCTGGTAACATTCATCGTGCTTCTCGGCATCGGCTTCATGCTGTCCTTTGCCGCGTCACCAGCGGTGGCCGAGCGCATCGGGCTGGACAGCTTCCACTTCGTGCGCCGTCAGGCGGCCTTTACCATTCCTTGCCTTGCGACCATGGTGGGCCTGTCCTTCCTGTCGCCCCGGCAGGTGCGCCGCGCCGCCGTCCTCATCCTGCTTGCCTCGATTGCCCTGATGATCCTGGCGCTGTTCTTCGGGCCGGAGGTCAAGGGCGCGCATCGCTGGATCAATTTCGGCAGCCTGTCGATCCAGCCTTCGGAATTCATGAAGCCCGCCTTCGTGGTGGTTTGTGCCTGGCTGTTTGCCGAACATGCCCGCCAGCCTGATATTCCCGGCAATTTCTTCGCCATCCTGCTGTTCATGGTCGTCGTGGCGCTGTTGATGGTCCAGCCGGATTTCGGCCAGACCATTCTGACCTCTGTCGTGTGGAGCGGCATGTTCTTCATGGCGGGCGTGCCGTGGATCTTCATCATCGTGCTGGCGCTTGTCGGGGGGGCCGGTTCGACAATTGCCTATTATACTATGCCGCACGTGGCTGGCCGTATCGACCGCTTCCTGACCGGCGAGGGCGATACGTTCCAGGTGGATACGGCGCGCGAGGCGATCATTCGCGGCAACTGGTTCGGGGTCGGGCCGGGTGAAGGCATCGTCAAACGGATCATTCCCGATGCCCATACCGACTTCATCTTTTCGGTCGCCGCCGAGGAATTCGGCATCATTTTTTGCCTGCTGCTGGTGTCGATCTTTGCCTTTCTGGTTATTCGCGGCCTTGGTCATGCCTTTCGTGAGCGTAACGACTTCAACCGTTTTGCGGTGGCCGGGTTGATCCTGCAAATCGGTGTGCAGTCGATGATCAATATCGGCGTTAATCTGGAACTTCTGCCCGCCAAGGGCATGACGCTGCCCTTGATCTCCTATGGTGGTTCTTCCATGGTGGCGATTGGCGTCACGGCTGGCTTCATCCTGGCATTGACACGCCACCGGCCCGAAAAACGTTCGCAGGAACGGCGGTTGTTCAGGTCGGTCCAGGGTGTTCCAGCAGAATAGGGGCCAGCGGAGTAAGTCATGACCAAAGGTCTCATTCTTCTTGCCGCCGGGGGAACCGGCGGCCATTTGTTTCCGGCCGAAGCGCTGGCTCATGAGCTGAGAGCCAGAGGCTATAGCGTGCATCTGGTGACGGATAGCCGTGCCGAACGCTATGCGGGCAAGTTTCCAGCCGATGCCATCCATGTCGTGCCTTCAGCCACCATAGGCTCGAAAAATCCTGTTGCCGTCGCGAAAGCGCTGCTGACGTTATGGCGCGGTTATCGTGCCGCTCGAACCCTGATCGCAGGCTTGAAGCCTCAAGTGGTGATCGGGTTTGGCGGCTATCCGACCATTCCGCCCCTGCTGGCGGCCCGCGCACTTGGCGTCGCCACTGTTATCCATGAGCAGAACGCTGTGATGGGCCGGGCCAACCGGTTTCTCGCCCCAAGAGTCAAGGCCATTGCCGGTGGCTTCTTGCCAGCGGGCGGTGCCTATGCCGACAAAACTGTGGTGACTGGCAATCCCGTGCGGCCTGCCGTGTTGGCGGCCTCCGAGACGGATTATCAGCCGTCCGGCGATGGCGATCCATTTGAGCTTGTGGTGTTTGGCGGCAGCCAGGGCGCCCAGCATTTTTCCAATGCTGTGCCAAGCGCCATCTGCATTCTGGACGACGTGTTGCGCGCGCGCCTGCGGATAACGCAGCAGGCACGGCCTGAAGATGCCGACCGGGTGAAGGCGCTCTACGACAAGCTGAAGATTCCCGCGTCGGTCTCGCCGTTCTTCGGCGATATGGCCGAGCGGATCGCCACGTCGCAAATGGTGATTTCCCGCTCCGGCGCATCTACCGTGTCGGAGCTTGGCGTGATTGGCCGCCCTGCGGTGCTGGTGCCCTATCCCTATGCGCTGGATCACGATCAGGCCGCCAATGCGGCAGCGATTGCCGGTCAGGGGGGTGCGGTTGTCGTGCCGCAATCAGATCTGACGCCAGAAAAGCTGTCGGCACTGTTGAAGGACTGGATGACCAGCCCGGCCAAATTGGCCCATATGGCGGCCTCGGCGCGAAGTGCGGGACAACCGGAAGCAGCAGGCTTGCTTGCTGATCTGGTTCAGACTATTGCCGAAGGTAAGAACCTAAAGACTTTAAAGGACGTTAAAGCATGAAAATGCCGAAGAGCATCGGTCTGGTGCATTTCATCGGGATCGGCGGGATCGGTATGAGCGGCATTGCCGAAGTGCTGCACAATCTCGGCCATCGGGTACAGGGATCGGACCAGGCTGAAAGCGCCAATGTGCAGCGCCTGCGCGCCAAGGGCATCGAGGTGTTTGTCGG
The DNA here is from genome assembly GCF_013426735.1 of Agrobacterium vitis. Lineage (NCBI taxonomy): Bacteria > Pseudomonadati > Pseudomonadota > Alphaproteobacteria > Hyphomicrobiales > Rhizobiaceae > Gillisella > Gillisella vitis. The sequence continues at coordinate 1,840,686 of NZ_AP023272.1, forward strand.
CCACAAGCCGGAGAACCTGGGCGATGCCGAGGTTGTTGTCGTTTCCACCGCCATCAAGAAAAGCAATCCCGAGCTGGTGGCTGCGCGTGAAAAGCTGCTGCCCGTGGTTCGCCGGGCCGAAATGCTGGCCGAGTTGATGCGGTTTCGCAATGCCATCGCCATCGGCGGCACCCATGGCAAGACGACGACCACGTCAATGGTGGCGGCGCTGCTTGAGGCAGGCCAGCTCGACCCGACTGTGATCAATGGCGGTATCATCAATGCCTATGGTACCAATGCCCGCATGGGCGAAGGTGAGTGGATGGTGGTCGAGGCCGACGAATCGGACGGCACCTTCCTGAAACTGCCCGCCGATGTGGCTGTCGTCACCAATATTGATCCGGAACATCTGGACCATTACGGCAATTTTGACGCCGTGCGGGCCGCGTTTCGTCAGTTCGTCGAGAATGTGCCGTTCTACGGTTTTGGGGTCATGTGCCTCGATCACCCTGAAGTGCAGGCGCTGGTTGGCCGGATCGAAGACCGCAAGGTTGTCACCTATGGCGAAAATCCGCAGGCGGATGTGCGTTTTTTCAATGTGCGCAACGAAGGCACCAAGTCGATTTTCGATGTGGAAATCCGTCGTCGCCGCACGGGCCGGGTTTTCAGCTTTAAAGACCTGACCCTGCCGATGCCAGGCCGCCACAATATTTCCAATGCCTGCGCGGCCATTGCGGTGGCCAACCGGCTGGATATTTCCGAGGAAGCAATCCGCAAGGGCCTCTCTACCTTCGGTGGCGTCAAGCGGCGGTTCACCCTGACCGGCACCTGGAATGGCGTGCAGGTGTTTGACGATTACGGCCATCATCCGGTGGAAATCAAGGCCGTGTTAAAGGCAGCGCGTGAGAGCTGCAAGGGACGGATCATCGCTGTGCATCAGCCGCATCGTTTCTCGCGATTGTCGAGTCTATTCGAGGATTTCGCCAATTGCTTCAACGATGCCGATAGTATTCTGTTGTCGCCGGTTTATGCTGCGGGAGAAGATCCCATTGAGGGCATCGATTCTGAGGCGCTGGTATCGCGCATTCGGTCGGGCGGTCATCGGGATGTGCGCTATCTGGCCGCGCCGGATCAGCTGGCCGGGATCATTTCGGCCATTGCACAGCCGGGTGATTTTGTGGTCCTGTTGGGGGCTGGAAATATTACGCAATGGGCAGCGGCGCTGCCCGGAGAATTGACGGCAGCGGTGCTGCCAAGTGAGTTGGAAAGGGCGGCCTCGTCGCCACAGGAATGAAGGATGGCAGCCGCGCTGCCGAAACAATAGACAGGCAGGCAGTCTGCCATGAATTGTAAGCGCATTCGGGAAGAATCGGAATGAAACAGGTGGATGGGGAAAAGCTGCTGGCCCGCTTGGGGCCGGGTGTGGATGCGCTGCGGGGACGGCTGACGCCGGACGCGCCGATGGACCGCGTGACGTGGTTCCAGGCGGGCGGTTTGGCGGAACTGATGTTCCAGCCGCATGACAGGGACGATCTGGTCACCTTCCTGAAACTGCTACCCGATGATGTGCCGCTGACCGTGGTCGGCGTCGGTTCCAACCTGCTGGTGCGCGATGGTGGCATTCCCGGCGTGGTGATCCGTCTGTCGGCCAAGGGGTTTGGCGGCCTTGAGCTGGAAGGCGAAAACCGCATCCGCGCTGGTGCCATCTGCCCGGACAAGCATATCGCCGCCATGGCGATGGACAATAATATCGGCGGGTTCGCGTTCTACTACGGCATTCCCGGCTCGATCGGCGGCGCGCTCAGGATGAATGCCGGTGCCAATGGCGGCGAGACGGCGGAGCGGGTGGTTGAGGTCGAGGCCGTGGATCGCCAGGGCAATCTGCATTTGCTGTCCAAGGCTGATATGGGCTATGGCTACCGGCATTCCTCGGCGCCGGAAGGTTTGATCTTCATTAGCGGGTTGTTTGAAGGTTTCTCCCAGGAGAAATCGGCGATCCGGGCTGAAATGGACGCCGTGCGCCAGCACCGCGAAACCGTGCAGCCGGTCAAGGAAAAGACTGGTGGCTCGACCTTCAAGAATCCGGAAGGCCATTCCGCCTGGGAATTGATCGATGAAGTTGGCGGACGCGGTCTGATGATAGGCGGCGCACAAATGTCGTCGCTGCATTGCAATTTCATGATCAATGTCGGCCATGCCACGGCCTATGATCTTGAATATCTGGGCGAGACAATCCGTGGTCAGGTATTCGAACAGTCCGGCATCAAGCTCCAATGGGAAATCAAGCGTCTCGGCCTGTTCATGCCCGGCAGCGAAGTGAAGCCGTTCATGGGCGTGACAAGCGAATAAACGAAACGGCTAATTCATAAAAAACGCCGCCAGGTGAACCACTTGGCGGCGTTTTTTATTGTTCAGAATCTGATTCAACTTGGCCAGATTGTTAAACTTCACCTTTACGCGATGCGAGAATGCAGACCAGCGTGATCACGGCGGCAAGGCCGAGATAGTAGCCGACATAGGCCATGCCGTAATTGGCCTGGAGCCAGGTGGCCGCATAGGGTGCCAGAGACGCACCGACGATGCCTGCGAAGTTGAAGGTCAGCGAAGCGCCGGTATAGCGAACATTGGTCGGGAAGGGGGCAGACAGGGCAGCCCCGATCAGCGCGTAGGTCATGCCCATCAAGGCCATGGAGCCTGCGGCGAAGATTGCCACGCCTGTCTCACCTGCGGTCAGCAGAACCGGCAGCAGGAAGGAGAAACCGGCGATCATCACGGTGATGCCGATCAGTGTCTTGCGGCGACCGATCTTGTCACCGACCTTGGCTGTCAGCGGAATGAAGATGCCGAACACCACCGAACTCATGATCTGGATTTCCAGAGCGTCGAGGAAGGGGATCTGCAAGACCTTGATATTGTAGGACAGCAGCCAGGCCGTACCGATGTAGAACAGCACGAACGTCACCAGCGCTACGAAAGTGCCAAGGAACAGGCTGCGCTTGTACTTCCCAAAGATCTCTGCAACCGGCACGGCTACCCTCTCATGGGCGTCCATGGCTTTCTGAAAGGCTGGTGTTTCGGAAATCGAGAAGCGCACCCAGAGACCGATGACGATCAGCAGGGTGGAGGCCAGGAACGGAACACGCCAGCCCCAGGCCATGAGGTCGTCCTTGGAAATCACATGCAGCAGCAGCCAGAAAATGCCCGAGGACAGGAATAAGCCAACCGGCGCGCCAAGCTGCGGGAACATCGCATACCAGTTGCGCTTGCCTTCCGGGGCGTTTTCGGTGGCCAGCAATACGGCTCCACCCCATTCACCGCCAAGGCCAAAGCCCTGGCCGAACCGGCACAGCGCCAGCAGCAACGGCGCAAACACGCCGATCTGTCCGTAAGTCGGCAGAAGGCCGATCACCACAGTGGAAATGCCCATGGTCAGCAGAGCTGCCACCAGCGTCGTCTTGCGACCGATACGGTCACCGAAATGGCCGAACACCACAGCGCCCAGCGGACGGGCGAAAAACGCGATGGAGAAGGTTGCAAACGAGGCCAGGAGAGCCGTCATCGGATCGCTGTTGGGGAAAAACAGCGCCGGGAAAACCAGCACGGCCGCCGTTGCATAGACGTAGAAATCAAAGAATTCGATTGTGGTGCCGACCAGGCTTGCCGTCAGGACTCGTGCAGGGGAATTCAATGCAACAGGTGCCAGCGGCTCGGCGGACGGCGATACGGTGCGTATCGCATCAGTCATGATGATGGGGTCCAATTTGAGTTCAATGGTGGTTTTTCGCAATCGTGCCGTACGTTCAAAGAGTATGCGGCACGTGTCGTTAGCGGTTGGCTTTACGCATTTGCATGGGCAATTTCAACTGGTTCTGCTTATTTCGACGCTATAAGCGGTGTTTTCCTGGTCAAGCCTCATGCGAGGAACATCTCTTGAAAATCATCGGAAACCATCAGGATGAGCGCACGGCTCATCTCTGTGTGCCTTTAGACGAACGAAGTTTAGATTGACTTTTATCATTGTTGTTGTTTATAAAATATTTATATAATTGCGATGTTGACAAGTGCAACCTGTGGGATTTGTTGACTTAATCGCTCCGATATTTTCCCATCATTAATGACAGGATTTATTCGGCGCGGCTTTCGGAGGGGCTTTATGAGACGTTTTCTGTTTGTCTGTTCTATGGTGCTGATGGCGGGACAAGCCATTGCGCAAATGCCGCCGCCGCCGCCAGGCCCAGGTCCTGTGCCACCGGGTCCGGGCGCAATGCCGCCACCGCCATCCTGTGTCGCGCCGCCGCCTCGCCGCGGTATGCCGCCCTTGGTTTGCCCAGTCCGTAGGCCGTTGCCACCCGGCGCACCATGCAGCTGCCGGCTTCCCGATGGACGGCGCGTTCCAGGCGTTGTGGAACCCTGATGCGGATGTGCTGCCTCGGATTGAAACGTATTAAGTTGCGTTTCGATATTCGGGGGCTCGCTTGCTTCCAAGCCTTGAATAAGCGTTGAACCTCTTCGGGGTGACGTGATCGATGAATTCGAAGCCGTGCTGTATGGGATCTTATCTTCCCTTGGCGCGGCTTTTTGTTATTCCGGCCATCGTGTCGCTGCCGGCAACCAGTGGGCAGTCTCTGTTTTGGCTCATCGGTATGGCCTGCTTCAATGTAGGCCCGCGCCTTGCGTCTTGGGGCGGAACCCTTCGGGCGCCCTTCGATAACTCCCAGAAAAACAAAAGTAATTTCTGCCCGTTAACACCTGTAAACGGTTCGTTAACCTTAATGGCGTTTTATCATGTCAGGTGCATGAACCGGCGCGATTCGCGCCGCAAGTCGGGCGCAAAGGTAAGGCGGAAAACCGCGATTGTTTTGTTTGGGTGCGTGAATGGCTAAGAAGCATGTTGCCGTATTGCTGGGTGGATTTTCGTCGGAGCGGCCTGTCAGCCTGGCCTCTGGCACCCCTTGCGCATCGGCGCTTGAGGAGCACGGCTACCGCGTGACACGGGTCGATGTCACCCGTGATATCGCCAGCGTGCTTCAGGACTTGAAGCCCGATGTGGTCTTCAATGCTTTGCATGGTCCTTTCGGTGAAGACGGCACCATTCAGGGTATCCTTGAATACCTCTCCATTCCCTATACGCATTCCGGTGTGCTGGCCTCGGCGCTGGCGATGGACAAAGTGCAAGCAAAGATTGTCGCCGCTGCCGCCGGTATTCCGGTGGCTTTTGCCCGCCAGATGTCGCGCTTTGAGATCGGCAATGTTCATCCGATCGAGCCGCCTTACGTCGTCAAGCCGGTGCGCGAAGGTTCCAGCTTCGGCGTGGTGATCGTCAAGGAGGATCAGTCGCATCCACCGCAGATCCTTGGCTCTTCGGAGTGGCGCTATGGCGATACCGTCATGGTTGAATCCTACGTGGCTGGTCGCGAACTGACCTGTGGTGTCATGGATGGCAAGCCGCTGGCTGTGACCGAGGTGATCGCCAAGGCCAATACATTCTACGATTACGACTCCAAATACGCTGCAGGGGGCTCGACTCACGTCATTCCGGCGCAACTTTCACCGAAAATTTACCAAAAAATACAAGACTTGTCTGTCAGGGCCCATAACGCGATCGGGTGCCGTGGCGTCAGTCGGTCCGACTTCCGTTACGACGACCGTTTTTCTGAAGATGGCGAGTTGATCTGGCTGGAAGTGAATACCCAGCCGGGCATGACGCCAACCTCGCTTGTGCCTGAAATGGCTGCGCAGGCGGGCATTTCCTTTGGTGAATTCGTCAGCTGGATGGTGGAGGACGCGTCGTGTTCACGGTGAGCGGCAAAAAATCTGCAAAGGGCAGCAAGGTTGCACCTTATCGCGCCCCGAGCCTGGCGGATGATGGCTTGATGGCCTTGCCACGTCCGGTTCGCCGGCTGATGCGGTTCGTCGTCGCACTTTGCTCGGGCAGGGTGGCTGTGCCGGAACATCTCGGGAAGGTTTCCTTCGCGGCCTATATCCTTGCTGTCGGTGGTTACGGTATCGTCAAGGGTGGCCACTGGCCGGACTTTGCCGAGGCGATGACTTCGACGGCAGGTTTTGCGGTTGAAGACGTCAAGCTGTCGGGCAATGTTCACACATCCGAAATCGATGTGCTGCAATCGCTGGGTCTGGATGGCGCGACCTCCCTGGTGGCTATCGACGCCGACGACGCGCGCCGCAAGGTGGCGGAGTTGCCGTGGGTAGAGCAAGTCGAAGTCCGCAAGATCTATCCGCGCACCATCGAGGTGAATATCAAGGAACGTGAGGCCTACGGTATCTGGCAGCATGGCACGGACCTGTCGCTGATCGAAAAGAGCGGCAGCATCATTGCGCCGCTGCGTGACAATAAATTTGCCACTCTGCCGCTGTTCGTTGGCCGTGATGCCGAAGTGGCAGCTCAGGACATCGCCGGGGAATTCGCGACCTGGCCGCAGATTACCGGTCGCGTCAAAGCCTATGTGCGCGTCGCCAGCCGTCGCTGGGATCTCTATCTCGACAATGGCGTCGTGGTGAAGCTGCCGGAAGACGATGTCGATGGCGCCATGGCGCGTCTGGCCAAGATGGAAGCGGATCACCAATTGCTGGACCGCGACATCGCCGCCGTTGACCTTCGCCTTTCAGATCGCATGACCGTCCAATTGACGCCCGAGGCGCTGGTGCGCCGTCAGGCTGCGGTGACGGCTCGCGCCAAGGCCCTCGCCAAGGCGGAGAAAGAGACATGAGCGTCTTCGGTTCCTCTTTCGGATTGCCCCGTATGAAACCTCTCTCGCATAAGCGCAGCCATGTCGTTTCGGTTCTCGATATCGGCTCTACCAAAGTGGTCTGCATGATCGGCCGGTTGACGCCGCGCAAGGAAAGCGATGTCCTTCCAGGTCGAACCCATCATGTCGAAGTGATCGGCATCGGCCATCAGCGTTCGCGTGGCATGAAGTCCGGTGTGATCTCCGATATCGAATCGGTGGAAAGCGTCGTGCGGCTGGCAGTCGATGCCGCCGAGCGCATGGCGGGCCTGACCGTCGATAGCCTGATCGTCAATGTTTCGGCTGGCCGGATCGGTTCGGACGTTTATACCGCCACCATCGATCTCGGCGGCCAGGAAGTGGAAAGCGCCGATTTGAAGCGCGTCCTGTCTGCTGCCAGCCACCAGTCGCAACGCCGTGACCGGGTGCTGCTGCATTCACTGGCGACCGGCTTTTCGCTGGATGGCGAGCGCGGTATTCGCGATCCACTCGGCATGTTTGGTGATACGCTGGGTGTCGACATGCATGTGGTGACGGCGGAACGTCCGGCGCTGAAAAATCTCGAACTTTGCATCAACCGCGCCCATCTGACGGTCGAGGGCTTGGTGGCGACACCTTACGCCAGCGGCCTTGCTGCTCTGGTGGACGACGAAGTCGAGCTGGGTTGCGCCGCCATCGACATGGGCGGCGGCACCACGACAATCTCGGTGTTTGCCGAGGGCAAGCTGATCCATACCGATGCCATCGCCATTGGCGGGCATCATGTCACCACCGATCTGGCGCGTGGTCTTTCGACCCGCATTGAGGATGCGGAGCGGTTGAAGGTCGTGCATGGTTCGGCCTTTGCCAATGGCTCGGAAGAGCGCGATGTTGTTGCAATTCCGCCAATCGGCGAAGACGATCGCGATTTACCGATCCAAGTTCCACGTTCTTTGCTGACGCGAATCATTCAAGCGCGTATTGAAGAGACTCTGGAGATGATTCGCGACCGAATCCACGCATCGGGCTTTAGCCCCGTGGTCGGCAAGCGTTTGGTTCTGACCGGTGGCGCAAGCCAGTTGACCGGTCTTCCGGAAGTTGCGCGGCGGATGCTCGCCCGCAATGTCCGGATTGGCCGCCCGATGGGGGTCTCTGGCCTGCCTGTGGCGGCCAAGGGACCGGCTTTCTCCACTGCGGTAGGTCTGATGATCTATCCGCAGGTGGCCGATCAGGAGATCGCCGTGGGGCAGGGAGGCTTGTTCTCCTCTGGCTCCGGCAACAGCCGCATGATGCGCGTGGGACAATGGTTGAAAGAGAGTTTTTGAGGACCTGCGCCTTGCGGGTGAAAAATCGATTCGGGGCGCGCGATCAAGAGACAAGACATGGCTAGCGTGGCGATGCGGCCAGGGAAAGAAGGAACGGGTAACATGACCATCAATCTGAACAAGCCGGATATTACCGAACTCAAGCCGCGCATCACCGTGTTCGGCGTCGGCGGCGGCGGCGGCAATGCCGTCAATAACATGATCACCGCTGGTCTTCAGGGGGTGGATTTCGTTGTTGCCAACACCGATGCCCAGGCCCTGACCATGACCAAGGCAGAGCGGATCATCCAGCTCGGCGCCAATGTCACCGAGGGTCTCGGCGCCGGTTCGCAGCCGGAAGTCGGCCGCGCTGCTGCCGAAGAATGCATTGATGAGATCATCGATCACCTGAACGGCACCCATATGTGCTTTGTGACCGCTGGCATGGGCGGCGGCACTGGCACCGGTGCGGCTCCCGTCGTTGCCCAGGCTGCCCGCAATAAAGGCATCCTGACGGTCGGCGTGGTCACCAAGCCCTTCCATTTTGAAGGCGCGCGCCGCATGCGTCTGGCTGAAGCCGGTATCGATGCGCTGCAGAAGTCGGTCGATACGCTGATCGTTATCCCGAACCAGAACCTGTTCCGCATTGCCAACGACCGGACGACCTTTGCCGATGCCTTCGCGATGGCCGACCAGGTTCTCTATTCCGGCGTTGCCTGCATCACCGACCTGATGGTCAAGGAAGGCCTGATCAATCTCGACTTCGCCGACGTTCGCTCGGTGATGCGTGAGATGGGTCGTGCGATGATGGGCACCGGCGAGGCTTCCGGCCCAGGTCGTGCGCTTCAGGCTGCCGAAGCCGCCATTGCCAACCCGCTGCTCGACGAAACCTCGATGAAGGGCGCCCAGGGCTTGCTGATCTCCATCACCGGTGGTCGCGACCTGACGTTGTTCGAAGTCGATGAAGCCGCAACCCGTATCCGCGAAGAAGTCGATGCCGACGCCAACATCATCCTCGGCGCCACCTTCGACGAAGCGTTGGAAGGCCTGATCCGCGTGTCGGTTGTTGCCACCGGCATCGACCGCGCCGCCAATGCGCTGGAAGCACGCGGTGCTGAAATGCGCACGATCTCTGCCAAGCCAGCGATTCGTCCGTCCGCTGCCTTTACGCCTGCTCCTGCCGCTCCTGCGCCTCAGCCAGCACCTGTTGCTGCTGCTCCGACACAAGCTCCGGTTGCTGCGGCTCCGTCGATCTTTGCAACGCGCCCACTCGATCCGGTCGCCGAGCAGATCCGCAATGCTGAAGCTGAAATGGAACGCGAACTGGAAATCGCTGTCGCCCGTCAGGCCGCCATGCATGCCCAGCCTGAGGTGCAGCAGCCTGCCGCTGCCCAGCCTGCTGACGATTTCCGTCCGCAGAGCAAGCTGTTTTCCTCGTTTGCCGCTCCGGAACAGCCAGTAGCCCGCGCGCCGCAGCCAGCGCCTGCCATGCAGCCTGCTGCTGCTGCACCACAGCCAGCCTTCCGCCAGGAGCCGGTTGCTCCTGTGATGCGCCAGGAACCTGCCGCGCCGGTCATGCGCCAGCCAGAACAGTCCCGCATGCCGAAGGTCGAGGATTTCTCGCCGGTCGTGCAGGCGGAGCTGGACCATCGCAACCAGCCTGCCGCCCAGCAGGCATCCGAGGATCGTGGTCCGATGGGGCTGCTGCGCCGCATCACCAACTCGCTCGGTCGTCAGGAAGACAATGTCGCCTCCGATATGACCGCACCTGCACCGGCTGCTGCCTCCCAGCAGCGCCGTCCGCTATCGCCGGAAGCGAGCCTTTATGCACCGCGTCGTGGTAATCTGGACGATCAGGGCCGTCAGGTGCCGCAGCAGCGTGCGGCCCATGATGACGACCAGCTGGAAATTCCGGCCTTCCTGCGCCGCCAGTCGAACTAAAGTTTGGTCAAGCTAAGATTTGTCAGGGAAAAGTGGAGCCCGATTTTCCCGAAAAGACAGACGACAGCAAAAAATCAGGAGGATGGGTGGTTCAATGTGAACCTGCCAGACTCTGAGTCTCTCGCCAGAGATGCGTTTTCGAAACCCGGATCGAAAGATCCGGGTTTCTGCTTGCATGCACCCGATTTCAGGTGCTGATTTCTTGTTGAGGCAGTGCTGTTAATCCACAGTTTTCCAAGGTTTTTTCAAGGATTCGGTTTCGTAACAATCGGAAAGAAACATTGATTTGGATTGTTGCGTTTCCAAACGTATATCCCTGATAACGAAGAGTGCCAGGCAGACCGATGAGCGGTTGGGTGGCGCTTCAGAAGCGACGAGGCCCGGCGGTGACGCAAGGGCATGGACGGGCAAATGACTAGCCGGTCCAGCCTTCACGGCCTCGGATCGGATTTGAAGACTTGAAAGGTGAATGTGAATGGCAATCGGTTTGTTGAGCTTCCAAACGACTATCGCTCAACCGGTCACCCTGAAGGGGATCGGCGTGCATTCCGGTCAGCCTGTTACCATGAGCTTTCTGCCTGCCGAAGCCGGAACTGGCATCGTGTTCCACCGCCAGCATGCCAATGGTTCCGTTACCGAGCTGAAGGCTGTCGCCTCGCAGGTCGGTAATACCGATCTCAGCACCGTTCTGGGCTCTTCGCCAACCCATTGGGTCGCCACCGTCGAGCATGTGATGGCGGCCATTTATTCGCTCGGTCTCGACAATCTGGTGGTTGAGGTCGATGGACCGGAAACCCCCGTCATGGACGGTAGTTCCGCCGTCTATATCGATGCCATCGAGCAGGCTGGCATTGTCAGCCTCGGTGTCAAGCGCCGCTATATCAGGGTGATGAAGCCGGTTCGGGTCGATAATGGCGCGTCCTGGGCTGAGTTTCGCCCCTATGAAGGGACGCGCTTTGAAGTGGAAATCGATTTCGATTGCCCGCTGATTGGCCGGCAGTCCTGGCAGGGCGACCTGACACCGCAGAGCTTCAAGCAGGAATTGTCGCGCGCCCGTACCTTCGGTTTCATGCGCGATGTCGAGCGCCTGTGGGCCGCTGGCCTGGCGCTTGGGTCTTCGCTTGAAAATTCCGTGGTGATTTCCGATGACGACAAGGTCGTCAATATCGAGGGTCTTCGCTATCCCGACGAATTCGCCCGTCACAAGACGCTGGATGCTGTTGGTGATCTGGCTCTGGCCGGTGCACAATTCATTGGCTGCTACCGCTCCTATCGCGGCGGTCACAAGATGAATTCGTTGGCGTTGAAAGCGCTGCTGTCTGATGCTTCGGCCTATGAAGTGGTGGAAGCGCCCGGCGCACGCGGCGGCAAGGCGAGGGTACGGGAATTCGTGGCAGTCAATGCGCCGGGTTTTGCGCCCTGGACGGCTTGACGATTCGCTGCATCATGTCGCTCGGATTTGCGCTTGGCGAAATGGTCCATAGAATCAGTTGAATTAAAACGGCGCCGGTAGGCGCCGTTTTCGTGCGTTCGATTTCGGGCATTTCACCTGATGCTGTAGCATCGGAGCGAAAGTTAAGGACCGGTTTTCGGGTAAATCCGATACGAAAGCAAAAAGCTTACGCATCGTGCTGATTCCTGTTTTCTGCTCGATGCTATATTGTCCAAAATAAAACAGCAGATTGTGGCGTTACGCCATAAAAATGCGTTAAAACATCACCATTGCGTTGCCCTATCGTTATCTTTATGGCTAAAACGCCTAGCGGAAGCGATGGCTTTATAGAAGCACCGCTGCAATCGGGATCTGTCGTATGAGTGAAGTGAAGTCTTCCATGATCAACAAATCAGCGCGGATGCTTGCCGTTTGCCTGTCTATCGCTGGCGTTGCGCCGCTGCTCAGCGCCTGCAATACGGACAAGGATATCGATATTACCAAGCTCGGCGCTGAGACCGATCCGCCGGAGACGCTCTATAATCAGGGTCTGGCCAACATCAAGGCCGGTAATCTTGCGGAAGCGTCGCGTAAATTCGATGCCGTTGACAAGCAGAACCCGTTCTCGGATTGGTCGCAGAAGGCGCTTGTCATGAGTACCTTCGTAAAATATCGCCAAGGCAAATATACCGAGGCGATTTCCACCGGCACGCGCTACATGACGCTGTATCCGTCCACCAAGGATTCGGCCTATGTGCAATATCTGATCGGCCTGTCCAACTGGCGTCAGATCCCCAACGTCACCCAGGACCAGAAATTCTCGTCCAGGACGCTTGAGGCGATGGATAAGGTGGTCAAGAACTATCCGACGTCTGAATATGTGTCCGATGCCCAGGAAAAGATGCGCTTTGCCCGCGACCAGTTGGCTGGCAAGGAAATGCAGATCGGCCGTTATTATCTTGAGCGCAAGGAATATCTGGCGTCGATCCAGCGGTTCCGCAATGTGGTTGAGCAATATCCGACGACCAACCAGATCGAAGAAGCGCTGGCGCGTCTCGTTGAAGCCTATTATGCCATGGGCGTGGTGCAGGAAGCGCAGACGGCAGCCGCCGTGCTCGGTCACAACTATCCTGATAGCAAATGGTACAAGGATAGTTTCGAACTGCTGAAAACCGGTGGTCTTGAGCCGCGAGAAGCCCAGGAGAGCTGGATTTCCAGAGCCGGCAAAAAGATTCTGGGCTCATCCTGATTTTCCAGACGGTTTAGCCGTCGCCTTCGGAGAGATGTGAACACTCATGCTCGTCCAGCTTTCGATCCGCGACATCGTCTTGATCGAGCGGCTCGACCTTGACTTTTCGGCCGGTCTGTCTGTGCTGACCGGCGAAACGGGGGCGGGGAAATCCATTCTGCTCGACAGTCTGTCGCTGGCCCTTGGCGGGCGCGGCGATGGCTCGCTTGTGCGTCATGGTGAAGACAAGGGCCAGGTGACGGCGGTATTCGATGTCGCCCTCAGCCATGCGGCCCGCATCATGCTGCGCGAAAACGGCATCGATGACGATGGCGACCTGATTTTCCGCCGGGTGCAATCCGCCGATGGCCGCACCCGTGCCTATGTCAACGACCAGCCGATCAGTGTGCAACTGATGCGCCAGGCCGGGCAATATCTGGTCGAAATCCATGGACAGCACGATGATCGGGCGCTGGTGGATACCGCTGCCCATCGTCTGCTGCTGGACGCCTTTGCGGGGCTGACCGAAGAAGCGCAGGCGCTGGGCGACAGCTATCGCCGTTGGCGTGAGGCCGAGCGCGCCTTCAAGATCCACAAGGCCAAGGTCGAGGCCGCGGCCCGAGAGGCGGACTACCTGCGTGCCTCGGTCGAGGAACTGGAAGGCCTCAGCCCGCAGGATGGCGAGGAAGAGGATCTGGCCGAGCGCCGCTCCCGGATGCAGAAATCCGAGCGGATCGCTGGCGATATCGCCGAGGCCAGTGAATTTCTGAATGGCAATGCTTCGCCCGTGCCGATGATCGCCTCGCTGATGCGGCGCCTGGAGCGCAAGAGCGGCGAAGCCCCCGGCTTGCTGGAGGACACGGTCAGTCTGTTGGGTACGGCGCTGGACACCTTGTCGAGCGCGCAGATGGAGGTCGAATCGGCGCTACGCCGCACGGAGTTCGATCCACGCGAACTGGAGCGGGTAGAGGAACGGCTGTTTGCGCTGCGGGCCGCTGGCCGCAAATATTCGGTCGCGGTTGCCGATCTTCCGGCCCTTGCCGAAAAGATGATCACCGATCTCGCCGATCTCGATGCCGGTGAGGAAAAGCTCGGCATGTTGGAAAAGGCCGTGGCCGAAACCAAGACTGTTTATTTCGCCAATGCTCAATCCCTATCGCAGAAGCGCCGGAATGCAGCCTCTTCGCTGGCCGACGCCGTTATGGATGAATTACCGGCCCTGAAACTGGAGCGCGCCCGTTTCATGGTCGAGGTTACTGCGGATGCTGATAATGCCACCGCCGACGGTATCGATTTGGTTGAGTTTCATGTGCAGACCAATCCCGGCACGCGGCCCGGGCCGATCATGAAAGTCGCCTCTGGCGGCGAGCTATCGCGGTTTCTGCTGGCGTTGAAAGTGGCGCTGGCCGATCGCGGCTCCGCCCCGACACTTGTGTTCGATGAAATCGATACTGGCGTCGGCGGTGCTGTGGCCGATGCGATCGGCCAGCGGCTGAAACGGCTGTCGGAGCGCGTCCAGGTCCTGTCGGTGACCCATGCGCCACAGGTCGCTGCCCGCGCCGCTACACATCTGTTGATCTCCAAGGGGCCAGCCAGCGGCAACGCAGAAAAGATCGCCACACAAGTTGCGATGATCGGCCCCGACCACCGCCGCGAGGAAATCGCCCGGATGCTGGCAGGCGCTTCGGTGACGGATGAGGCAAGAGCAGCGGCGGCCAAGCTTCTGGCCGGAGACCATTGACGCTGACGGATTGCCGATCGATCTTGTGATCCTGTCGTTATGCCGAGGTGTAAGGGAGGAACAAATCCTCACGTCAGACGTTTGCGCCAATCTTCGTTTTGCCGCATGCTGCGTGTCCGCTCGGCTTTATCCTCTTCATACTGGTAAGTGATGCTCGACCTTATTTCCCATTATTGGCCGCATCTTCTTGCCGTGATTTCCACTGTGATGGGTACGGTGGCTGCCGTGCATGCGGCGATGACCAAGCGTGATGTGCGTTCGGCGCTCTCCTGGGTCGGGGTTATCATCCTGTCGCCGATTATCGGTACGCTGATCTATGCGATGGCGGGGATCAACCGTGTGCGCCGTGCCTCCTATATGGCGCGCCGGGCATTGCGCCGTAGCCAGATGGAAGGCGTTCTGGCCCATTACGCCGTGCCCGAAGGCGAGGTAAAGGCAAAATTCGGCGGGCGCCTGGAGGCGCTGCGGCATCTGGGGGAGCGTGTCACCCGCCATCCGCTGACATCCGGCAATCGCCTGACACCGCTTGCCACCGGCGATGAGGCCTATGATGCGATGTGCGCGGCTATCGATGCGGCAAGCCATAGTATCCTGCTGGAAACCTATATTTTCGACAGGGACAGCGTGGGCTTGCGCATTGCCGATTGCCTGATTGCGGCGCGCAAGCGGGGCGTCGAGGTGCGGGTGCTGATTGATGCGGTGGGCGCACGCTACAGCGTGCCGAGCATTGTCGGGTATCTCGCCGATGGCGACATCACGGTCGCGTCCTTCAACGGCAAGGTCATTGTCGGCTTGAGACTGCCCTATGCCAATCTGCGCACCCATCGCAAGATCCTGGTGGTGGATGGCGCGGTTGGTTTTTTCGGCGGCATGAATATCCGCGAGGCCTTTGTGGGTCCGAATGCGGCCCGTGACACGCATTTTCACGTCACCGGGCCTGTCGTGGCCGAATTGTTTTCGGTGGCTGCCGATGACTGGCATTTCGAGACCGACGAGGCCCTGAACGGCGAAGCCTGGCAATTGCATCTTGCTGCCGGTGAGGCCGGCGAGACGCCTTACGCCCGCGCCGTGGTATCCGGGCCGGATGCGCATCTGGAAAGCAATCACCGGGTGCTCACAGGAGCATTTTCCGTCGCCGAGCGCTCCATCCGTATCCTGTCGCCTTATTTTCTGCCGGACAATATTTTTCTGTCGGCACTGGCGACGGCGGCCCGGCGCGGGGTGGCGGTGGAAATCATCGTTCCCTCGAAAAACAATCTGGCTGTTGTCAGCCATGCGATGACCGCGCAATTCGAACAGATCATTCGCGATGGCTGCCGGATCTTTCGCTCAACCGGGCCGTTCGATCATTCGAAACTGCTGGTCATCGATGATAAATGGGCCTTTGTCGGTTCATCCAATCTCGACGCCCGGTCGCTCAGGCTGAATTTCGAAATCGACCTGGAAGTCTATGACGATGATTTCGCCGCCTTCGTGGCGCGACGCATGGATGAAAGCCGGGAAGGGGCCGAGGAAGTGACACTGGAAAGCTTGCATGCCCGCCCGTTCCTGTTGAAATTGATGCAAAGAGTGCTTTGGCTGGGCTCTCTGGCTTTGTAATGCGGGTGGACATTGGCGTTCCGTCTCCTATTTTCTGAGTGAGCATGAAAAAGCAAACCCATACTCTGCGCGCGCAAATGCTGACCTCGCTGCGCAATCGCCGCAGCCGTCCTGCCTCGCCCATCAACGGGGAGCGGCCCGTTGACTCGCCGGGGCTGCTTGTCGCCTCCTATAATGTCCATAAATGTGTGGGCGTCGATGGCCGGTTCGATCCGGAACGGGTGCTGCATGTGATCCGCGAGATTGGCCCTGATGTGATCGCCCTTCAGGAAGCCGATCAGCGGTTCGGCGACCGCACCGGGCTGCTTGATCTCGCCCGCTTGCAGGGCGAGGCTGGCCTGACCCGTGTGCCGGTGGCGGGCCTGCCGAAAAGCCATGGCTGGCGCGGCAATGTCCTGCTGTTTCGCGAAGGTGTGGTGCGCAATGTCCATCCTTTCGTGCTGCCTGGGCTGGAGCCACGCGGCGCGGTGGTGGCGGAAATCGATCTCGATGGCGGGCGTGAACTCAGGATCATCGCCGCCCATCTCGGCCTGTTGCGCTGGGCGCGCCGCCAGCAGGCGGATTTCATTCTGAAGCTGATGCGCGAGCGGGCCGATTGTCCGACCGTGCTGATGGGAGATTTCAACGAGTGGCGGGTCGGGCCAGGCTCGGCGCTCACCCGTTTTGAGCCGCTGTTTGGCCCGCTGCCACCGCCTGTCCCCAGCTTTCCGGCCCGGCTGCCGGTTCTGGCGCTGGACCGGATCATGACCAACCGCGCCGGCCTGATTGCTGACATGCAGGTGCATGACAGTCCGCTGGCGCGGCTCGCCTCCGACCATCTGCCGCTGAAAGCGTGGATCGATCTGGACAAGACGGTAGAAGCTGTCGGATGAGAGTTTTTAATCCGGAAATTTTCATTTAAGACCGGATAAAGACTATAGTCAGGAGACAGTCATGGCGGATGCATTGATCCCGGTCGAAGACCTCAGCGAAGAGCAGGCTGGGCAGGAGTTGACCAGGCTGGCCGCTGCCATCGCTCATCATGATGCGCTTTACCATGGCAAGGACCAGCCGGAAATTTCCGATGCTGATTATGATGCCTTGAAGCGGCGCAACGATGCCATCGAGGCCCGGTTTCCGACGTTGGTGCGCAGCGATAGTCCGTCGCAGCGGGTGGGTGCGGCACCTGCCGGGATTTTCTCGCAGATCACCCATGCAAGGCCGATGCTGTCGCTGGACAACACGTTTTCCGATGAGGACGTGGCGGATTTCGTGGCCTCGGTCTATCGTTTTTTGGGCGTGATGCCGGATAATTCCATCGCCTTTACCGCCGAACCGAAGATCGATGGCCTGTCGATGTCGATCCGCTATGAGAACCGCAAACTCAAGACGGCGGCGACGCGCGGTGATGGCACGACGGGCGAAAATGTCACCGCCAATATCCTGACCATCAAGGAAATCCCGACCGAATTGCCCGCTGATGCCCCCGATCTGGTGGAAGTGCGTGGCGAGGTCTATATGGCGAAAAGCGACTTTCTGGCGCTGAACGCCCAGATGGAGGCCGAGGGCCGCCAGACCTATGTCAACCCGCGCAATACGGCTGCCGGGTCGCTGCGTCAGCTCGATGCAAAAGTCACCGCCAGTCGCAAGCTGAAATTCTTCGCCTATGCCTGGGGCGAGATGAGCACCATGCCTGCCGAAACCCAATCGGGCATGGTCGAGGCCTTTAAGCGCTGGGGCTTCCCAGTCAATCCGCTCACTCGTCGTTTGACATCGCTTGAGGAGATCATTGCCCATTACCGCGAGATCGGCCTTCAGAGAGCCGATCTGGATTACGATATCGATGGTGTGGTCTATAAGGTTGATCGGCTGGATTTGCAGGCCCGGCTCGGTTTTCGGTCCCGTTCGCCGCGCTGGGCGACAGCCCATAAATTTCCAGCGGAACAGGCCTTTACCACAGTGGAGGCCATCGACATCCAGGTGGGCCGCACCGGCGCGCTGACGCCGGTGGCGCGGCTGGAGCCGATTACCGTCGGTGGCGTGGTCGTGACCAATGCGACCCTGCATAATGCCGATTATATCGAGGGTATCGGCAATGGCGGCGAGCGTATCCGAGAGGAAGGCCATGACATTCGCATCGGCGATACTGTCATCGTCCAGCGGGCCGGTGACGTCATTCCGCAGGTGCTGGATGTGGTGCTGGAAAAGCGGCCTGAGACCTCAGTGAAATACGAATTTCCGAAAATCTGCCCGGTTTGCGGTAGCCATGCGGTGCGCGAGAAAAACGAGAAGACCGGTAAGCTGGATTCCGTGACCCGCTGCACGGGCGGCTTCGTCTGCTCGGCGCAGGCCAAGGAGCACATCAAGCATTTCGTCTCCCGCAATGCCTTCGACATTGAAGGGCTGGGCACAAAACAGGTGGATTTCTTCTTCGAGAGTGAAGACCCAGCTTTGATGATCCGCACTGCGCCGGATATTTTCACCCTCAAACAGCGGCAGGAAGCCTCTTCGCTGACCCGACTTGAAAATATCGACGGTTTTGGCCGGGTCAGCGTGCGCAAACTGTTCGACGCCATCGATGCGCGCCGCGAGATTGCCCTCAACCGCTTCATCTTCGCGCTTGGCATCCGCCATGTCGGCGAAACCACTGCCAAGCTGCTGGCCCGCTCCTATGGCTCCTACGCGGCATTTGCTGATGCCATGCAGGATGCCGGCCCCAAATTTGGTGAGGCCTGGAACGAGTTGAACAGCATCGATGGCATCGGCGAAGTCGTCGCCGCCTCCATCGTCGAATTCTTTAAGGAGCCCCGCAATCTTGAAGTTGTCTCTCGCCTGTTGAAGGAAGTGACTCCACGGGATGCAGAGGCCGTTACGGCAAGCGATAGCCCGGTGGCCGGGAAAACCGTGGTCTTCACCGGCTCACTGGAGCGCTTTACCCGCGATGAAGCCAAGGCCAGGGCCGAAAGCCTCGGTGCCAAGGTGGCTGGATCGGTCTCGAAAAAGACCGATTATCTGGTTGCTGGACCGGGCGCTGGTTCCAAGCTGGACAAGGCCCGTGAGGTGGGCGTGACTGTGATGACCGAGGACGAGTGGCTGGCGCTGATCGGCGGTTAAATCTGATCCTTCCAGCCTGTTGGGATAGGGTGTTTACCCTGTTGCAACAGGCTGAAAAAATGCTTGATCGGGCCTGTTGCAATGTCCCTTGTCCGGGTGCATGTCTCTCAATGCACACAGAAAAGCTGTGCCAGGGCTGCTCCCGCCGAGGGGTATCGGGAAGGGGCGCCTTGAGGTTTTGATCTTTTATGCCGACTTGTAACGCCGCCCGACGGTGTTGCGACGGCATTTTTATCGTGGGGACATTATGCGTTTATTGACAGGTTTGGTGTTTGGCGTGGCTGCTATTGCTATGGCCTCGACTGTTTCTGCGGCTTCCGGCAGCCACCGTTTTCTGTTCGTCAACAAAACCCAGTCGGCGATTGTCCGATTGACCTTCCGTTCTCTGGACGGCAAGGGCGGCAAGGTGGAGGTGTTGAACGGCCACAGCGTTGGCAAGGGCCAGAGCCGCGTTGTCTCTGTTCCTAACGATGGTACCTGCAAATATGGTGTGCTGGGCGAGATGGAGCAGGATTCCGGCTATTACGATCTGATGAGCAGGGCTGATCTTTGCAGACTTGGCCAGTTTGTGCTCAGCGCCAAGTAAGCTGAGGAGCCATCTATCTCATTGATGGTACCAGATCCGGACGCAAAGCCGGTTTTTGCTCTGCCAGAACACAGGGTCTGTCAGGTTCAATCTGAACCGGGCAGACTCTCGTTTTTTGTTTTTCGTTTGTCTTTTCGGGAAAGCCGGGGTCCACTTTTCCTAAGGCAAACTCTAGGAAGGCCGGGGCCTGACAAATCTCTGTTCCAGCACTTCGCTTCCCCACTGATTGCCAGTGCGTTCCTCGACGCAAACACAACCGTGGCTTTCGTAAAGATGTCGCGCCGCCGTCAGGCCGCTGAACGTCCAAAGATGCGTTTCTTCAAAGCCTTTCTCATCCGCAAAGGCGAGGGCGGCGGAGAGCAATTGACGCCCGACGCCTCCGCCGCGCATGCCATCATCAATGATGAACCATCGTAGATGAGCTGTTTTGGCTCCCAGGTCCTCGCCATCGATTGCGATGGAGCCGACGATTTCACCCGATTGCATGGCCAGCCAGATGGAATTTTTTGGATTGTCCAGACGATTGCAAAAATCCGCGAGGCCGCTTGCGACAAGACATTCGAAATGCAGCCCGAAGCCTGCCGTTCGCGCATAATAGAGCGCATGCATTTGCGTGATACGGGCAATGAGGCCGGGCCTATAGCCTTCGACAATCTCAGCTTTGGGTGCTGCTGCATCACTACCATTGGACAGGGCCTGAACATATAGGCGCAGTCCTTGAAGGATCGTCCGATTTTCCTCGTGCCCCAACCGCTTGAGCGCGCTTGAAACCTGATGACGCGCAAACTCATGAATGGTTTTGGTGCGCTTCTGCCCGCTCTCGCTCAAGCGCAACCGCTTGATTCGGTAGTCGTCCTTATCCGTCTCTTCCAAAACATCACCGGACATAACCAGCCTGCGGAGCATCCGGCTGACGCTTGATTTCTCAAGGCGAAGACGATGGCCGAGGTCGCGGCCGGTGATGTCAGGACACGCATCGATCTCTATCAAGGCATGCACCGCCGAGGGCGGAAGATCCGTTCCGGCAAAATCTCCCCCCATAAAGCCGAGTTCACGGACCAACTG
This sequence comes from Agrobacterium vitis, assembly GCF_013426735.1. NCBI lineage: Bacteria > Pseudomonadati > Pseudomonadota > Alphaproteobacteria > Hyphomicrobiales > Rhizobiaceae > Gillisella > Gillisella vitis. The sequence goes on from NZ_AP023272.1 coordinate 1,861,379, forward strand.
ACGTGATGAGGCGCGAATAGCTTCGACTTGTGAATGGTCTTGCATCATACCAGTTCCATATTGGTTGCATGATGCAACTTTATTGCCGTGCGCTGTTCGCCGCAAGCGTTTTTGTTTTGGAAAACTTATTTCCAGAATAGACGATTGCCCTTAGGATTTTGTCGCTTTATCCTGATTGCGACATTGCTTTAAATTTTTGAGGTTAGATATGGGACGGCCAAATTTTAATATTGCGTGGGCAGCTTCAATGCGGATTTACGATCCGCAAGCGTCAGGAGCCAAGGTTTCTGAAGTCATTGGGGGAAATGTCGCAAAAAATGTCAATAATCCCAATCCGGTTGCGCGCTGGAGCAACACTTGCGCAGTCAGAATGAGCTATATTTTGAACTATTCCGGCATGCACCTCCAGCATGTCGCTGCCCAAACGGTTTCTGGCGCAGACCAGAAATGGTATTTTTTTCGCGTGAAAAACCTGATTGATTATCTTGAAAAAACCTGGGGTAAGCCAGAGGTGGTTCAGTACCCTCCGTCTAATGGAGGTACGCTAGCGGGAAAAAAGGGTGTTATTCTGTTTGAAGTATCAGGTTGGAGCGATGCACAGGGCCATGCCACGCTTTTTAATGGAACAGTTTGCTACGATCATTGCTATTTTAATGAGCCGGGAGTGACTTACAAAACAGACAAGGCAAATTTCTGGAGTTTGCAATGATGTACCGTTTGCTTCTTCTCGGCTTGGTCGGTCTTTGTGTTAACTCCCAAATCGCTGCCGCCAACGACTTGGCTGTCGGCAACGGTCCTCAAGCTGCTGGTCGCACCTATCTTCAGAATTACAAGGATATGGTTTTGGCCACCTGCATTTCCAACGCTTATAAGGACGACAAGGGCGCATCTGCCGATGCAGGTAGCAGTGTGAGTGCGCTCAGGGACTGGACATATTACGATATGGACAAAAGCCCTGACGCCATGAATGCTTTGATCGAAAAATTCCTGATGAAAAATTATAGCAACCCGCTTGCTGAATCGGAAGTCAAAGGTGTGAAATTCGATTTTTTGAAGTGCCTCGATCTGTATCACAGCAAGGAATTGAACGATCAGGCGAAAAAATATGTTGTGAAGCCCAGCCATACCTATCGGCAGGATAATCAATCAAAAGGTGATTGAGCGAATGAAAGGCCGCCGGGAACACAGGTCCCGGCGGCGACCGGTTCATTGGAAGCAGGCGCAGTCGCTGTATTTGGCCGGGTCCATGGTCCGGGCGATCGCGTTGACCGCGCAATAGGCAGAGGTGACGGAGCCTTCCTGCCAGCCGGGCAGGTAGCTCCAGGTATCGCCCGCGCAGAAGAAGCGCCCGTTCTTCTCGAAGGTGGTGATCTGCTGATAGGCTTTTTCGTCTGTCGTCGCCGTATCCGAAGCCCAGCCGCCGACCTGGTGTGGCATATATTGCCAGGCAATGGAGACGCCGCGATAGACCTGGTCGGTCTTTCCCGGATGCAGCAGGCCAAGCCCCTGGCGGGCGGTTTCGACGCGCTGGGTATTGTTCAGCTTGGCATAGTCTACTGCTGTCAGTCCACGATTATAGGCGCCGGTCAGAATGCCTGTATGGGCCGTGAAATCCTCGGAGGGATACCAGATCTGACCGATCATATCGGTTGTCCAGGAAATGCCGCCATAGATCTCACTATCGGTTTCCCAGAAGCGGTCCTTGCCCTGCCAGCCGACCTTGATGGCGGGGGTCCAGAGATTGGGGGTCTTGTCATTCCAGATGCCGGTCTTGGAGAAGGCTTCGAGACCCTTGCGGAAGTCGGCTGGTACCGGGTAATCGCCAATGATGCGGTTGAGCAACGAGGGCGCCATGGTGGAAATGCAGAAGTCAAACTGGGCCTGTTCGGCTTTCCGGCCCGCCGTTTCATAGGTAACGACTACTTTTTCCCCAGCGGAGGCGATTTTCGACGCTTTGGTCTTCAGCAGAACCAGATGGCCGACTTTGGGATGTCGAGGCTTGCTGCCCTTTTTCCATAGAGCGGTTGCTGGCACATCCTGAAGCAGCAGTTGTTGCCAGATCCGGTCCATGCCGCCAACCGGCTGCATCAATGTTGGCTGCCAGTCCGTGTTGAAATTGTTGAACAGGAAAGAACCGGGTGACAGCTCCGGATTGGCTGTGGGATCACCGATGAATTTCGAATCGAGGATTTCCCCCAGCCCGACAGCGTCCCGTGTCTTTGGCGCATCGCGCCAACCGCCGGGCAGATGGCTGAAGCCGAGCCGGGTCGTTGTCTGGATCTCGCCGGTGCCTGTCAGGTCGCCGAAAACACGGTAGAGATCCTTGAGCTTCTCGCGGGTCACGGCATTGGTATCGCCCTGCAAAAGCACGCCTTCTTTCGTCACCTTGTACATCATCGCCGCCATTTCACTATAGAGGCTGAATGTGACCTGGGCGAAGGATACCGGCGCACCGTTGTTGAACTCTTTGCTTTGCATCAGGTTGGACATCGACTGGAAGAAATAAGGCTCCAGCGACACGCCGATTTCCTGGCATAACGCGATGAGATTGACATGATTGGAGGGGATACGGCCCGGCCCGGCATTCAGGTAGAGCTCGACAGGGTTCCCAGCATATTTCTTCGCGGCCCAGGCGTCGTCCATGAATTGGCAAATTTGCAGGTCAGGTGCCGGGCTGTCCGCTGTCTCCTGATAGCGGTCCACATACATCTCGGAAAATTCCTGGGTGCCGGGATAATTCTTGAACCACCAGCTCTTGTAGTGGTCATTCGTCGGACGAATCGTCAGGCTGCGGCCGCCATAGCGGTTGTCTGCCTCGAAGACCTGAACGGAAAAGCCGCTGCGGGCCAGCGTCAAGGCAGCCGTCAGCCCGGCGACGCCGGCGCCGAGGATGGCGACGCTTTTGCCTTTGCCAAACCCTGTTGGCAGGTTGGGTTTGCTGGTCCGGTAGGCCGCCTGGGCACTGCCAAATCCGGTGATGAGAGACGGAGCCGCAAAAGAACCGGCCAGGGCTGTCATGCCGCGCAGCAGCGTGCGGCGGGAAATCGAGTAAGACATCGCAATCCTGTCATTGAAGAGAGGGTGGCGAGCGGCCGGGAACATCATGATCAAGGTCGGCTCGATCGGAAAAAGAGCCCCTTCCTTCATGGAAAGGAGAATGAGATTTTCTGTGAAATTTCGAGGGTTCTCCTGCGCTCTGCGTCAAGCAGACAGCACAAATTTGCAACCTTCGGGAGTAATCATGAAGTTTCTAAAATTCCTCGTCAACTCTTGATGGATGGAAAGGACGAACTATTTTTGGTTGTAATGTCTGATCTCGCACTTGGTCGCGGTTTTCGAAAAAACAAGCCTTCAACGCAGCAGCCCGGAAATCAGGTGTGATTTCCGGGCTGCTGATCTATCAAAATGGCGGGTATAATCAGCCTTTCGGCTTGAAG